>JAZGDL010000459.1:0-8032 GCA_036477795.1 Phycisphaerae bacterium
GACGACCCCTTCAGGGTCGGGTGGTTCGGTGGCGGCGCCATCCGGGGGTGGCGCTACGCTTGCCCCCGGCTATTACAGAGCAGGCCTTCAGCCTGCCTCCACAGCCGCCGATTCTGTCACGGACCCCGCCCGCAACAACCCGGATGACACGGCCACGGACGCAACAGCTACGCCCTCCCGTTCGTCGAACGCGCCCGGAGCTACGGCGGGGGGCCGGTGAAGGCCGCCTGGAAGTCGGCGAAGTCGGCGAAATCCACGTCGCCGTCAAGGTCCAGGTCGAGGCAGGCGCAGCCCGCACCGAGGGTTGCACCGGGCCCACTCTCGCAAGCCTGAATTCCCGCGAAGTCGAACAGATCCACGTCCCCGTCGTGGTCCCCGTCGCCAGGAAGGTCCGACAGCGAAAACCTCAGGAACTGCTCGCCCGGAATCGTGTTCAAGTCCAACGGAACGAAGCCCAGGTTGTCGTATCCGCCGCCGAGTCCGGGGAGAAACTGATCGCCCACTTGTCCGTTGGACCGCACCAGCACGGCCATCAGCTTTATCATGTCGGTTGTCTCGGTGATGAGCAGATCATCGAAGGGCAACTCTCCTTCGAACCCGCTGGTCGCCGTCCCGGCGGCGGATGCGTCGGTGTCGGTAACGCCCGCGGCGTTGGAGTTGTTGAGGGCCATCAACATGCCGTTGCGGTTGTCCGCGCCGGAGAGAAACGCGTCGAGGTCATTGACCGTGCCGGCGCCGACAAAGCGTTTCGTCCCACCGCCGCCGGTATTTAGCATGTAGTGGTCAACGAAGATCGTCCCCCCCCAGGCGTTAACGTGGACCACCACGTCGGGGCTGAAGCCCGCGTCCAAGACCAGTCCGTCGATCGCGGGAAGATTGCCCGGCGGCGTGCTGAACGAACGGGTGTCCAACACGTTCTGGCCGCCTGCGATCGTATCCACGAAGAGCATCATCGCAGTTCCGCTAAGATCAAGGTTGCCGGTAATGCCGACCTTCAACATCCGCCCTTCGACTCGCGCGAACAACTGGTTGAGCTCGTTGATGTTGTCGCCGAGTCCGGTGTGGTTGTCCTGGGTAGCGACCGCAGCGCAGTCGCCCGAATCGATCGGGATGCTCAGCCCGTCGATCTGCTGCGGCTCAGGCTCGGATGGAATGATGTCCAACAGAAGGATTATGTATCCGTAGCTTAAGAGGCTGACGGGATACGCGCCCTTGTTGGCGTCGGTCATGTCCGGCAGGAACGACCCGGTCAGCACGTTCTGCACCGTCGTCGAGCCGCCGGGGATGGCGAACTCCGACAGGTTCAAGCTCGGCGTCTGCGAATTGCCGTACACGTTAATGGCTACCAGCAACGTCTCTCCGTCCGCCACATGCCGCACAAACGACCATACTCGCGAGCTTGAATTGGTTACTTCGTGGTAGGTGCCGTGCCGCAGCGCCGCATGATTCCTGCGGGTGGCGATCAGCGTGCGGTAGGCTTCCAGGAGGGAGTTGGGGGCGCCCTGCTGCTCCTCGACCGACCGCCCGTCGTTGTCGCTGGAGAACGGGTTGTTGAAGGCCTGGCTGTTGAGCACCCAGTAGTTGGACATGGGCGGCCCGGCCACCGCGTTCCACTTGAACGGCTCGCGCATGGGGATGTCGTTGGCGTCGCTGCCATAATCTTGTTTGATCCCCAGCATGCCGATCTCGTCGCCCATGTATAAAACCGGCGGGAACGGCTGGGTCATGTGGATGGCGGCGGCGGCTTTGCCCTTCGCCGGGCTTTGGCCGATCACCGACGCGAGACGATCCACGTCGTGGTCGCCCAGGGTCGCCAGAAAAGTACCGCCCGCGGGACGCGCCGCCAGCGTGGCCCGCATTTCGGAGTATAGCCCTGCCACCAGCTCGTTGTTGAGGGCGCTGCGCACGGCGGATTGAAACGGCTTGGTCATCGCCGCGTCGTGAGCGCTGAGTAGATCCGTGCCGTGAGAGCCCCAGTCGGCCTGCTCCGCAAAAGTGAAGACGTCGGGGTTGACCAGCAGCAACTCGGCTTTCCAATCCTCCCACCAGTCGATGTGGTAGCCCCACGGGCTCTCCGTGTCGTGCCAGGCCGACACGTGATCCAGCCGATACCCGTCCACGCCGTCGGCCGGATCACCATCGCCGTTGGGGTCCAGCCAGTGCAGCGACCATCCGGTAACAAGGTTTGTTACGTCTGCGTTGTTGAGGTTCCAGTGAATGAAGCCCACGGTATCGCCGTTCCATGTGGGAAACCTGCTGCCCAGAAGATAGGTGGTGTTGGCGTCGTTGGTGTATGCCAGCCAGTCGTCGTAGATGGACGATGGATTGTTGAAGGAATCCTGGAACCAGATTGAGTCCTGCGAGATGCCGTAAACCACAAAGTCGATAAACACCTTGATTCCACGGGCGTGGGAGGCGCTGACAAAATTTAGAAAGTCGGCTTCGGTACCGAACCGGGAATTGATCTGGTCAGCCGCGCCGTGTTGGTAGCCGTGATAGCCCGTCGACGGAAAGATGGGAGTCATCCAGACTGCCGTGATGCCCAGATATTCGAGGTAATCCAGCGAGTCAGTCATGCCGCCGAAGTCGCCGAATCGAAACTGATCGTTGTCTGAATCACGCCAGGCGATGGGCATGAACATGTAGAAAACATCGTCCTGCACTTCGCGCCCGTTGAGCGGCTGAGCCCTGGCGTCGCGGGGCAGGCCGATGACCAGCGACGCGAACAACAGCATTGCAATCCCTCGGCACATGCGATTCTCCAAAGAGCCGACATTTCCAATTCGCCGGAAAGTGTAGGGTCCGCCGTGCGGACCACCCCGTGGCCGGACCTTTGAGAGCATCGTACCAAAGCGAGTTCCTCGACCCAAGCGGGCAAGGGGCAAAAAGGGGACATTCTGGTTTTTCTTGCCGGGGGTCGCTGTGTACGCTGCTGTACTGGGATGCCCAGGACCGTGCGAGCATCGGTCGGCGTTTCTTGATCCGGGCCCTGTCGATCGGGGCCGCTACCTACAAAGGGACGGAGGCACGAAGGCACGGAGGCACAAAGGAACGGAACCGCGACCCGTTTCCGAGACGCGACCGTAAGGGAGCGGGCCTGAGCAATAGCGCCGCGACCGTAAGGGAGCGTCTGAGCGGAGGGTTGTTCAATCCTCGCTCCGTCCCAAGGGACGTCCCAGAAAGAACGCGAAAGACTACTCCCTTTTTCCTCGGAGGGTGGTTTGGGGCTATTGGGATTCGGACTTCAAGTCCAAGTATGTGTCATACGTATCCGGGTTGCGATCGGCTAGGTCATCCGCATCCGAATACCGGGTGACCAGCTCATTCGTGCCCTTCCGGACAACGACGTCAATGGTGCCGTCCGGATTCTCTCGAATCGTTTGCCTGGCCTGAATGCGCATTAACCTGCCGAGGAACGTGTTCTCGGTAACGTCCTGAAGTGGATCGCCCGAGGCCTTGATTCCAGCATGGATACCTTGCAATCGCTCCATCACCTCGGCGAGCGCATTGGACTGTTCAGCCATTCGTTTTTCCAGGTCCGCCACCCATCCGAAACCCAAGCTACCGTCATCGTCGAAATCGAAATCGAAATCGAAGTCGTGGTCCGGATCGATATCCAACTGAATCATGATGCGATTCCCCGCATCGGAGTAGATCTTGAAAGCGTCCTGGTCATTGGCCTCAAGCTCATCCCGGTTGGCATAGAGGGTCACCGTCTCCTTGCCGGTCTCGGTATCCGTCCGCTTCACTTCGATACCACCGTTGTCGGTGCTCTTGATGGTGATGGCCTCGCCGTCGCGTACGATTGCGATCGAGATCCGCTTCTCGTCATCATCCTCAAAAACCCGCATCGTCTTGCACTGAAACCGCGGAATGAGCTTCATGATGTCGTCAGGCAAAGCGGCCCAACCGGCATCGTCGTGCAGCATCTCGAAATGCCATCCACCGCCCTCACCGCGCCGCAGGACCTTGGCCTTCGAGCGCAAGGTATCGTGAAGCAACATCATGTACTCGCCCTTGTGGATCCACGTGGCGTCCTTGGCTTCGGCGCGGCGACCCAACGTGGCCACCAGCGTGCGGCGCTCGCCGTCGCGCAGCACCGTGAACTTCATACGATCACCGGGGCCCGCTTCGCGAACCAGATCCACGAACGTCTTGAGGTCAGCGTCGATCGCTACATCGTCGACTTCGATCAGGACGTCGCCCTTCTCGAATCCAGCCGCGTCGGCCGGGCTGCCCTCCGCCACGTTAAGGATCGAAACGCCTTCCGCGTCGGCTGACTCCTCTGTCGCCGATTTCGACACGGCGCCCAGTTGCACGCCCAGCCAGCCGGCATCCTCATCGACGTCGTCGCCCACCATCAGCAGGCTCAGCGGCTCCAGCTCGTCAGCGGCACCGAGCAGCGCCATCGCCCGCCCACCCCCGCCGATCTTCCGCAGCACTTTCACCTGCCCGTCACCTTCGACGGCAACGACGATCTCAATCTCGACTTCACCTTCCGCGCCCGAACCGTCGTCGCTACCGGCGCTGATCTTCTTCAGGACCACTACGACCTGCCCGTCTTCACCCTCGGTGACGATCTTCTGGACATTCACCTCTTCAGTGTCAGAAGCGGACACCGCACGCTGCCAGACCCACGTGCACGCTACCGTAGCTACCGTGCTCCAAATCAAAGCCTTCATCCTATACACTCCTTAACTGTCAAACTCTACCTCTACTCATACCTACCATGACGGCACTGATCCGCTCGCAGAACCGCGCCGGCGAAACGTCTGCACACGATCCACTTGAATCAGGTACAGATTCCCATCGGAGCCAATCACACAATAAAGCCCCGTGTTGCGCCGGCCGTCACGAATTCCACCGGTCCAACCCGGAACAGACGTCGCACTTATCGGTCGCACGCTAGGCGCCCGGATCAGGCCCGGTCGTTCAATCTCCTCGTGCAAACCAAAGCCGTTGCCGGCCATCGGCCCCACGGGCCCCATCCCCTGTCGCCCGCTTGAACCCACACCGGTCAGTCCACCAGCGAGCGTGAACCACCCGAGACACGCCGCAACCGCGCCCGGCAGCAACCACCACAGACGCGGCCACCGGTGACGTTGAAACGGCACGTGCGCCACAGGCCGCAACATCTCCTCCGGCCGGTCTGGTTCCGCTTCAACCTCGCTACGAATGGACTCACCGCACAACGCATCAATACGCTGTAACTCCTCCAACATTCGGCGGTGCTCCGGCGACCGGATCAAAGCACGATCCAGCTCCAGCCGCTCGTCGTAGGTCAACTCGCCGTCCAGCTTGCGGTTGATCAGGCGTTCGATTTTCTCGTCAAGACCGGACATGTCACTCATACCTTATCTCGCAATGCCTCACGCAGCCGGCGCCTCGCTCGCACCAGTCGCGTCTCAACCGTATCCGTAC
This sequence comes from Phycisphaerae bacterium, assembly GCA_036477795.1. Lineage (GTDB taxonomy): Bacteria > Planctomycetota > Phycisphaerae > UBA1845 > UBA1845 > JAZGDL01. The sequence goes on from JAZGDL010000459.1 coordinate 5,422, forward strand.
GTAAACCCATCACTTCACTGATCTGCCGGTAACTCCAACCCTGCACGTGACGCAGCACAAACGGTTCTCGATATAATGCCGGCAGCGCCTGCACCGCATCTGCCACCGCTTGGTGCTGCTCCGCACGGACCGCCGCATCTCCCGGCGATGGACAAACTGTCTCAGCCGGCGACGCCGCGCCGACTCGTTCAGCGGCCCGTTTTCGTCGTTGGCCCTGGCGCCCGGCGTCGACCGCCGCGTTGCGGGCCAGCCGATACAACCACGGACGCCAGCGACTGGGATTACGCAGCCGACCGATCTGCTCCCAAAACGTCGTCCACACCTGCTGAGCGACGTCGTCGATGCGTTCCCGGTCGCACAAAACACCGAATATCACCGCTCGGACCCAATCGCTATGGCGACGACAAAGCTCGTCGAAAGCGTATCGGTCCCCTTGAAGAACAGCCTCAACCACCGGCTGCTCGGGATCGCATTCGGTTGATGCCGGCATCGTCATCGTCGCTGTTACAGACGCGCCGCGGGCACAACGCCTGTCAGCTCAATCCACCCTATTTCTGCTCCCGCCGGATTACACCAGACCAAGGCCCCACACGACTGACGCTACGGCGCAAAGTGGGCCGAAGATGTAGGGTCCGCCGTGCGGACCACCCCGTGGGCGCCCACCGATCTCGCGTTCGTGGTCCGCAAGGCCTGCCCTACTTGTGTCTGAAGCCGTCGGTCAACATAACCTATTATTTCAAAGATAGTTAGATCAATCACGGGAACTCAAAGCATGGATCTCGCTTGAACTCGTACAGCCTGGGACGATACCGGCGATTTTGGTAAAATGACCGATCATCCTCACTTCGGCGGCGGTTACGGGCTTTCCCAGCCACAACTGATTTGCTACGATTGTATCAGAGACCAGTTCACGACGGTCAGACGTGCATGGGATCATATCACCAGCCGTCTGTTGGTAGGGCAGCACATCTGGCCGGCATCAATGAAGTTGAATTGTCGGGCGCATTTGTGGCTACCTACACACCGACAGAATCTGAAAGACGTGCCACGGCGGCGATTCAGGGGCTGGCCGGCTTTCTCCTGTTCCTGCCGCCGTTGATCGCTCTGCAGACCAAGCCGGGCAGGCGCTCACCCTACATCAAGTACTGGTCCAAGGTGTGCCTGTGCTGGTCGTTGATCGTCACTATTGTGATGATCACCGCCGTCGTTTGTGCCAGCATCCTGGACTTTGCAGGGCCGGGCATCGTTGTCGCCACCGTCCACTTCGTCTTCTGTGTGACCGGTGCCATGTCCTCCTATTTCAACTCGCCGTTTCGTTACTGGTTTGTCGCCCACGCCTGTTGTGAAAGCGAGTTGGGCGAGGTGTACGGGCAACTCGTTGCTCCCACCTCCAAGACGGACCATCATTGACCGCATACCTAAGCCCATACCGCTTGCCAACCGACGACCGTTCGGTTACGCCCTAGCTCACGCTCTTGATCCGGTAGATTAACGGGAGGACGAAATGCTGACCATTCACGGACTTGCCCTCACTATAGCCCTGCTGCTCAATGCCGCCGCCAACCTGCTGATGAAGACCGGCATGACCAGGATTCACGGCCAGGGCGGCCTGCTCCGCAACGGCCCCATCCACGCCGTCATCAGCGTACTGACCACGCCCGCTCTCGTGATAGGATTGTCTTGCTTCGCTTTGAACGTCTGCTTTTACATGTTCGCTCTGCAGAGCAGTGCCCTGAAGATCAGCATCGCCTACCCGCTGATGGTCGGCGGTGGATACGCCGTCATCGCCACACTCGGCTATCTATGGCTTGGTGAGCGACTGACTTCGGCTCAAATGGTCGGCGTAGCCATGATCCTGGTGGGTGTTATCGTGGTCGCTTCCCAGGCCGACGTCGGCGTGCCGGCCATGACCGCCCCATGACCAGGGCAGCCACTTCCGGGACCGCTTCAAGACCGCTTCGCATCACCACCGTTAGCGGCGAAGACACCGCGTTCGCGGTCCGCAAGACGCTGGACCGAGAATCCCTTCTCGGTCCCCCCTCTTGGCGGGCCGCGGGAAAGGATTTCCGTGCGGGATGGGTGCGAGAAAGGATTCTCGCACCAGCACGGTTTCCGAAAGTCGAACGAGCACGACTCTGCCCTGTACTGCTACGCTCCCCGGCCCGCCGCCACGGGAGACTTTTTCTTGGGACCGGCGGCGACATCGGCTTTGCCCGCTGACGATGGCTTGTTGGCTGCCTTCTCAGAATCGGTCTTGCCCTCACCCAGGTCCCGAGCGGCCAGAATCTTTTCGCGAATCTCGTTGAACAGGTCCGGGTTGTCCTTCAGAAACTGCTTGCTGTTCTCCCGCCCCTGCCCCAGCCGAACGTCTCCGTAGCTGAACCACGCCCCGGTCTTGCGAACGAACTGCTCCTTAAGGGCCAAGTCGAGCAAATCCCCTTCCAGGCTGATCCCCGAGTCGAACATGATGTCGAATTCAGCCGTCTTGAACGGCGCCGCCACCTTGTTCTTGACCACTTTGGCGCGCACCTGGTTCCCGATGGCAACGTCCCCGTCCTTGATGGTGGAAATCCGCCGGATGTCCACACGAACCGACGAATAAAACTTCAAC
>JAZGDL010000046.1:0-2202 GCA_036477795.1 Phycisphaerae bacterium
TCCGCCAGTGCCCCATGTGGCACCGGTTTGAAACCGGTGCCACACTTTGTTCGCGCAGGCTGAAGCCTGCGGTTCAGATAGTCGCGAGACTTGTGAAACGCGTTAGTCACTTGGCAAAGTCGGCCCCTTCGACCGGGTGGCATACTCGCGCTTGCGTGAGCACGTTCACACTGCAATCATGTAACACGGCCACGCAAGCGTGGCCATTCCATCCACGAACTCGTTGAATCAAGGTTTACAGAACACCAGTCTCTATCAGAGGACCCGCTGCGGGGACCGTGAGGGTGGCTTAATTCTATTTTTTCCCTGTTGACAGTCATCCTGATGTGCGTTATATTCGGTCCCAAACAGTTATAGGGTTGGTGAAGGCTGGGTTTATAATGCGATCCAGTGCAGAGGGCGTCGCTGGCACGTTAGGGCGCGAGGGGTAACTCGGGGGTGTTAGGGGCGCAACGTTGCGCACAGCTAGCACGTCAAACTATCGGGTAGTGGGTTTTTTGAACACTTGGGAAGGAGAGAGCTATGCGCACATCGTCACAATGTCCTTTTTATAGGTCGTTTTTGTTCGTAGTGGTTAGTAGTTGGAACTGGGCCACGGTCTTCGTCGTGTCGGCCGGCATGATGATGATTGGCACGGGCACTACCGCGCTTGCCCAGCGCGCGGAACTCGCTGAGCCCGAATTTGAGGAGAGGGCCAATCCCGCAACTCTGCACTCGCCCGGAGCTCACACAATCCGTGCCCGCGACGAGGCTCGTGGAGGAGAGGTGCAATTCCCTCCGTTCGACTGCGGCTATCAGTCGCCCGAAGAGGTCAGGAGCGCTTTTCGCCAGGCTGTTCAACGTGGTGAAGTCGTCGATCCAACGAAAATAGTACGACCAAAGGGATTGCCGCGCGCGCTGCGCGCGGACCCGCCGCCATGCACGACCACTCCGACCTCCGCAGACATATTTCCGTTTGAGGACTCAGCCGGCCTGCTGCTGACGCCCTTCTCGGACGGGGCACTGTTTAACTTGATGACCCAGGGAGCCAACGCGGTTATCGCAGCTAATCAGGACAACTTTGATTTCATCGCCTTTTGGGTCAACTTCACGCCCCACCATACGCTCGGGACGGCGTTTTACCTGGGTATCTTCAACGATGTGAGCGGAATTGGAGACTTCCTGTTCGACTTCCGGGCGGGAATTGGTCTGGCCAGCACGGAGGTCGAAGGCTACGTGATGATGTGGAACGTCAACTCCTGGCAGCCGGGTACCGGTGCGGGCGCGGACTTTACACGTCTGGTGCTGGGTCAGGAGTTCGAGCATCGCTTCGCCATGTTCCTTCCCGACCTGGCCGACGGGCGCCAACTCCAGGGGGACAATCGAGCGCCCTGTCCCCCCTGTCCCTGTGGACGGTCCGCCCACTGGAACCGCAAGGTCGACGGCCAGGGATCGGGCATGGAGATCGCGGAATGGGTCGGTTCCTCGCCCGCGAACCGCATCGGCGGGTCGCTCAATTTCAACACCGATATCCCTAACGGCGTTTTCAGCTATACGGATCTCTACCTGATGGGCTACGTTTCGGGTGCTGAGATGGACGCCGGCAACAGCGAGCTTCGCTATATGGATATGGCTGCCGCAGACCCCTGTTCCTCGCCGTATAACGGTGCGATCTCGACGTTTTCCTCCGGCGATATCATCGCCACCGCCGGGGCGCGGTCCCCATCCTCGGCATCCGCGCAGAAGCACTTCAAGACGGCGTGGATCATGATCCACCAGCCCGGCGATCCGCCCGACGCAACCGAGCTCACCAGGGCCGCCGGCATCATGGCGCAACACACCATCGACTGGAATGTCGGCACGGTGGGTCGCGGCACCATGTGCAATACGCTTCGCAAAGACGGGCCGCCGCCAGGCGGTGATTGCCTCACCCAGCTTCCCGATCAGCTCGGCGGGTTCGCCTCCGACGTCGATTGCGATATCTGCGGAGCTCCACCGGACGACATCGAGATTGATGCTGAGAACTTCCGACTCAACGCGGGAGATCAGATCGACTTTATCCGCTTCTGGGGTTTCTACTTCCCGAGCGACATCCCACAGAACCCGGACTGCTTTACGGTGATTTTCCGCGAGGACGACGGCGGCGGTCTGCCCGGCGCGGAGATCAACCGCTTCGTGGACTGCGTACCCGCAACCACGCGGGTGCTGACCGGCGACCTGGTG
>JAZGDL010000460.1:0-4580 GCA_036477795.1 Phycisphaerae bacterium
GGTCGACGATGACGGGCAGATGGGTGATGCGTTTGAGCTCGGGCACGATGGAGAGATCCAGCGTGAAGCGCGTAAAGTCGCTGAAGGACCGGATGCCGCGCTCGCAAAGCACGACGTTGCGGTTGCCCTCGGACATGACGTACTCGGCGGCCAGGAGAAACTCCTTGAGCGTTGCGGACATGAGTCGTTTGAGCAGCACCGGCTTTGCTGATCGACCGGCGCGCTTGAGCAGCGAGTAATTCTGCATGTTGCGGGCCCCGATCTGAAGCAGGTCCACAGCCGCCTCGACGGCGTCGAAGGTTTCGACGTCCAGGACTTCGGACACCACCGGGAGCCCGGTGCGGTCGCGAGCTTCTGAGAGGATGTCGAGTCCCTCTTGGCCTAGCCCCTGGAACGCGTAGGGCGAGGTGCGGGGCTTGAAAGCGCCGCCGCGGAGAATGTCGGCCCCCGCCTCTTTTACGCATTGCGCTGCTTCGAGGGTTTGCTCGCGCGTCTCCACTGAGCAAGGACCGGCCATGACCACAATCGCCTCAGCCCCGATTTGCACGCCCCGCACGGAGACGATGGTGTTCTCGGGCTTCATCTCGCGGCTGGTGAGCTTGTAGGGTTGGGTGACCTGAATGAGCTCCAGGACGCCGGGCAAGCCGGCCAACCGGTTCGGATCGACCGGGCCCATGTTGCCGGTCACGCCGATGGCGGTTCGTGTTTTGCCTGGAATGGGGTGGGGGGTCAGGCCCAGCTCACGGATGGAATCGCATACCTTTTTAACCTCTTCCTCCGACACATCTGCGTTCATGACGATCAACATCGTTTCAACTCCTTGTGGCTTGCTTAAGATTCTTGATCAGTTCGGTGAGGTCCTCGCCTTGTCGCACGGCTTCGACAATCCTGCTGCCGACCACGACACCGTGGGCATGGCCGCGAAGGGCCCGGACCTGCCGGGCATCGGAAATGCCGAATCCCGCCACCACGGGCTTTTGGGCGATCCGCCGCACGCGCTGCAACGAATCGGTCAGGTCCTCCGGCAACGACCGGCGGGCGCCGGTGATACCGGTGACGGTCACGTAGTAAAGAAACGTGTCACAACAGTCAGAAATCTGACGCACGCGCTCGTCGGAAGACGTCGGGGCCACCAGCAGGATCAGGTTGACACCGTTCGCACGGGCCTCTGCCAGCCAGCCCTGGGCTTCTTCCGGCGGCAGGTCCGGCACGATCAGCCCGCTTACACCGGCGTCCTTCATGTCCTTGAACAATCGGCCCTGGGGATAGGCCATCAGCGGGTTGAGGTAGGACATCAGCACCACCGGCTTGGGGATGTTCGCGGCTCGCAAGGCGTGAAGGATATCGATCAGGCGGGCGCCCTGGGCCAAGGCGACCTCTGAGGCGTGCTGGATGGTGGGACCGTCAGCCACCGGATCGCCGAAGGGCACACCGACTTCCACTATGTCCGCACCGTTGTCCGCCATGCCCGCGATCAATTCGATCGACTCATCCAGCGCCGGAAACCCAGCCGTCAGGTAAGGAATGAGGGCCATCTCCTTTTGCCGTCGAAGTTGTTCGAACGTGTCACTGATCATGTCGTGTAGCGCTGGCGTCACTTGATGCCTCTGTAGCGTCACCCCTTGTGGGTTCTGTAGCGTCACCCCTTGTGGGTTCTGTAGCGTCACCCCTTGTGGGTGACGAGCAGACTACCCCAGCTTTCTTGCTGAGCGCGCCGCCCACAAGGGGCGGCGCTACACCGACTGTTGCGGGCGTTGACATCATCACACCTTGCCCTCGACGATTTCCAGGTCCTTGTCGCCTCGCCCGGAAAGATTCACCAGGATGATCCGGTCGGGCGGCATCTTGGCAGCCGCCTTTGCGGCATAGGCCACCGCGTGGGCGCTCTCCAACGCTGGTATGATCCCCTCAGTTTCCGACAACAGCTTAAACGCCTCCAACGCTTCATGGTCGGTGACATGTGTGCAGGTGACGCGTTTCGACTCGGTCAGATAGGCCAGCTCCGGGCCGACGCCGGGGTAGTCCAGGCCGGCGGAGATCGAGTGCGTGGCTGACACCTGCCCGTCGTCGTCCTGAAGCAGGTAACTACGGGCCCCGTGCAGCACCCCGACACGACCTGTAGAAAGCGTGGCTGCGTGGCGCCCGGTCGAAAGGCCGCAACCGCCGCCCTCCACGCCGACGAATTCGACGTCGTCATCCAGGAACGGGTGAAACATGCCGATGGCGTTGGACCCGCCGCCCACGCACGCCACGATCACATCCGGCATGCGCCCCTCGCGCTCGATGATCTGCCATCGGCTTTCGGTTCCGATCACTGATTGAAAGTCGCGCACCATGAGCGGGTAGGGGTGGGGGCCGACGACCGAGCCGATTACATAGCTGGTGGTGTCAACATTCGTCACCCAATCGCGGATGGCTTCGTTGATGGCATCTTTCAGCGTGCGGCTGCCGCTTTCGACCGGCTGCACCCGGGCGCCCAGCAGGCGCATGCGCAACACGTTCATGCCCTGCCGTTTCACGTCCTCGCTGCCCATGTATACGCAACAGGGTATCTCCAGAAGGGCGCAGGCGGTGGCGGCGGCCACTCCGTGCTGGCCCGCGCCTGTCTCGGCGACGATCCGCGGTTTGCCCATGCGCTTGGCCAGCAACACCTGTCCGATGGCGTTGTTAATCTTGTGGGCCCCGGTGTGGGCCAGGTCTTCGCGCTTCAGATAAATCTTCGCTCCGCCCGAGCGACGCGTAAGGCCCGCGGCGTAGTAGAGCGGCGTCGGCCGACCGACGTAATCGCGAAGCAGATTCTCATAAGCTGCTTGGAACTTCGCGTCGCCGCGGGCTTCACGGTAGGCGGTTTCCAAGGCATATAAACCGGGCATCAGCGTTTCGGGCACGAACCGGCCGCCGAAGTCGCCGAAATAACCGCGGTCATCAGGCGTCGTCTGTGGTGTTGTCTGCTGCAAGGTCTTGCTCTCTCACGGCCCGCAGGAATGCGCGGAGCTTTTCGGGGTCTTTTTGGCCAGGCTGCTCCTCCACGCCGGAAGAGACGTCCACGCCGAAAGGCCGCACTTCTTGAATCAGGGATTTCACATTGTCGGGATTCAATCCGCCGGCGACCAGCAACGGCCCTTCAACCGCCCGGACCAGCTCCCATCGAAACGTTTCCCCGCTCCCGGCGCCCGGATCGAGCAGATAGAGGCTCGCCCGGTAGCCTTGCACGCGGGCCGACAAATCTGCGTGGGTGTCATCACTTGACACTGCGATCCGCTTGATGACCGGCCTGGAGCATCGGGCGCAGACTTCCGACGGCTCTTGCCCGTGAAGCTGAACCATGTCCACGCCGGCGGCGGCCGACACCCACTCGATCTCTTCGGTCGCAGCGTCGACGAAAACACCGACAGTAGTCACGAACGGCGGCAGACCTTTGATGATAGCGCGTGCATCGTCCGGGGTAATCCTGCGTGGTGAGGGCGCGAACACGAAACCGAGCGCGTCAGTCCCCGCCTCGACGGCCTCCAACGCGTCCCGGCGATTGGTGATACCACATATCTTCACGCGGGTCATCGCTTCGCAGCCTCCATCAGCTCGCCGAGTTTCTCGCCCGGGTCATCGGCGGTCATCAGCGATTCGCCCACCAGGATCGCGTCGTAGCCGCCGTCACGCAGGCGTCGCACGTCGTCGCGGTCGCCGATGCCGCTTTCCGCCACGGCAACTCGACCGGGGGGAATGAGCGGCCGCAGGTCCACTGCCGTCTGAAGCGAGACCTCAAAGGTGTCCAGATTGCGGTTGTTGACACCGATGATGCCCGCCCCAGCCTCGAGCGCCTGGGCGAGTTCCTCAGCCGTGTGCACCTCGACCAACGCATCCAGTGTAAGTTCAGCCGCAATGCCCAGCAGTTCGCCGAGGCGCTGGCGGCCGAGAATCCGAACGATCAACAGCACCGCGTCCCCGCCGATTGATCGCGCTTCATGCAGTTGATAGGGGTCGATGATGAAGTCTTTCTGCAACACCGGCAGGTTGACGCTGGCGCGGGCCGACACCAGGTCGTCGTGACTGCCGCCGAAGAAGGTCTCGTCGGTCAGCACCGAGATGGCCGACGCATGATTGGCGGCGTAGCTTCGAGCAATCTGTGCCACGTCGATGTCGCAGCGGAGGTCGCCTTTGGACGGTGAACGGCGTTTGATCTCGGCGATCACCGATAGGTCGGGCGTTTCCAGGGCCGATCGGAAGCTTCGACGTGGGGGCAAGCCCACGGATTGCAATCCGTGGGCTTGTAGCGCCCCGAGCGGTTTTTGCCTTTGGCGGGCCGCCACCTCGGTCTTCTTTCGCTTAACGATATCGGTAAGAATGTTCATGTTCAGCGCTCTTTCTTGGCGCGTTGCAGGGCTTTGAGCTTTGACAGGGCCCGGCCGGAGTCGATCGATTCTGCCGCCCGGGCGACTCCTTCTCGCAGCGACGACGCCCGCCCGCCGACGTAGATGGCGGCTGCGGCGTTGGCCAGCACGATCGCACGGGCCGGACCTTCTTCTCCGCTCAGAACAGCCGTGGCGATGCGGGCGTTCTCGACGGCGTCGCCGCCTTGCAGG
>JAZGDL010000461.1:0-4643 GCA_036477795.1 Phycisphaerae bacterium
CCGGGGGCAAGCGTAGCGCCGCCCCCGGATGACGCCGCCACCGAACCACCCGACCCTGAAAGGGTCGTATATTCTCTGCGGCGTGTGCGACGGGACGTTTATGCGACCCCTACAGGGTCGAATGGAATGGGTGTTGGGGTTACCGTGGGCGGCGTCCCGCCTCGGCGGAACTTGCCCACGGCTACTGTAGGTCAGCCTTTCAGGCTGTATCAGCGTGGGGCGCTGAAGCCGCCGATAGTGTCACGCACCCGGTGCTGTGCGGCTATTCGCCCTTTAGTTGACGGGTCATCAGGCTGTCGATAGCCGACTTGGGCGACTGATTCTCAAAAAGCACGCGGTAGATGGCGCGGGTGATGGGCATTTCCACGTGGTGAAGCTCAGCCAACTGCAAGATGCTGCGGGTTGTGTCGATCCCTTCAATGATGCCGTTCGCCGAACGGATCACCTCATCCAGCGGCACGCCCCGGCCGATCCTCTCACCCGCGGTGTGGTTGCGGCTGACCGTCGAATTGCACGTCGCGATCAGGTCACCGATGCCGGCCAGTCCCTTGAAGGTGTCCGCGTGGGCCCCCAGCGCCATGCCCAAACGCGTGATCTCCACCAGACCCCGCGTCAGCAGGCTCGCCTTGGCATTATTGCCGAGTTTCAGGCCGTCACACGCCCCCGCCGCTATCGCGATCACATTCTTCGCAGCGCCGCCGAACTCGACTCCGACGAGGTCCGTATTGGTGTAAACGCGAAACGTGTGCGTGGAGAACGCTTCCTGTACCAGATTGGACAGTTGATACTCTTCGCTGGCTACCACCACCGCGGTCGGCAGGCCGGCGGCAGCCTCCGGTGCCAGGCAAGGTCCGGAGAGGGCCGCCAAGGTAACGCCATCGAGTATCTCTTTAAGGATTTGCGTCGGGCGAAGGAGGGTCTCAACCTCGATGCCTTTGGCCACACTGACCACCGGCGGGAGCGAACCCGCCAGCCTACCCCAAACGCGGCGAATGTACTGGCAGGGCACCGCCGAAACCACCAGTTGCGGATCGGCGAAGGCCTCGCGAGCATCGTGGGTGACGACGACGCCATCGGGAAAAGGGTGCCCCGGAAGGTAACGCCTGTTCTCACGATCCGCCTGCAATAAACCGGCGCGGTCGGCTGAGCGGGCCCACAGCGTAACGCGCGTCCCCCGGCCTGCGAGAAGCAGGGCGCACATACTCCCCATGGCCCCGGCGCCGATAACCGAAGCGCGTTCCAGCCGAGGTGTCATGGTGGGTTCCGCGGCGGCGGCATGTGCTGGTGCGAGAATCCTTTCTCGCACCCATCCGCCCCTGTTGAATATCAGGCTGCGGTCAGACCGCGCCGCCCAACACGCCGCCAAGCAACGAGGTTATATCGAAGCCTCCCAGGCCACCCAACAGCGACGCGATCAGATCAAAGATCGGGCAACCGCCGAACTGAAACACCGTTCCAACCGTGGCCAACGCCCCCAACTTCCACAAACGGGAAACAATTAGCTTTTGCATCAAAGATCTCTCCTTATTGGATTCCATGCAAACACAAGCCATGTCAGTTCTCAGTTGTCAGTCAACTAATAAATGACAACTGATGACTGATAACTGATAACTGATAACTGTTGTTCACTACTTCGCGCCGGCATCCAGCAGCACTAATTCCGACGCCACGAAAATCATCAGCGGATCAACGTCTTCGGTTTGTAGCCGTGTGCCTCGCGCCCGCACCCCGACCTTGCGGCCGAGAAACCGCTCCACCTCAATCGCGGAATCACGCGGAATCTCGACATAACCGATAGTGCGCACTCCGTCGACGTCCACCAGACGATAGCGACGCGGAAACGCCTTGGAAGCGTAAATCATACTCTTACGAAGTTCGCCGACGGCGTCGAATCCCCCACCGATCACCGGCAGCGGTGGGCGCATGCGCTCCCGCTCCATCATCGCAGCCTTGCGATCCGATGCCATCTCCTCACCCAAGGCCCGCACCTCCGTCACCATCGAAACCGTATCAGCAGCGTCGCGCAACTGGGCCAGTCGAAGCTTGGCATAGGATCGGGCATAGGTGTCCTCGCGCTGCTCAGCCAGTTCGCGAAACCGCGCTATCACCCGCTCGTAATCCCGTTCCACCAGCGGCTTCTGCTCCTCTGCCTCAAGCACCGCTTCGATAGCTGCGATCCGGGGGCGATCCGGCGCCTCCGAGGCTTCATCCTTTTCGGAATCGAGCGCCGGACCGGATGCCTCCGCGGTCGACGTCTCCCCCGCAGTCCGTGGTTCCTCCCTGAGCCCACCCTCCGTCGAGGCTGGTGTCGGCGTATCCTGCGATTCAACCATCAAAGACGCCGGAAGACGGTGAACGAACTGACTGGCGATATACACCCGCACCCCTTTCGGCGGCACGATGCGCAGGTAGTCGTCATTATGCGATCGCAGGACCTTCACAGTCGCCCCGCGATTGAGCTTGCGCTGTTTGGCATACAGGTGCGGCGACATATCCGAGCCGGCGCGCACCAGCACCTGATCCCCGTTCACAACGCCCTCCGTCTCATCCGGATCGAGATCAACGAAGTTCTTGTGGATCAGACTGTAGCAGCCCGCCGGCGGCTCGATCGCCAACCAGCCGTTCTTGTCAACAAACACGCGCACCCGGGCTCCAGCGCTAAGCTTGGCGACCGGGTAATAATTCGTGCTGGGCCCGCTGCGAACATACACATCATTTCCGACCACCTCCGCCAGATAACCCATCTTGCCGACATTAACAGGCTCGATCTGCGCAATGGAGGTCGACCCAAACGCCAGGATTACGGCGATCACCATGAAACGCATCGTACACCATCCTTCTGAAGGTGATTGAGTTACGGCACCAAACGCCTGTCCAAACCGCGCGGCTGGAAAAATAGCCCAACGGAGCCCTGTTGTCAAACAATATCCGCCGGCCAAACGCTCGGGGGTCCGTGACAGAATCGGCGGGTGGGGTGGCAGGCTGAAGGCCTGCTCTGTAATAGCCGGGGGCAAGCGTAGCGCCGCCCCCGGATGGCGCCGCCAACGAACCACCCGACCCTGAAAGGGTCGTCTATTCTGTGCGGCGTGTGCGACGGGACGTTTATGCGACCCCTGCAGGGTCGAATGGAACGGGTGTCGGGGTTACCGCGGGCGGCGTCCCGCCTGGGCGGGACTTGCCCACGGCTACTTTCGTTCAGCCTTTCAGGCTGTATCAGCGTGGGGCGCTGAAGCCGCCGATTGTGTCACGCACCCAACGCTCGGGGGGGTGGCTCAAGAATCCGGCCTACTCGGGCGTGTCGGGTAGCACTTCCACACTACCACCGCCTTGGTCCTCGCCGGCCAGAACGATGCTGTTGTAGTTCAGGAGTGTTTCCTTGGCTCGCTCAAACGCGATGATGGCGATGTTGTATTCCACCAGGTCCGCCAACAGAGCACTGCGGCTGCCGGCCAACGCACGCCGGGCATTGAGTTCCTGATTCAAGGCTGAGAAGTCTTTACGTTCCTGCCGGGCGATGGTGGAGGCCACCTGCTCCTCATTGGCTTCGGCTGATCGCAGGCTGGGCTCGATCCGGTCATACGCGGTGCGGATGGCCCGTACGGAGGTGTTGACATCCAGCACAACGTTTTCGATCTGGGCCTTCAACGTGGCGATGGCCTGGGCGTGACGAAGACGGGCCCGCCGCCATGCCGCCTTGCGCGACCGGTTCCCCATCGGCAACTCAAAATCCAACGCCACGAAATAGTCCATGAAATCAGACTGGGTCACCTGGCTGAAGGCCGCGTCGGCGTCCACCCCCAGGCCGTTCACCGTATAACGGAACAGCAAGTCCAACCGCGGCATGGCCTGGTTCTTGGCCCGCCCGACTACCAGCCCCGCGTTTTCGATCCGAAGCCGCGCCTCAATGACTTCGGTCCGATTCTCCAGCGCCTCCCGCACCGCCGCCACGCGGTCGATTTCCAGCGGACCGGCCGAGGGGAAAGCGCTGGGGATCAGCTCGACCTCATCAACCAGGTTCAGGGTGGGGTCGTTCATGATCGCCAGGAGTACATCCTGGGCGTCGTAAACCTGATTCACCACCCTGATGAAGTCGGCCCTGGACCTCTCCAGTTCCGCTCTGGTCTGGGACAACTGGATCTGATAGACGTCAAAATCCCGCCGCTGCCACAGATAGTCGTAGGTCCTCTCGAATTCGGACAGCAGTCTGGCCTGAATCAGGACTTCCCGGCGGGTCTGCACCAACCGCCAATAGGCCTCCTCGGTGGCAAACAGAATGTCACGCACCTGTCGCTTGAACGCCTGCCGGCTGATTCTCAGGTCGTTCCGGGCCACGCTGATCAACGAACGATTGAAATCAAGGCCCGAATTACGCAGCAACGGATGAGCTAACTCGGCCACGAAGTCGCTGGTATAGACGGGGTCGATCAACTGAAACTGGTTGTCCGTCGAGGTGCGCGAGATATTCAGCCGCGTGGTGAGCTGCCCGCCCGAGGGAAGCGGCTTGCGTATGCCTCCGTTCAGGCTGAAGACGTCGACCCGCGAGCCCACCAGTTCCGACGGCACCGGCCGGTCCTGAACGTTCTTGCTCATGTCCATGAAATAGACCGCGTCGAACACCGCTTCAGCCTCCACGACGGCGGCGG
>JAZGDL010000462.1:0-31101 GCA_036477795.1 Phycisphaerae bacterium
AAAACCGGTGGTTGGCGCTGTTGGAGTTCTTGGCGCAGATACGAAACCGGCCTTCGGGCGTCCGTCCGTCGCCGGCCCGGACTTTCTGCCCCACCGGCGCCGGCCCCAGCGTGACCGGATAACCGCGGATCAGCCTGTCACCATCAAACAGATACAGCTTGCCAGCCGATTTGACAACGACAACGTGCGGGTTTTGGAGGGTTATCGCCGCCGGGTCGCCGCGGGTGCCCGACGGTGCCACGCGAAAGGGCCCCGCCCACGAGCGGGGCATCCCGCTCACCCCCAGCACACCCAAGAGCGCCCCGGCGGCCAACATCCGAAAAAACCGTCGCCTGCGGCCTGTGCGAGCGGTATGGTGGGAACGGAACATATGCACAGCCATCGTTGTGAAGCCTGCTCAGGTTTGGGGCCGAACCCCGCCCCCCACAGAACGTAAGGATACAATGAAGCGGTGAAGACGCCAACCGACGAACAGTTGCTGGCTGACCATCTCCGCAACAGGCCTGATGCGTTCGAACTGTTGGTCCGGCGGCACAGCGAGGAGTTGTATCGGTTCGCCCTGAGGTTCACTAACAATTCGATGGCCGCCGAGGATGTGGTGCAGGAGACGCTTCTACAGGTATATCGATCCGCCGCCAGCTTCGATGCGGCGCGGCGTTTCAAGCCATGGTTGTTCACCATCGCAGCCAACAAGGCCCGGGACTGGCTGCGAGGGAGGTCGCGGCATATGGCGGTCTCCCTGGACGCACAGATCGACGGCGGCGATGAACATGGCGAGAAGACGTTTCTTGACCTGCTCGCAACGGACACCGCTGACCGGGGTGATGAACTGGAATTCGAGGAGAAAAGAAGGATCGTACGTGGCGTTGTCGATCAGATGCCGGCCACGCTGCGCGAAGCGCTGGTGCTGGCCTACTACCACCGCTTTGCCTACAAGGAGATTTCCGAGGTGCTGGACATACCGGTGGGAACGGTGAAGAGCCGTCTGCACGCAGCCGTGGGCTTTTTCGGCAAGATGTATCAGGGCCAGGCCCTGGAGGCCATGGATCAATGACCGGGGTGAGTTTCCAGGATGGTTGAAGCGTGAAGGAACCGGACCGAAAAACGTTGAACGAATGGCTGCTGGACGAACAGCTCGATCAGCTCGATGAGGCTGATCGCCAACTACTGCTTCAAATGTTGCGGGAGAATCCGGAGCTCGCCGCCAAGCATCGTCGGCTACAGAGGTTTCTGGAGCCGCTTGACGCATGGACCGTTCCAAGCCCGCCGCCCGGTTTGGTGGATCGCATTCTGGATGAAATCGCGGCGGCGGACCCTCACCAGCCGGTCGTAACGACAGTCCGGTTATCCGGCGCTATGGACCGAGGCCGTCTTGGTGGGCTGGGCGTTTCGATGCGCGACATTCTGGCGGTGGCGGCGGTCATCGCCTTCTTCTTCACGCTGCTGGGCCCGAGCATGTCCATGGTACGCGAGCGCTCCCGCCGGGTGGCCTGCGCCGGCAATCTGGGCGGCATCGGGCACGGGGTCAGTGCCTATTCGTTGGCCAACAGCGGCGCCCTGCCGTACAGCCGGGCGGCCCATCTCACCTCCTTCTTGCCGTTCGACCACGACCATGGGCCGGCGCTCCGGTCCCGGCCGGTCTATTCGCCCAACAGCAAAAGCCTGTTTCTGCTTGTACGGCTTCGTTTCGTGCCCGACGTACGTATCTTCGTTTGTCCGTCGAGCAAGCAACCGGTGTCGCTCAACGACGTCAGCGTGGACGACATGGAGGGTTTCCCTGCCCACGGGCTTTGCAGTTACGACTCGCTCAATATGGCTGGTCCGACCCCCAACTATTCGCTCACCGCCGCCCTACCCTATATGGCGGACGCCAACCCGCTATTCGTCGGAGGCCGTTTTAACCCGGCTGTCTCAATCCGCGCGAACTCTCCCAACCACCGCAACGCTGCCGGACAAAACGTACTCTGCATCGACGGCGCCGTGGATTGGTGCACCACGCCCAACTGCGGCCACCGCGGTGACAACATCTGGCAAGCCGGCCGTATCATCGTTTACAAAGGAACGGAAGTCCAAGAGACCAAGCACGATTCCTTCCTCGTGCCGTGAGCGCGAACGCTCCCTCTGTCGGTAAAACGCATGATCCGGTACACTGAATTTGCCGGGTCAGGATTATCCGAGCCCCAAGCGCCAGCGCGGGGTCCGCCAACCCGTCGCTTGCGCTCAGGGCTCTGATCCGAGTTGCAAGTTGGCGCACGGTCATTTACGTTACGGTCTTATGCCCCTCTCTCACCGCTGGTCGGTTACACGGAAGTCTGCGATTGAAATACAGAAACGGCTCGCCCCCATGGTTTCCACCAAGGAGGCCAAGCTCGACTTCCGCCTGGTGGCCGGCGCCGACGTGGCTTTTACACGTGATAAGAGCACGGCTATCGCCGCGGTGGTCGTTTGGAGCGTGACCGACGGCTGTGTTGTTGAGTCCCGGTCCGCTGAAGCGCCGCTGTCCTTCCCGTATGTTCCCGGCCTGCTGACGTTTCGCGAGGCCCCGGCGCTGTTGAAGGCCATTGATCGCCTGAAGTCGCGGCCGGACGTGTTCCTGTTCGACGGTCACGGATTATCTCATCCCCGACGGATCGGGCTGGCCAGTCATATGGGGCTTGTTCTCGATGCTCCCAGTGCCGGCTGCGCCAAGAGCCGTCTGGTCGGCGAGCACGCCGAGCCCGGCCTGAGGCGCGGGTCCCGACGACCGCTGAAACATGACGGCGAGACGCTGGGGGCTGTGGTCCGGACGCGTGAGCGGGTTAAGCCGGTCTACGTGAGCGTCGGTCACCGCATGAGCCTGGATCAGGCGGTGGCACTGGTGCTGGCCTGCGGTCGCGGTTTCCGCCTGCCGGAACCCACCCGCCTGGCTGACCAGTACGTGGCCAGTATCAAGCGGGCGCGTTCCCTTGCGGTGTGACCCCGGTCGGATGAAGGCTGGGTGGCCCTGGGAGGTTGCCCTCCCAGGGCCACCCAGCCCACACCGCCCACCACATCTGCCTGGGACTGGATTTGCTCGTTGATTCGTGTATAAGATAAGGGAGGCAACTCTGTGGAACAGGTTTTCCAACCTGCCGGTGACCGGCTGGAAAGCCGGTCCCACAATGGAAAGCCGGTCCCACAATTAGCCGGGATACTTATCCATGATTGACGGTTGCGGTAGAGAGATCGATCACCTGCGTCTGTCGCTGACCGACCACTGCAATCTGGCCTGCCGGTATTGCATTCCCGCGGGCGCGAAGCCCAGCGGGCAGATGATCGACGTGGACTTCGCCTTCCAGGCTGTTCGCTGGTTGTCAGAGCGACACGGCATCCGGTTTGTCCGTCTTACCGGCGGCGAGCCCTTGTTGTACCCTGATCTGATTCCGCTGATCCAGCGGCTCCGGCAGGTGAACAGCCTTGGGGAGATCACGCTGACCACCAACGCCCAGGCATTGGCCCACAAAGCCGTAGCGTTGCGGGCTGCGGGGCTTACGCGCATCAACATCTCTCTGGACGCCCTTGATCCCGGGCAATTCGAGCGGGTGACACGCGGCGGGAACATCACCCACACCCTTGCCGGCATCCAAGCGGCCGTCGACGTGGGCTTGACACCGGTGAAGATCAACGTCGTGGTTCAGCGCGGCCTGAACGACGATGAACTGGTGGGGATGGCGGAGTGGGGCCTGGCCCGCGGATGTATCGTGCGATTCCTGGAGGTGATGCCCATCGGCCCCATGTCGCACGTGGTCGATCAGCACTTGGTGCCGGCGTCGGAGATTCTGGAACGACTGAGCCGGCGCTTCGAGCTTCGCCCCATTCCTCAGAGCGTCGGCCAGCCCGCGACCGACTACGCCGCCACAGCAGGGGGCGTTCGCGGCGTGATCGGCGTTATCGCGCCGACCACCCGACCGTTTTGCGAGCGCTGCCGCAGGATCCGCATAACGTCCCGCGGAGCGATTGTCGCATGCCTGCATGACAGCAAGAGCTTGGACCTCATCCAATGGTGGGACGGACGGGTGCTCGACGTGGACCGGGCTGACGGCACGCTGCGTAAAGCCATCAACGATAAAGCGGCGGTCGGCCCTCTGTCCCAGTCGCTTACCATGCTTTCGTTGGGCGGATAGAGGCCCGTGCCCCCGCGCTATTGGGAATTGCGGATTGCGGATTGCGGATTGCGGATTGTGCGGATTGGGGATTGCGGATTGGCGATTGGGGGGTGTGGCTTCCGCTTCCGTCCCTCCGTCCCTCCGTGCCTTCGTGCCTTCGTGCCTTTCTTCCCCTTCGTGCCTTCGTGCCTTTCTTCCCCTTCGTGCCTTTCTTCCCTGTCGCAGTGAGGTACAACCGTAGAGGAACTGTTGCGTGCGTATTCTAGTTACCGCCGGGCCTACACGCGAATACTTCGACACCGTCCGTTTTATCTCCAATCCCTCCTCCGGAAAGATGGGTTACGCCATTGCGAGCCGAGCGCGACAGTGCGGGCATGATGTGGTCCTGGTGTCCGGTCCGGTGGCCATGGAGGACCCCACCGGTGTCGATGTGATTCACGTGATCACGGCAGATGAGATGTTCAAGGCCAGTTGTACGGCTTTTGCATCGTGTGACGCGGCAGTTTTGACCGCCGCGGTATGCGACTACCGGCCCAAACGTAAATTGGATCGCAAGCTGAAAAAACGCGCCCGGCCGCGACCCATCACGCTGGTGCCAACACGTGACATTGCGGCGCACCTTGGCCGGATCAAGGCCCATCGGGTGGTGATCGCCTTTGCCATGGAGGACCACGACCACCACAAGCACGCCGAGGAAAAACTCCGCAAGAAAAAATGTCACGCCATTGTTCTAAACGGGCCGGACAACGTCGGCGGTGACAACGCCGCCGTGGAGATTTTGCAGGCTCAGCGTCGCTGGTCAAAACCGATCCGAGGAAAGAAGTCCCGCATCGCCGGCGTGGTTATTGATCTGGTGGAGGAACTTTGTCGCGGGCTGAAACCCACCGATTCCAATCCGTGCACTTGATGGTGTTACAGTGAGCCGGTACCGACAGTTCCGGCCTCGTTCACATCCGGCTGGCGCGTAACGTCATTTGTTTCATGATATTGTGTTTAAACTCCATTTCGCCGGACCACGTGCGTGAACTATGAATTATCCTACGTGGCGTATGGTGTTGGCCTGTCGTAGCGGAACCCGCGTGTGTAAGCTGGGTGGTTTGGAGGGAGCTTGCAAGCCGCGGTATTGGCTCAAAAGTTCAAGCTATAGGCCCCTAAGCGCCGATACGGCGGGACATGCCGGGTTTTAACGCCGGCTGTAGCTGCGCCTCTTGGAAGGGCGCGGTCCCAATCGATGTGGGTGATGGTAATATCGCCACTTTTTCGAGCTTTAGCTATTGACGAACGGTTGGCGACACCTACAATTCGCCCGCGTTGGCAAGGGAAGTCGTCCTGTTTAGGAATCTGAAAAAGGGGCGGCGCGGATGTGCATGGAGGCAGGTCGCGGACTGAAGATGGCGCGCTTTCAGTTGCGACATAGGCCAACACCTCCACAGGTTTAGGCTGCGATCGGACTCGTATATTCAGGAGCACCTGTTCGGTTGGTGCGGCGCGGCGAACGAGTTCTGCTTGGAGTGGTATCTGAACATCGCACATGATTGAAGAGGTAAGCCGGTTCGGCGCGCGCGCGGCGTGCCGTCGGCGTTTGGTATATGGGATTTTTGTCCGTAACAAGAGACTGCGTGTAACGCGAATCACGCGAATGGTTTTCACTGGAGGTTCATTAATGGTAGCTACAAAAAGACATGGTGCGGGGTTCCGTGGCACGAGGTTGCGGAGACTCTTGAGTGTGTGTGCGGTGCTGTCGGTGTCGTCGGTACTGGTGACGTCGTCGGGATGCCAGCTCCTTTGTGCGTTTCTCGGCATCGGCTGTCCCGTGACGCCGGCGTGTACGACCGATGCGGATTGCACTGAGGATGGTCTGGGCATGTGCCTGGTCGACGCGGAGGGCGACGGCATCTGCGTCGAGTGTCTGGCAAGCTCCGATTGCAGCGACGGTGACACTTGCACGACCGATACGTGCGGTGACGACAACGCGTGCTCGAGTGCGGCCGTCGAGTGTGCTGATGATGAGCTGTGCGACCCGTCCGACGGGTCGTGCGTCGACTGCCTCACCGACGACGACTGCGACGATGGTGATGTCTGCACCGACAACGATTGCGAACTGGCGTGCACGGATGCCGAGTCTTGCGACGACGCCAACACCTGCACGACCGACGTGTGCGACACGGACACCGGTCAATGCTCGAACGATGACGTCTCCTGCCCCGACCAGATCTGTAACCCCGCCGACGGCTTGTGCGTCGATTGCCTGACAGACGCCGATTGCGATGCGGATGAAGACTGCACCGACAATGTCTGCCGGACGGAAGTCACGGGTTTCGTCGTCACGATCGATGGCTGCCCGACGGGCACGGTGGGCGACGGCGACGTGATCAACCTTGAGGCCATGGTGTTCAACGCCACGGCGGGCGGCCAGCTAACGTTCACCTGGAGGCTGAACGGCGCGGGCACCATCACGGGCGACGATGATGCCACGCCCGAAACGGTGACCTTCACCGCCGGAGCCAGCGACGCCACGGTCGACGTCAGCGTTCAGGACAACACGGTAACGCCCGGCACCGTTGCGGTGGTGTCTGCCACGGTGTGCACGGATGCCGCGGCTGACTGCCCCGACGGCGATACCTGCAACACCGACGGCTTCTGCGAGACGCCGGGCACCGCCGACGTCGTGTCGCCGACCGGTACTCCTGCGACCGACGATTGCACCGTGGATGTCTTAACGGTGCAGGCGATTTCAGTGAACGCGGGTGCGGATACCGCTGCCAACGTGGCGTTCCCCTCCGGCGGCACTATTGCGGTCGGTACTCTGGCAGCCCCTGTTACTTTCGCGATTGCGGATGATCCGGGTTTTGATGACATTGAGATTGACTTCTTCTGGGAAGCGATCTCCGGGCCGACCGGCGTGAACGTGGCCACCGACATTGTTATTGTCAACACGTCGAGCACCGGGCTGGCCTATCGTCTGCTGCCCGTCGCCTCCGCCGCCGTGCCCGTGATGCAGCCGACCGGCTTGACCAGCACGCAGACCAACACGGCGATTCCCGGCCAGTACTGCTTCCGCGTTACCATCACAAACCCCAGCGGGTTGACCGCCACGGATGAGTTCTGTGATACCCAGCTTCCTGCCTGGGATGCGGACTCGGCTGCCGCGGGTGGGGCCATTAACGGAATGGCTGCGACCAACGGCGCCCTGACCGATTACGTGGCCACGGGCAGTTCGATCAATCTGGCCTTCTCGGCCATGATTCCGATCGACGGCACCGTTCAGTTCGGGTTGGAGGACCAGTCGGCGACTCCCGATCCGGATATTCTGCTCAACGCCGTGCAGGTGGTCGGGTCGGGTACGGCCCAGACGGTCACTGCTGAAGTCACGGGCGTGGCTACACCCGGCAGTTACGACGTGGAGGCCGGGTTCAACGAGTTGACCGGCCTGGTGAGCGTGGCCCCGAGCGCTGCGGCCGGCACGACGCAGTATAACGTGCACATCCAGCGCGTTCCGCTGCCCGCGACCATTGACCCGGACAACCTGCTGTTGATCGACAGCAACGCGGGCAGCTCGGTCCATGGCGGCGATGACGATACCGCCGGCGACTTTGCCGGCATCATCGATGCCCACGCGGCGGATATCGACGGCGATGGCCGCCAGGAGCTGTTGACCATGACCGCCGCCGGTGTGATCACGGCGATCTGGCTGCACCCGGATCCGACTACCGCGTCGCCGTTCTTCAATGGCGGCCTGCAGGACGGGGAGTGGGACAACGCGGCCGATGCGAATCTCACCGCGACCGTTCAGGTGACCGCTAACAACGCCGGCGACGCCAAAAAGTTCACGCTGTGCGACATCGACGGTGACGCTGATCTGGACATCGTCATCGCCGCGCCGGGCGGAACTGGTGCCGGCGCCGCCGATGGCGAGGCGGAGGTCTGGAAGCAGGACGTCACTGGAACCATCGCCTTTGCGGGCGACCGCTATGACGCAACACGAGACCACGACATCCAAACCGCCGCGGACGCCGACAACGTCCTTGGCTATGCATTAGCGTGCGGCAACGTCGGCGGGAACACCGTGGCCGACATCGTCCTCGGCGTGCCGTCCACGAACTTCGGCGGCACGGGTGAAGCCGGCGCAGTTGGGGTGTTCTTCGGTGGCGCGGGCGCCTTCGGAGGAGCACCGGGCACGACCACGGTGACGATCGGTACCGGGGCGGGCGCCAACGTGTGGATTCACGAGCCCGACGGTGCCAGCGGTGAGAACGACCTCTTCGGTATCGATGTCTGCCTCGGTGAATCGAGTGGGGCAGCCCCATTGGACATTCATATAGGATGCCCCGGGTGCGAGACCGACGACAATGGCGACGGCGTGGTGGACGCCGGTGAGGACGCTGAAGGTGCGGTCTTCATCGTGAACGGCGGAGGGCCGACCGGCGTGGTCACGACCTTCGACGCCCGCTACGACGGAGACTCGACGGAGATGCTCCTCGGTCGGCGGTTGGTCTGCGGCGACTTCGACAACGACGGGCGGGACGACGTCTTCGCGTCCTTCGCGGGTGATCTGACGGTGGCCACCTCAACCGGCGGCGCCGTCCTGATCAGGCCGTCGCAGGCCTCGGGCACGGTCGCCAACACGACCAACTTCCCGCGGGTCACCGGGTCCAACACGGGTGACAACCTGTGTGCGGAAATGGCCATGGGTGACGTCAACAACGATGGCGTCGGGGACCTGGCCTGCACCATGCCCGAGGATAGCGACGAGGACGGACAGGTGCGGGTCTACTACGGGGGCACCACGCCCAACCTGAGCGTGGACCTGACGTTTGATCCGGTGGAGATCGCCCTCGCCGTCGACGCCGGGATCCTTGCCGAGGGCGCTGCTGATTTCGACCTGGTCGTGATCAACGGCGATGCCGGTGCCGAGGCGTCACTGGATCATATCGGCGCCGAGCGTTGGATCGTGATCATGGACCTGGATCTCAACGGGGCCAACGACCTGCTGTTCAAGACGGACGGTGCCGGCGGCGCCGACACGGGCGAGGTTCACTACCTGCTGCAGCCCAACGGGACGCAGGTGCTGCTGGTCACGCCGTGATCCAGGCCGACCGGTAAGTTCAAGTGCTTTGGCCACCCGGTGCACTACCCCGTGCACCGGGTGGTTTTCTTTGTGCGGGAGAGTACCATGGGCCATTGTCGGCCAGTATGTGTGACGGGAGCTGGAGACGAGTAAGAGCGGGAGTGATGTGATGCGGCAAGGTGCAGACGTGGCGCGTTGGGATACGATGGTCGGCGGTGCGATGGTGCTGTTTGTCGCCCTTGCCTGGACTTGCCCAGCCGCCGGCGATCCGGAGATTGCCTTTGGACGTGAGGTTACCAACAAGGCGCTGTTCCGGGCGTCGCGTGACATGGAGTTGGCCCAGGCCTTGGGCCTGAATGTGGGCAGGCCCTGGGTGCCTAACACCAGGTTCGGGGCGATGGATCCGTCGCCGTCGTTGAGCAGCCACGACTGGTGTCTCTTGCTACTGGAGGCCGACGGCAAGCTGCCCGCAGAAACGAATCCTCAAGCGGTCAATGACTTTCTGGTCTCCAAAGGCGTCCGACCGCAAGAGGTGGAAAAGATCAGACAAAAGCACAAGGCGAGCGACGACGAGCTTCACCGTGCGGTGCTCAATTACCTGCGAATCATGTCAGTAGCGGAGCAGGCCGGGCGCGGGAGCGTGAACGTTGACGACCGGCAGGTTCAGCGATTGATTCGTCTGGCCGGCAGACGGGTGAGCGTCAAGATCGGCGTGTTGGAGGCCCGTCACTTGATGCAGACCATTGGAGATCCGACAGAAGAGCAACTTCGGCAGCATTACGAGCGATACCGCAAGATCTCTGCCCGGGAATCACCGGATGGTGTGGGGTACCTGTACACTCACCAGGTAGTTTTGGACGTGGTGGCGGCGCGCATCGATGATCTGAAGCCGCAGTTCCAGGTTAGTGATAAGGAGCGCGAGGACCACTGGGAGGCCCACAAGGGCGAATTCTGGGTGACCGACGAAGGCAGGAAACTTGCCGGCGGTGACGAGCAAGTGCACGTGCTCAACAATTTCCGCGACCGCGTTACCGATGTCATCAAAGCGGAGAAAATCCACGCTCGGGCCGTACCTGCCCTGCAAACTTTGCTGGCTGAGCTGAGGCACCCGTTCGAAGGTGCTGCAACCGACGCACTCAGTTACAAGGTGGCTCCGCCGGAAGTGCGATCGTTGGAGTACCTGGAGTCCGTGGTGGGCAGGATCTCCGAGTCCACCGGTCTTAAACTGGAGGTGACGCGGACGAAGTATTGTCCGGTCACAGAGCTGAGCCTGATTCCGGGCCTTGGACAAGCCTGGGCCCAGGACTTCCGTGGCAGGAAGATCATTTTTGAGCACCTGGTCAGGCGGGCGAAAGAAATGAGCGCGCTTCCCCCGGCGCCAGGCGATACTTTTGCGCTGGGCCATTTCGAACCCAGCCCCAAGATCCTGGCGAACAAGTATGACGGTCGTGACCGTGACCTGTTCATCTATCGTGTCGTTGATGTCAAGATCTCAGAGCCGGCGTCGTTCGAGGCGATTCGAGGACGGGCGCTCATCGATTGGCGGCTGCTGCGTGCCTATGAGCAGACGCTGCAGGACGCGGCGTCCTGGGTGAGTGCGGCACGGGGGCAGGGCATCGACGAGAGCTGGGAGGCTCTGCATGACATCAGAAATGCGTACTCGGAGAGCACCCGACCGCTTCACCCGGAGCCGTTCTCGCGTCGCAAGCTGGCCCCGCCGCCTGTTTATGAGGCGACCAACAGCATGACCTTCCCGTCACAGGTGCCCGGGCTGCCCTGGGCGACACCGGAGATCATTGATGACCTGTTCGAGCGCGCTGATACCTTCTGGAGCTCCAGGAAGGAAGGTTCCCATGCCGTGTTCCTGCTGGGGTCGCCGCGGGCAAAAGTCGTCGGAGCGGTGGAGGTCTTGAGTTTCATTCCCGCCAAGACCAGCGAGAAGAAACAACGCCTGGTCCGGTCCATGGTCGAGGGATCGCAGATCCGCGATCATGCTCGTAGTTGGTTTGACCGGGCCCACATACTCGAACGGGCACGCCGGAAACCGTCAGACTGAGTGCGGCGAGGACGAATAAGGCCGCGCCATCTCCTTCGGAGATGGGGAACACGATGATCACGGTTTTGCATATGCGCGGCGGCCCGGACCGATAACGGGAGCGAAGTCATCGTCTCCCCCACGTCTGAATACGTGGACCGCCCTGCCAGACGATTGCGGATTGGGGATTGTTTGAAGCAGGCACGGAGGCACAAAGGCACGGAGGCACGAAGAGGGGAGGATTGCCGATTGGGGATTGGCGAATGCTGATGGCTGAGAGCCGCCCGGCCATGGCTGGCGGGGCAAAGTGTCGGAATCGCTTGATCAGGCGGTCGGTCGGGCATATCTTTGGGTGTGGAACCTGAGGTTTCTGAGGACCTATACCATGCTAAGGACCATTGGATTGGGCTTTGTGTGTGTGGCGCTGGCGGCGGCTTTGCATGTATGCGGTTGCCGGGTCGCGGAGGAGGGTGGCGGCGCGCTGGCTGGGGCGGTGCAGTCCAATGCCGCCCGGGAGTCGACGATGGCTTCAAAGCCCTCTGAAGTGGATGCGACGCTCGAATCAACTGAAGGCGATGACGCGCCCAGGCCCGGTGAAAACAAGCCTATCGCTGTCGATCGCGGGTCGTTACAGCTCTATGTCGAGGATGAGCGGGTTTTCGTGGTCAGCTATCGCGACGAGACGGTCGGAGGGTCGAGCTGGCGGGTGCTGCTCTCCTACGACGGCACAACGCGCATCGAGGAGTTCGGGCGGAGCCTGTTCACCACCGGGATAGACAACGATCCCTATCGATTCACGGAGCGCGAGAAACAGTCCATCGAACACGGACAGCTCAAGTTGTACTGGTCCACCCTTAATGACGACATACACGGCGGTCGCTTCCGCGTGCATGACATGGGGGAGGACGCCCGGATCAAGTCGACTTACGGCGGTAAAACGGTAGGCCCGGTTCCTTTTGCGGCGCCCAAGGATTACGTGTCAGCCGTGGACGTGGCGGCGTGGTGCGCCGAGCATCGCGACGACCAGGGCCGATCGCTGGAGTACAGCCGTCCGCTGTGGTTCGTCAAACCGCCGCGCTGGGGCACGATGGTTATCACCAGTGAAGGTGAGCAGCATACAACAACGGTTGAAGGTCAAGACGTCCAAGCCTGGCGCTTTCGCGTGCATTGTAAGTCGGTGAACGAAGTGTACGCGCTGCTGTGGCTGGACAAATTTAACAAGCTGGTTCGCCGGGAGTTGCCCTACTGTGGACTATCTTTTGTGATGTCGACTTCTGGTTGGGCGGACCTCTCGGACAATGCGGACTGGTCGACGGCCCGCCAGCGATGGGGCATCGACGGTGTCGGCCCGGTGCCGG
Organism: Phycisphaerae bacterium; assembly: GCA_036477795.1. GTDB lineage: Bacteria > Planctomycetota > Phycisphaerae > UBA1845 > UBA1845 > JAZGDL01. The sequence goes on from JAZGDL010000462.1 coordinate 12,586, forward strand.
AAATCATAGCAGAGGCGCATCGTCGTCTGCTGAAAAAGGAGGGCGGGGGCGGCGAAGTTGAGGGACGATCGGAAAAGGATCCCGCGCCGAGCCCTTCGGGCACGGACGCCGACGTGGCCAGGCTGGCGTTGTTCCATCTCTTTTTGTAACGTTTGGCGCGATGACGGTCGGGTTGGACTGTCCTCGGCCGGAATTGGTCTTGACATCGCTTCTATTCGGGGGCCGCGCCGGGCTAAAAGCCCGCGGCTCGTGTGGACGTGCGGGCGCGATTACTGGAGTCGAGAATCGTGACCCCGCCTTTGAACATGCCGCTCGGTTACGGTCGTGGTTCGGGGATCACGCTCCCTTACGGTCGCGTCTCGGAAACGGGAGGTTCGCGGGTGGGGATTCGTGTCTGGCGCGTGGAACTGTCGTCGCGGCGGGCGGAGTTCGACGTGCGCGGCCGGGCCATGCTGGCTGACATGCGGCGGCGGGGGCGTGGCCACATCGAGGCGGTGCGATCGGGCCGGCTCTACTTTTTTCGGGGTCTCTTGGGGCACGAGCACATCAAGCGGTTGGCCGGGTCGCTGCTGGCTGATCCGGTCACTGAAACGTTTCACATCTGCCAAGGCATGGCTGCGGAATCCGGCGGCGGGGACGCTTGTCCCTCGATCGAGGTGCATTATCGAGCGGGCGTGATGGACCCGGTGGCGGAGACGACCCTTCGGACGGCGGGGCGGTTGCTGTCAGCGTGGAGCGGCGCGGATGCTTGTGTGGAGCAGGTGCGGACGGGTTGGCGGTACGCGATCGTGGGAGCGCGCGACGCGGCGGAGCTGGAATGGATCGCCCAGCGGGTGTTGGCCAACGATTGTATTGAGATCGCTTACGTCGGCGGCTACGGGCGATCCGACCGGTTGCCGGCGGACTTTGTCCAGGCTGAACCGAGCGCGTTCGCCAAGCGTGTGGTGCCGTTGGGCGAAATGGATGAAATGGGTCTGACGGCATTGTCGCGTCGTGGACATCTGCTCTTGTCTTTGGCGGAGATGAAGGCGATTCAAGGTCACTTCGCGTCGCTGGGTCGAGACCCCACGGATGTTGAGTTGGAGACGTTGGCTCAGACCTGGTCGGAGCACTGCATGCACAAGACGCTCAGAAGCGACATGGTCTATCGCGGGGCGGATTTTGGGCGCGAAGGGGAGGTCGAGATTCGCTTCGACGATCTGTTGGCTTCGACGATTATGGCGGCGACCAGGCGGCTCGATCGCGACTGGTGTCTGTCGGTGTTTGAGGACAACGCGGGAGTGATAGCATTTGACGACGATTTCGCGGTGGCCTTTAAGGTGGAGACGCACAACCATCCATCGGCGATCGAGCCTTACGGCGGGGCGTCGACGGGGATGGGGGGGTGCATTCGCGACATCCTGGGCTGCGGGTTGGGCGCTCGGCCGATCGCCGCCACGGACGTCTTCTGTCTGGCGGCGCCGGATTGGCCTGAGGAGCGGGTGCCGCAAGGGGTGCTGCATCCGCGGCGGGTGCTCTCCGGAATGGTCAGCGGGGTGCGGGACTACGGGAACCGGATGGGGATTCCCACGGTGAACGGGGCCATCCATTTTGACGCCGGCTACTTGTCCAATCCGCTGGTGTTTTGCGGGTGCGTGGGGTTGCTGCCGCGCGATCGCATCGCCAAGGGTGCGCGGGCCGGTGATCTTATAGTGGTGGCCGGCGGCCGGACGGGGCGCGACGGGATACACGGGGCGACGTTTTCGTCGCGCGAGCTGACCGGGACGCATGCCGAAGAGTTTTCGCACGCCGTTCAGATCGGCAATGCCATCGAAGAGAAAAAGCTTGCCGATGCGATACTGGCGGCCCGCGATCATGCATCGGGCTGTTTGTTCAGTGCGATCACGGACTGCGGCGCCGGCGGGTTGAGCAGTGCGGTCGGGGAGATGGGCGCGGCCCTTGGGGTGGTTGTCGACTTGGAGAAGGTGCCGCTGAAGTACGCCGGGCTGCGATACGACGAGATCTGGATATCCGAGGCCCAGGAGCGGATGGTTTTGGCGGTGGGCGAGCTGGAGATTAAGACGCTTCTCGATGTGTTCGCCGGTGAGGAGGTCGAAGCTACGGTGATCGGAGCGTTCACGGAGGATGGGATTCTCCGACTGCGTTATGACGGTGAGGAAGTCGGGGCCATTGACATGGATTTCCTTCACAACGGAGCGCCCAGGCGTCGCCTTGAGGCGGAATGGCGGATGCCGGAGGCAGGAACTGGGCAGGGCAGAGCGGTTGCGCCAGTGGAGGGCCGTCAGTCGCTGGGCGAGAGATTGCTGGCTGAATTGAGTGATCTGAACGTGGCTTCTAAGGAGTGGATGATTCGCCAGTACGATCATGAGGTCCAGGGCGGCAGCGTGATCAAGCCGTTGGTGGGGCCCGGCGGGGGGCCTTCGGACGCAGCCGTGCTCCGGCCTCGATTAGACAGCGATCGGGGGATCGCGTTGGGGTGCGGTTTGTGCCCGCGATCGGCTGATGGTGATCCGTATGAGATGGCCGTGGCTGCGGTCGATGAGGCCCTGCGAAACGTGATCTGCGTGGGCGGCGATCCACAGCGGACGGCGATTCTAGACAATTTCTGTTGGGGCGAGGTGGAATCGCGGAGGGCCCTGGGGGCGCTGGTGCGGGCCTGCCGCGGGGCCCATGACGCGGCTGTTGCCTACGGCCTGCCGTTCATTTCCGGAAAGGACTCGTTGAACAATCGTTTCGTGCACGGTGCCCGGGAGGCGGCCCGCACGGGAGTTCCTGAACGCGTTTCCATTCCCGACACGTTGTTGATCAGCGCCATCAGTGTGATCGAGGATGTGGCTGGCTGTGTGACCATGGACTTGAAGCGGCCGCGAAGCCGGCTGGTGTGTGTGGGCGGATTCGATGACGGTGGGGACCTGCAGGCGGCGAGCGACGTGCATCAACGGGTGGCGGGCTGGATCGGATGCGGTGTGGTACTGTCGGCCCACGACGTGAGTGAGGGCGGCATGGCGGTGGCGGTCGCCGAGATGTGCATCGCGTCGGGTTTGGGCGCGACTATTAACTTGGACGGCTTTGGGGCTGTGTTCGAAGCGGACGAATTGTTGTTCGGCGAGCGGCGGAGCTGTTATGTCCTGGAGTGCGGCGATGAGTGTGGTATCGAAGGTGCGTCGGTGGTGGACATCGGGCTGGTGGAATCGACGGGAACACTGGTGATCCGGCGAAACGGCGCGACGCTGGTCGCGTTGGACGTGGAGGCGGCCGGCCAGGCTTGGCGGCGCCCGTTAGTTTCGATCGGAGGCGTGTGAGGCGATGAGCGATGTTAGCGTACTCATCCTGCGGGCACCGGGCACCAACTGCGAGTTGGAAACCGCCCATGCGTGGGAGCAGGTGGGGGCCCGGACGCGCAGCGTACACATCAACGTCCTGTTGGGGCAGCCGAGTCTGCTGTCCGAGGTGCAGATTCTGACGATTCCGGGAGGTTTCAGCTACGGAGACGACGTGTCCGCCGGCAAGATCATGGCGTCGGCTATCGACACCTTCCTGTCTGGCGCGTTAGTCGATTTCGTGGCTGCCGGCAAGCTGATCTTGGGGATCTGCAACGGTTTTCAGGTGTTGGTCAAGACGGGTTTGCTGCCGGGCGGAACGTTTGGCAAGGCTTCAGTGACGCTGGCTTTCAACACGTCCGGCCGGTACGAGACGCGGTGGGTGCACCTTAAGCCGGTCAGTGGCAGGTGCCGCTTCGTGGATGGTGAGGGCCTGCTGTTCCTACCGGTGGCCCATGCCGAGGGTCGGGTGGTGGCCTGCGATGAGCAAATCGTTGAGCGGCTGAACCAGCGGGGTCATGTGGCTTTTCGCTATACGGACGAACAAGGTCGACCAGGCCCCTACCCGGTCAACCCCAACGGGAGCGTCGATTCGATTGCCGGCCTGACCGACCAGACCGGGCAGGTGTTGGGGCTTATGCCGCATCCCGAGCGGCACGTGCATTTCACCCACCATCCGTTTTGGACAAAGTCGCCGAAGGATCGCGCGCCGGACGGTTTGCGATTGTTCCAGGCCGCGGTGGCCAGTCTCGGATAGCTCGAGCGATTCGCCGCAGAGCACGCCCTACACGGCTGAGCAGTGATGGAAGCGGAGCGTCGCGTGGGCCTGCTTACGGTGGGAGCTTCTTTCGTGGGTTTAGGACGATGCGACCGCTCTCGATCCAGCGATCGACTTTTTCGTATATGTCGTCTCGTGAACCGGCTTGGTGAAATCCAGCCGCGACTACGATGACCCTTGCTTCCTGGTTTTCCACCAAGTAGAGGATTCGGAACCTTGAATAATGCAGCGAGTGCAAACCGTGAAGCGGGCTTCGGAGCATGTCGCCCTTCTTCTCCGGCTCGTATTCCAGGTCCTGAATGAGGTCGCGAATAACCTCATAGGTTTTCTTGCCGTACCTCCGCCCGATCCGGCGAAGCATCTCCTTCGCTTCGTCGACCAGCACAACACGATAGCAATCCACTTGACGACTCAGCCTTCCTCCCTGAACTCGGCGTCTAATTCGGCGAAGGCGTCACGGGCGTCCTGTGTGCGGCCGGCCTTGAAGTCCTCCAAACCGCGGAACAGGCTGTTCATAAGTTCGTGGTTTTCCAAGACAGCGATGGTCTCTTCGAGGGCGCGCAGTTCACGCACGCTAATGAGATAGGCTCGTTCCTGTCCGTGCTTCGTGACCAGCACCCGACCCCTGTCGATGCCTTCGAGCAGTTCGGCACACTTCTCGCGAAGCTCAGATGATGAAACAGCCTGAACACTCATGATGCACTCCGCTTCCGCCACTCTGGGCCCGCCATCTCGCGGAAACTACTTCTCCACGAGTATTATGCAATTATTCTGCAAAAAGACAAGCATGTTAATGTAATTTTGTACGATATCTCTACAAAACGGTTATAGGACATAGTAGTCGGGCAGATAAGTGCATTGGGTGCGCCGTCCATCACGCAGCGATGGGTGGGGGAGGAGAGTCCCCAACTGGATGGGTGCGAGAAAGGATTCTCGCACCAGCGGAGTAGCGGGATTCTCGCACCAGCGGAGTAGCGGAACCCCAACGTCTAATTCGGTTCCCGGCGCCGAGAGGGCATGGGGCGCACGCGTCTGCCAAGCGATAAAGTCACTGCGAAACCCACGGATTCGAATCCGTGGGCTTGCAATCAAACTGTAATGGAACGCTAGAAATCCAGGCCGCCTTTGAGGGGCTTCTTTCGTTTGCGTTTGGGCATTTCCGGTTCGGGCTCGTCAGACCCGGCGCCGGTGTAGTCGGGCATCATGGCGAGCTGTTTTATTGATAGGGAGATGCGGCGGCGGTCCTCGTCAATGCTTAGCACTTTGGCGTCAACGGTCTGACCCTGCTTGAGGACTTCGGCGACGTTTTGCACGCGCCCCTCGGCCAGCTCGCTGATGTGTACCAGGGCTTCCACGCCGGGCGTCAATTCGACAAAGGCGCCGAAACCGGTGACGCGGGTGACCACGCCCGATGCGACGCTTCCTTCGGGCCAGCGTACGGAGGCTCCCAGCCAGGGGTCGTCGCCAACACGCTTGAGCGACAGACTGATGCGCTGGCGCCCGGTGTCCACGCTCATCACCCGTACCTTGACCACCTCGTTTTCGTTTATGATTTCCTTGGGACGCTCGATGCGTCGCTCGAAGCTCATCTCGCTGATGGGAATCAGGCCTTCAACGCCTTCGGCGAGCTCAACGAAGGCCCCGAAGTCGGCCAAGCGGGTGACCCGCCCACTGACGATGGTGTCCACCGGCCACTTAGTCTCCGCATCGGTCCAGGGGTTGGCCAGGGTCTGCTTGAGGCCCAGGGCGATCTTCTGTTCCTGGCGATCGATCTTGAGCACTTTGAGCTGAAGCTGCTGGCCCTCATGGACCACCTCTTTGGGGTCGTTGATGCGGGCGTAGCCCATGTCGCGCACGTGTAACAGACCGTCGGCCCCGCCGATGTCGACGAAGGCACCATAGGGCATGATCGATCGGACGGTGCCGCTGACGACCTGGCCCACAGCGAGCGTGTTGAGCAGTTCTTCGCGGGCTTCGGCGGCCTCCTGCTCCATGGCGGCACGGCGTGACACGATCAAGGATTCTTCATGGCGGCGGATTTCGCTCACCCGGCAGCGCAGGCGCTGATTCAAGAACGAGGGCAGATCCTCATCCTCAACGCGCGCCAGATCGATCTGGCTGATGGGCATGAAGGCCTTGATGCCGTCGACGACCAGCTCCAGCCCACCCTTGTTGTGTCCGGTCACCCGGCCTTCGATGTCGGCACCGACGGTGAGGGTTTCCCAAGTGGCAGCCCGCACCGCGCCCTTTCGGGAAAGCAGCACCAGGCCCTCGGCCTCGTCGTAGCCGGTGACGATTACCTCGATGTCATCGCCCACGGAGGGCACCGGATCATCGCCCAGCTGCTTGGCGGGCAGCACGCCGGTGCTCTTGCCTCCTAAATCAACCAGGATGTCGTCGCGTTGGACGGCTACAACGGTGCCTCGGCGTATTTCCTCCGCGGTCGGCTCAGACGACGGCGCCGGGGCGTCGAACAGATCAATATCCAAGAGACTCGCATCACTCAGGGCTGAGTCCACCTCGTTCTGAAGATCGGCGTCCCAGAGGCCTTGAGCGTCTGCATCACGGTCCTTGTGCTGTTGATCATCCGTGGTCATGAGAAACCTCCACAAACTTCAGAGTCGTCACCGCTTCTCATCATCGACTAAGTGGCCGATGCCCAGTATCACCGGAATATCGTTCTCCTTCAAGTTCACGCCGGCAAGCCCCGGCGGTACACTATCGCCCCATGAGTGTATCACAGGACGGCACCACCGCGGGTCTGTCGGAAATGAAGCGCTACGCCAGGCGCCGGTTTGAGGCTTGGGCGGGCCATTACGATCAGTCGCTGCTCAACCACTTCCTTTTTCGGCCAAGTTACATCATTCTGATGGAGGAGATTGCTCGTTGGTACGCACGGCACCGCCGCCCGTTCCGCGTGTTGGACGTGGGCAGCGGCACGGGCACGCTGGCTGCATTTCTGGCGCATTCATCGTGGCCCGTGGAAATCGTCGGTCTGGATTACGCCCCCCAGATGTGCCTGACCGCCTTTTCCAAAACACGAGCAACGCACCGCAGCGGCCGGGCCCGCTTCATCAATGGAGACAGCGAACACCTACCCTTTGCCGATGCTAGCTGTGACGTGGTTACCTGCTCCAACTCCTTTCATCACTATCCCCATCAGCAAACCGTCGTTGCGGAGATGTCCCGATTGCTCGCCCCCGGCGGCCTGCTCATCATAATCGATGGATTTCGCGATTGCGTGATCGGCTGGTTCGTATTCGACGTTCTGATCGCACACATCGAGAAAGAAGTCCACCACGTCCCCTGGCCGCTGATGCACCAATACTTCGTAAGCGCCGGGTTGAGCAACATCCGTCGGCGCCAGTTCAACTTTCTTCTTCCCGCATTCGCCACCATCGGCGACAAGCCCTTTGCAGCATCACGTTTCCAGCGATGAACCGCCGGGCTATTGGCTGTGGGACAGGCTTTCCAGCCTGTCGTTTGACCGGCTGGAAAGCCGGTCCCACAGCGGCGGCCCTGATGAAGAGGAAGACCGCCCAAGTCGTACGGCTTTGGTGACTCAGGCGGTCTCCGGGCAAATAGGCACCGTTCGAATGGCGAATGGCGAACGGGTGTTCGTACTCGCCATTCTGCATTCTGCATTCTGCATTCGCCATTCCGCCTCCACCAGGGGGCTGTATCGAAACCGGCAGGAGGCCATCGCCCCGCCATCCGCACCATGGTCGGCTCGTAGGATTTAGATGGCCGATCAGCCTGTGTTCTTCCCGGTGTGCGAAAAAAAACTTTCGAATGCTGAATGTTGCGGTGCGACTAGTGCTGCGTCACAGTTCGATCGACGGGTTGACGCCGGCAGTGACTTTGGCTGGGTGACTTTGGCTGGGTGGCCCATCTCCTTCGGAGGTGGGGCACACGATGATCAGGTGCCGACATTGCTCGCATGCACTCATCACTCCCCCCACGTCTAGAGACGTGGGCCGCCAGCCAGTTGGTGACTTTCGAAGCGTTTGGCAGCACGTCGGCGCGCGTCGTCATCGTAGCGCTCGTACCGAACGGTAATGGTGCCTCCGATTGGAAGGGTGATCTCTTGGTGCAAGACTACGCCGCTGCTCCGCTCCACCCACGCTTTGACGCCTGACGCTTGGACGATGAAGCAATCGCGCAGCCGTCCGTCGATGCGAATCACCTCGCGGCCGACCACGCTGACCAGCATGGGAATGAACTTGTCCCCGATGCCGGTGACTGCGGCGATGGGGTTGAACACCTGCATGCGCCAGGCCTGGCCGACGCTCAGCTCCGGCATGGCGTCGAACGGTCTGAATGTAGCTGAAAACATGCCCGCCAGATCAAGGTCGATCTTGAACGTTTGCTGGAATGCTCCGGCGTCGATCTTGAAGGCGAATTGCGATGGAAACCGTTCGCCGTGTATCCGAACGGGATCCCAGGCCCCCAGCACGCTGATGTCGATCTCGTCCAACCGGCCGTCGACATCAAAAATGGACTTGACATGAACGCAGGCCGGGCCGAGCACGGGCAGGTCATCGAAGTAGATTTCGTCCTCGCGGTCGGTCGAAGTGGCGCTGCTGTACTCCGTCCAGATGCCGCCGATCCATCGCCCGGACTCGTCATAAACGCCGAACTGGACCTTTTCTCCGTGACGGCGGACCCAGTTGGACGCGACGACTTTGGGCGGATCCTGGGCGGTCCACACCGGCACAATATCGTGCCAGACCAGCCAACTGGTCGCTATGACCCAGAAAAGCACGATAGCGAATCCCATCATCCGGTGCGGCATGTTTTCCTATCCGTCGAATGGAGAATGAAGAATGGCGAATAGCGAATAGCGAATGGAAGGGACCATACACTTCTCCAGCTAACGCGGCCCTTGTTCACGTAAACTCTTTACTACCGTGGGGCCACGGTTCTCCCCGAATTCTCGACTTGAGATCGGTGACTTCGCCATTCGCCATTCGCCATTCGCCATTCGCCATTCGCCATTCGCTATTCGCTATTCGCTATTCCCCCCGGAACACGCTTTGAACTGACGATTCTACCGCCGGTGGCCGCCCGGGGTCAAAGCCGGCTACGGATCGTGTATACTCATCCGACGGATGCAGAAGGCAACTTGGAAACGATGGGTCGGTGGGGCCATGGTCCTGCTGACGCTCGCCGTCACCTCAGCCCTGGGGGTGGGATGGCTGGCCTTTCAGCACATTCCCGCCTGGTACGATCCGCCTCAGCTCACACCGGATGATCTGCCCGGCGTGCGGGCTTCGCTGCCGAGCATCTATCAAGAGTTCACCGACCGGCTGGCTGTGGGGGGCAGGTTCGAATTCAAGCTGGCGGCCCGCACGGTGAACGAATGGATCGCCGCCCGTGCCGATCTCTGGCCCGATGCCCGCCAGATCACGCCATCGTGGATCAAGGAACCGGTGATGGCCTTCGTCGATGATCGGGTGGTAGTCGGGGCGAGGTACGAACGAGGTGACTGGCGGGCCATCGTCAGCGCTCACTTCGAAGTTACGGTGGAAGGAGACACGCTGGTAATACGGTTAACGAAAATGGCGGCCGGCTCGCTTCCCATGCTGATGATCATGATCACCGACACATTGGACGAACGCCTGGCTGATATGTTCGGCGAGCGCCGCTCGCTGCCGGGACGGTTGGGGGGCCTGGCAACCGGGAGGGAGCGATTGGAATCCGTTCGCACTCTGCAAGAGGGCTGGCCGCTGGAGAACCGATTGTACTGGTCGAACGGCGAACGCTACTTTCGCCTTCACGACGTGCATGCGGACGACGGTTGGTTGGTGCTCAGTGTTGAAACGTTGTAGAGGTCAAAGGTCGAAGGTCGAAGGTCAAAGGTCAAGACTGTCGACCTTCGACCTTCGACCTTCGACCTTCAACCTTCAACCTTCAGCGATCAACGTCCATCGGGTTTGAGACTTTGGGTCGGTTCGCACCAGGCGGAAATCGCCCACCATACGTTGCCCCTGAAGACGCAGCGTCCAGGCGTCCTGGTCGGCGGCCAGCAGCTCATACCGGCCATGATCGACGCGGGTGACAAAGCCGCGGCCGCCGGAGATGGGCCCTTCATAGTCGAGGTAGCGTTTGCCGTGGTCCTTTATTCGTAGGCACTCGATGGGACAGGCGTCCCGGCCGGCGGGCTGGGACATCATCCGCCAGGTGAGCAGGGCGTCCTTCTGCTCCAGCATGAAATCCCAGTGCTCGCCCGACGGGGCCAGATGGTGTAGGATCACGAAGCGGTTCGGCATCATCGTCAAGCGTAGAATGAAGAATGGCGAATAGCGAATAGCGAATGGAAGGGACTATACACTACTGCAGCCAACGCGGCATTGTTAACGTAACCTCTTTACTACTCTGTGGTTACGGTCCCTCCCCTTTTTTCGCTATTCGCTATTCTTCATTCTGCATTAGGGTGTTCCAACGGTGTCTGCTGGGGAGGAAACATGATGCAACGCAATAGAGTGTTCTCCACACGAGTGTCCGTAATGTCGGCGACGGCCATCCTCTGCTTGTCGACCATCGGCTGCGGTCCTAATTTTCGGCAGTTGCGCAAGCAAGGTCAAAGGGCGCTGACCGAACAAAACTACGCGGTCGCCCGGGACTGCTTCGAGCGGGCCTACCGGAAGCAACCCGGGGACGCCGAAAACCTCTTCGACATGGGAACGGTGCACCTGATCCGTGGAAAAGAGCGGGTCGCCGACGGGAATCAGCCGGCGGCCCTGCGGGAACTGGACCGGGCCATCTGGTACTTCTCAGGGGCTATTGAATCCCATCCCGGCATGCAGGCCGCCCTGGTCGGCAAGAACCAAGCCCTGGAACTCAAAGGGCGCTATGACCAGGCCCTGGACGAGGCCGTGTGGGCCACCGCGTTTGTCGGGCCCCGGGCCCGCGAGCAGGTCTACCTGGCCCGCGAACTGGAGGAACGGGGCGACTATGACGCCGCCCTGCTGCGCTATCGGCAAGCGGTGGCCATGGAACGCGACAACGCCATGGCCCACGCCGCCCTGGGCCAGTTCCTACATCGGCGGGGCAACCGGGAGATGGCCCTGGTTCATCTTAAGACCGCATACAAGCTCAACCCGCTGGAGCCCGACGTGGCGGGATTACTCACCAACTTGGGCCAACCGCTCCCACGAACCACCAGGAGGCTAGAAACTAGAAACTAGAAACTAGAGACTAGAAGGAACGCTACCCTGGTTTCTAGTCTCTAGTCTCTAGTTTCTAGACCCTAGACCAATGTGCGGTATCGCAGGCATTGTCGATTTCGCCGGACGCGGCATTGAGCCGGGCGTGCTGGAGTCCGCTTGCGACTCTATGCGTCACCGCGGCCCCGACGACGCCGGCACCTGGTTGGAAGGTCGAAGGTCGAAGGTCGAAGGTCAAAGGTCCGAACCTAGCGCCGGCTTCGCCGCCACCCGGTTGGCCGTCCTTGACCCCACACCCGCCGGACACCAGCCCATGACCCGCGACGGCGGGCGATTCGTCATTGTCTTCAACGGGTTGATCTACAATTACCGTGAACTGCGCGAGGCCCTGGCGCGGGGGTTCGAGAAAGGATTCTCACACCAGCCGCTTACCACACGGTGTGACACGGAGGTGGCACTGGCTGCCTGCGCCCAATGGGGACCGGAGGCGTTGAACCGATTCAACGGCATGTGGGCGCTGGCCTTTTACGACCGCCGCAAGGGCACGGGCTTTCTGGCCCGCGACAGATTCGGGATCAAGCCGCTGGTCTGGGTCGAGCACGAGAGGCGCCTGCTGTTCGCCAGCGAGATCCGTACGCTGAAACGACTCGGCCATTGGCCGGACCATGTCAATCAAGCGGCACTTGTGCAGTACGTGCGCTACGGCTACGTGATCCATCCACAAACAATCTACGAAGCCGTGCACCGTCTGCCGCCGGCTACCTACGTGCGGTTCGGACCGGAATCGGTAGGCACACCGGTGCGCTACTACGAGCCGTCCATGCCGGACCATGGAAGGTTGGGGTGCGAGAAAGGATTCTCGCACCAGCGACATTCGACATTCGACATTCGACATTCGACATTCGTCGAGGCGGCCCACCGTGTGCGGCGGGCCGTTTTCGAGTCGGTGGCCCGCCGCCGCGTCGCGGATGTGCCGATCGGCGCCTTCCTCTCCGGCGGCATGGATTCGTCCATCGTCGTCGCCCACCTGGCGGAGCTTTCAAGCGAGCCGATCCAGACCTTCTCGATCGGCTGGACGGACGAACAGGCTTATGACGAGACCGCCTACGCACGTATGGTCGCTCAGCGGTTCGGCACCCGGCACCACGAGCTCAAATGCCGCTTCGACGATGTGATCGACCTGCTGCCCTCCATGCTGGACCACCTGGGCGAGCCCTTCTTCGACAGTTCCATCCTGCCGACTGCGATCGTTTCAGAGTTCGCCCGGCGGCACGTCACCGTAGCCCTCTCCGGCGATGGGGCTGACGAGCTCTTCGGCGGTTACTGGCGATACCAGGCCCACGGGTTTTACGAGCGATACCAGAGAATACCGCGCTGGATACGAAGGCGGATGGTTGAGCCGCTCATACGCTCAATGGCCAGCTCCAAGTCGTCGATGATGGGCGACCGCGTGCGGCAGTTCCGCAAGATGCTGCGGGCGGACGTGGCAAACCCCGCGCTGGCGCTCGGAGCTCGGATAAACGACGACGCCCTGTACCGCCACATGGCATGGTCGCAAATACTGGCCCCCGAAGCCCGAGAGGTGCTCAAGCAGCAGGAGGAGGCCGACAGTGAATGGCGAATGGCGAAGTCACCGATCTCAAATCGACATTCGACATTCGGCAGCCCCGCCGACCCGCTCAATCGCATTCTACTGTTCGATCTGCAGAACAGTCTGCCCTGCGACATGCTCCACAAGGTAGACCTGGCCAGCATGAATCACTCGCTGGAGGTACGCGTGCCGTTTCTCGACCCCGAGGTGGTGGCTGTGGCCGTGTCGCTGCCGTCGTCGATGAAGACGGGTCGCGGCGGCAACAAGATCATCCTCAAGGAAGCCTATCGCGACCTGCTGCCGGAGGCTGTGCTCGACCGTCCGAAGAAGGGTTTTGAGGTGCCCATCGGCGAGTTTCTGCGACACGAACTTCGGGAGATGTTTCTCGATACGGTCACAAAGCCGCTCATCGAGTCGTTTGAGCTTCTCGACTACCACGCGGTACAGCGGGTCTACGCCGACCACTGCGCCCGCCGCGGCGAGCACGCCGATCTGCTGTTCGCCCTGTTGAGCCTCTGCTGGTGGCGACGCGGAGAACGTTGGCCTCGGTGAGGAGCACCAAGGGTGGAGCTGCACGCTTTCTTCGCACGGGGCAACCAGCGGTCGGGTGGAACGTCAATCGTCAATCGTTACCGCACCTTACCAAGGCCGGCGTTTATTCTCGGGAACCTCAAAGGGATTCTGCGGGTCGTACGGCTTTTGGTCTTCGACCGGGGCGCCGAGTTCGCGGCTTCTGGCCAGAACCACCTCGTAGCCCCGCTCCAACCCGTCGCGTTTGACCACCAATTGCACCACGTGGCCCGCGGGCACCATGTAAATGGCTTGCACCAACCCGTCGAACCGGCGCACTTCACGGCCGTTGGCCTGGGTGATCACGTCGCCCGAACGAATGCCCAAGGCCCGGACCGGTGAGGGGTCCGCCACCTTCCAGATTCTGCACTCATCGCGGCTACGAGACTTGATCTGAATCCCCAGCCAACCACGGTAGAACGATTTGCCCTGCTTCAACTCCCGGACGATTTCGGAGACGCGTTCGTACGGTACGGCGAAGCCGATCCCCGCGTCGTAAAACTCCACGCCGGCCAGTTCGCCGGGCCGCTGGGCCATCGGCACGCAAATGCCGAGCACCCGGCCGTCCAGATCCACCAAAGGGCCGCCATAAGTGGCTGGCGACAGCTTCGCGTCGGTCTGTATGGCGTTGTCCATCATCCGGTGCAACGCACTGACCACCCCAACGGTGATCGCCGGACTGTCACCGCCGAACCCGCGTCCCAAGGCGATGGTCCACTGGCCCACCTCGATCTGTGCCCTTGAAACCCATTGCGGAACCGGCAGATCGTCGGCTTCAATCTTGAGCAACGCCAGTTTTCGCACCGTGTCGCGCGCCACCAGCCGGGCTACGTGATGCGTTCCATCTGCCAGATGCACGGTGATATACGAAGGCTCGCGCACGAAATTGAAGCTGCTGGTCAAGATCCAGCCGTCGGGTTCGAGGATAATCCCAGTGGTCGGCCCGTCGGCGACCAGGAAGTTCGAGCCCAGCGTATCTCTAAACGGGGTCTCCTCCGGCGGCGGGGTCCCGTCCTCGATTCTCATGTCGGTAATGGGGTCGGCACCGCCGGCACGCGGCTGAGCGCCGCCGATGGTCTCGATGCGCACCACCGAAGGGGTCACCACCGCCGCCGCTTCGCGGAACATGGCCTGCTGGGCCCGCGCCGTTTCCAACGCTTCATCACCCGCAGCCGCCGCACCGAACACCGGCATGCAACTGATGCAAATCAAGATGGCGGGGCAAAGGCGCATCACTCAGCTTCCGCAAGCTCCAATACTACATTGCGCAACTGTTCGTCACGGATCATGACCAGTTCCACACTGTCGCCCGGCTTCTTGGTGCTCATGATCTTCTTGAAATCCTGAATGTCGTTCACTCTTCTGCCGCCGACCGAAACGATCAGATCATCTCTGCGGACGCCGGCCCTGAGCGCCGGGGACCCGCGCTTGACGCTGTCCACATATACTAACTTCTTCCGGTAGCCCAACTCGAACAGCTTGATGCCGTGGTAGGGCCGGCTGCGGGCTCGCGTTGATGCCTGGGCCCGGGCCGCCTCCGGATGCAACACCGAGTCAACGAACTGCATCACCGTCTCAACCGGAACGGCGTAGTTCAGGTTGGTGTGGGTCCTGTTGGAGAGCACTATCCGCCCGATCAAACCCATCCACTCACCGTCCAGGTTGACCAGCGCTCCGCCGGCGGAGCCCGGGCTGCTGGTGATGGCGTCGATGACCAGAACCTCGCCGTGAAAGGGGAAATCCCGCGTCTTGCGGCGGGCGTCCAGCTCCGTGCGGGTGCTGAAGACGCCCACGGTGACCGAGACCGGCTCGTCGCCTTGCGACACCTTGAAGGGATTGCCGCCGGCCACCACCCAATCGCCCGGACGCAAGGTCCGCGAGTCGCCCGGCTGAAAATAGTGGAATTGCCCGGCCTCGATCGGCGCTCCGTCCACCCGATTACCGCGGCGGCCGTAACGCGGCAAGGGCGTCAGGCGCAAGAGGGCAAGCTGCCTGTCGTCGTCCATGCCCAGGATGTCCACGCCGTAGATCGTGCCGTCCGGTGTCACCGCCCGCAGCCGCGCGGCGTCGAGCACCAGCGACAAGACGGTGACGACCAACCCGTCGTCCGACACCATGACGGCACTGTTGTACCCCACCGACAGGCCGGCTTTGAGTCCGAACAAGCGAACCACCCGGGCGGACACCGCCTCGATCGCCCGATCAAACCCGCCGGCCGGCGCGGGTGGGTGGGGTGTACTCGTTTCCAAGGGCCGCGCGGGCTGAAGCCCGCGGCTCGTTGAAACGCCGAGTTCGGAAACCGGTTCGTCCGTTCGTCGCTTGGTACTTCGTGGTGCGAGAAAGGATTCTCGCACCAGCGTCCCTTCGTCCCTTCGTGCCTCCGTGCCTTCGTGCCTTCTTCCCTTCACGATCCTCAGCGATTGAATCGTTTCCACGAAACCCATGGGTGCTACGGGCGGCTTGCCCGCCCGTGTATCCGGCACGTACACCCGCATGCGGTGCGGCCAGACCACGCCGGCCGCTTCGCGATAGTCGTCCAGATCCACCTCGATAATCACATCAGCGGCTACGTCATGTATCTCCAGCCGGGCGGGCAGATGCGAATCCAACTCGAACCCCATCCGGCAGGTGACATCGTCGGACACCGGCCAGGAGATCACCTCCAGCAATCGCGTGCGCACGGTGCGCCCGGAGTCGTCAATCTCAATCTGAGCGGTGCCCCCGTCGTGCAGCGCCCCGGGATGCGACGCGGACTTCTCGTTACCCAAGACCTCCATTCGCAACGCCCGCAAAGCCGAATACAACAACGTCTCCACGGTGTCGGCGGTGAAGCGCTGGTCGCCTTCCACCAGTGCGACCCGCCGCTTGTCCGTCACGACACGTCGAATAACATCGCCGTCGCCGTCCGACTCCACGCGCTCTACCTTACCGCCGGGCAGGTCCTGAACGTGAAACGTGGTACGTGTTCCGTCGGTCAGCACGCGCTGGGACGTCCATGACCAGCTCCATGGCCTCTTTGGAGGCGGCGACTGATATACCGCCGAGCGCACCTCTTCAATAGTCTCGCCCAGCGCCCGTCGATTGGCCGCTGCAGCCATGGTAACGGGCCGTTTCATGGGCGGCTCCACACTGTCCAGATGCACCACCTTGTGGCTGACCCGGCCGTGCGATTCGAAGGTGATGGGCACCGGCCAGCGCTCCGGATAGGTGCCCAGCAGGCTCGCAAAATGGTTGGCTGAACCAATGTCCTGATCGCCGAATCGCAGCAGCCGATCACCCACGCGGATGCCCGCGTTCCACGCCGGTCCGTCTTCGTACAATTGATCGAAGACCACGTTGTCCAGGTCATCGGTTACGGTGGCGTGCAAGGTGCCGTGCCTGCCCAACATACCAGCCCGCAGGTGTGGGATGAACCGCTTGATCTGGTTGATGGAGATCGCGTAGCCCAGGCCGACGTTGTACCGGCCGCGGGCGTACTTGTGCATCTGGGCCGATATCCGCCCGTTGATTCCGATCACTTGCCCGGAACTGCTGAACAACGGGCCGCCCGAATTGCCGGGATTAATGGCCGCATCGGTTTGAACGCAGTCGGTGTAGACCAGGGTGTCCCCTTCCCCTTGATACCGATGAATCCCGGTTACCAGCCCGGTCGTCACCGTGGAGACGTAGTCCTGAGCCAGCGAGAAAGGGTTACCCACGGCGATGACCTCATCGCCGACCCGCACCTCGTCGGAGTCGCCCAGCTCGGCGTAACGGAATCGTTCCCGGCCCGTCAACCGGAACATGGCCACGTCACCCGTAAGGTCAACGCCGAGCACCTCCAAGGGGTAGAGCTCACCGTCGCTCAGCCCGCCGAAGCCTTTCCGCGTCCGCATCAACGAGGCCACCACGTGATAGTTGGTCAGACCGACTCCGGTCCGGTCAATCACAACACCCGATCCGTGGGCCGACTGATTCTCATCGAGAATGGACACGCATGTCGGCACAATCCGCTTGGTCAATTCGATGCGCTGGCGCTCCATTTCCAGGATACGCTGGCGCATGGAGTCGCTTACCTGCTCGGCCGCCGCCGGAAGGACCACCGCCCACAAGCACAGTAAGGCAACACTCATCACACCAGTGTGGGACAGGCTTTCCTGCCTGTCGTTTGACCGGCTGGAAAGCCGGTCCCACAGATGAATCCGGTCCCACAGGTAAAGCCGGTCCCACATCAAAGCTCATCCCCCGCAGGAGGCAACGTTGCGGGCGGTCTGATCAACCGGGCGTCGGCCCAGTCGGCATGGTCCGACAGATCCAGATCTTCACCGAATTCAACGATCAACGAAAGCAACGTCACACCCGTGAGGTCGACGGTGAGATTGCGCGGCGGATCGCGCCCGGTCAACGGTCCGCTGTCGAACAGCGATCGGCCGTCGCCCTCGATCCTGAACACCACGTTCCCGCGGGGGCGCACGGCGTCGTCGATACCGATGGTGGCTGCGAAGGTTTCATAGGCGTTGTCGATCGCGTATTCCAGCGTGCTCCCGGCATGGACACCGATGCCTCGCTGAAACTGTTGCCCGTCGATGGCCAATGGCCCGTTTGACACGCTCCGGTCAAAGCGCGCCGGCACCGGAGGATGCAGCAGGCCGCGGGTATCCTCTCGCGCCGGTGTCATCCCGCTCAAGTACACCACGCGATTGCTGTGAAACTCGATCCATGCCAGCCGGTCCACCGCGATGTCGATCTCGTCGGCGAAGACCGTGCCGAAACGGATGGAGGATGCGTCGCCTGAAATGGGTCGGGCGGCGAATGACATTCCGTCGTCCAAGTGTACCGTAGCCGGCCATCGTTCGCCGCTTTCCAGGCCCGTCGCGAACACGATTCCCACGACGCGGTCGAAAGTGAACGCCCGCTCTTTCTTGTTGAACAGTATTCGCCCGCCCTCAGGGCCCAGCGTGACGACGCGGCCGCGGATGGTGCCAACCTCGCCCCGATGCAGCGTGACCAGCACGTCCTTGCCAGCCAGCCGGTTTGCCAGGGCGTCGTCGAAGACCGCTCGGGGCGCCACGGCGGGTGCCACTGGCGGCTTGTCCGCCAGTGCACTGG
>JAZGDL010000463.1:0-6110 GCA_036477795.1 Phycisphaerae bacterium
CTGGAAGCCGATCGCGAGCGCGAGGCCATGTTCTTCGACGCGTTGGACAAGGTGCGGCGGGGGCTGTGCGTTTGCGTCTTCGACGGGCCTGATCGCATCCAGCATATGTTCTGGCGATACATCGACCCGCAACACCCCGCCCGCAACGGGCAATCCGGCAAACAACGTCGCGGCGCCATCAAAGAGATGTATCGTCGCATGGACGACCTGGTCGGCCGAACACTCGAGGCCTGCGACGATGACGACACCGTGCTCATGGTGATATCCGACCACGGATTCAATTCGTTCCGCCGGGGGATCGACCTGAACGTGTGGCTCGAGCAAAACGGTTATCTGAAACTCAAAGCCGACGGACGGGGAAAGAAGTACCTCGCCGGCGTGGATTGGTCGCAGACCCGTGCCTACGGTTTGGGGCTGGCCGGCATCTGGCTCAACATCAAAGGGCGCGAGGAATGTGGGATCGTTGAGCCGGATGAGGCTGACGGGTTGCGCGCTGAGCTGTGCGAAAAGCTGACCGGACTGCGTGACAGTGGGTCGGGCGAGGTGGCTATTAGACGGGCGTTGGACTCCCGCAAGATCTACCACGGCCCTTACAAGGAAGAAGCCCCCGACATCATCATCGGTTATAATAAGGGTTTCCGCGTATCCTGGGAGGCGGCCATCGGACAACCGACGAAGCAGGTCTTCCATGACAACACCAAGGCCTGGAGCGGCGATCACTCCATCGACCCCCAACTGGTGCCCGGCGTCTTGTTCTGCAACCGGAAGATCGCCACCAAACACCCGCATTTGATCGACATCGGCGCCACCGTGCTCGACATGTTCGGCGTGGACATGCCGCCCAATATCGATGGGCGAGCGCTCAAAGTCGCCGAGGCGGACGGGACATTTTTCAACGGCGATCCATCGCCGAATGACGCTTCGTCGAAAACCACTTCCAAATCGGAGCCGGAGGCGAGCGTGTCATGAACAGCAAGAGAGTACTTACCACCATGGCATTCGTGTCCCTGGCGTGCTGGGCGATGGTTGTGCCCTCGTGCCGGGATAAGGGCGGCCCCAACAAGAAGGTCATCGTGCTGGGTTTCGACGGGATGGACCCGCGGTTGTGCGAACGTCTCATGGACGCCGGCCAGTTGCCGAACCTGAACAAGATGCGTAAGGCCGGGGGCTACCGCCGTCTGGGCACCAGCATTCCGCCGCAAAGCCCGGTGGCCTGGTCCAGTTTCATCACCGGGGCGAATCCGGGCGTTCATGGGGTTTTCGACTTTATTCATCGAAACCCCGAACGCCAGTTCGCACCTTACTACTCATCCGCCCAGACCGTTGAAAGCGACGAGGGGTGGAACGTGGGCCGGTTCCGGATTCCGCTCACCTTCTGGCCCTTCAACCACACGGCCGCCAAGACCCTGCTACGTCGAGGCGGCGTGCCCTTTTGGGACTACCTGGACGAAGCCGGCGTGCCAGTGCATATGTACGACATCCCCGCCAACTACCCGCCCAGCGAGTCACATCACGGACACATGTGCTGTTTAAGCGGGATGGGCACGCCCGACCTTCTCGGCTCTTTCGGCACCTATCAGTACTTTTCCCAAGACACTACTCGACCGAAGGGGCCGGAGACGGAGAGCGGCGGAATGCGCAAGCCTCTTGTCTTCAAGAACAACGCAGCCACCGCCACGCTCATAGGCCCGGAGAACACCTACCTCAAGAAGCCCATCCCTTCGAGGGTGACGTTCGAGCTCTATCGCCACCCACATGAGCCGACCGCAAGGATCGATCTGCAAGGCCAAACCGTCATTCTCAAAGAGGGCGAGTGGAGCGACTGGTGCCACGTGGACTTCGAATTGGAAATGCCGCCATTCCTTCCCAATAACCATGCAAAGGGCATCTGCCGGTTCTACGTGCAAGAGGTCCGCCCGAACTTCAGACTGTACGTGACTCCCATCAACATCGACCCATCCGATCCCGGCGACCAGAGAATCACCGAGCCCCAAGGGTGGATCACCGAGATTGCCGCTGAGCTGGGGCTTTTCTACACCTCCGGCTTTGCGGAGGACCACAAGGCGCTTTCCAACAAGGTCTTCGCCGACCATGAGTTTCACACGCAGGCCGACTACGTACTCGCCGAGCGCATGAACCTGCTGCGCTACGCCATCGATCACTACGACGACGGGTTGTTGTTCTTCTACTTTTCCAGCACCGATCTGCAAGCGCACCTGTTCTGGTGGGACTCCGACCGGAAGCACCCCTTGCGCTCCGCCGGAAAGGCTCGAGAATACCACGGCGTTGTCGAGGACCTTTACAAGCGCATGGACAGCGTCGTGGGCGACGTGGTGGCCCGATTCGGCGACGACGCGTTGATTCTGGTCATGTCCGATCACGGGTTCTGCGAGTTTCGCCGGCGGTTCGACCTCAACAACTGGCTTCGCGATAAAGGGTACGTGCGACCGGCCAACTGCAGGTCACTGCTGATGGGCGTGGATTGGAGCAGGACCCGCGCCTACGGCTTGGGGCTAAACGGGCTGTACCTGAACCTCGCCGGGCGCGAGCGCGACGGTATCGTTGATCCGAGTCGGCGCGACGCGCTGCTTGAGAAGATTTCCCAAGAGTTGTTGGCGGTTCGCGATCCGCTTGATGGAGCACCGGTCATCGCCGCGGTGTATCGCTCCGACGAGGTGTACTCGGGACCGAACGTCTCCAAGGCCCCGGATCTCATCGTTGGATACCATCGCGGCTACCGCGTCGCCTGGGGGTCCATACTCGGCTTCATCAGCGAAGAAACCATCGCCGACAACAGGGAGGCCTGGACCGCAGACCACTGCGTCGCCGCCGACCTGGTCCCCGGCGTCGTTTTCAGCAACAGGCCGATTCCACACGACGAGCCTTCGCTTATTGACATGGCTCCCACAATCCTGGAGGAATTCGGCCTCACCCCGCCCGAAACTATGAAGGGCGTGAGTTTGTTCAAACGATTGACCCGCATCGCCGCCGCCGATGGGGCCCCCAAGGAGTAGCCGGATGGCCAGGATCAAGATCGATGGACAGCTTTATGAACGGGTCAAGAGAGTTTCCCAGCGCGCCGGCTACGCATCGCCGGAGGAGCTCATCGTGCACCTGATTGAAAAGGAGCTGGCGGTTCTGGAGTCAGCCCAGTCCGAGGAGGAAGTCACCGAGCGCCTTCGTGGCCTGGGCTACCTCGAATAAAGCAGTCCGGCGTCACCCCGTGCGGGTGACCCGCCCGAATTCGCATGGACGTGATCAATCGGCTTCTCATCAACGGTGCAAACGCCTTGCTCGGGTTGTGGGAGACTGTTTATGTTTTCTGCGCTGCGCTGTTCGCCGGCCTGGAGGCGCTGCTCAACCCGATCGTGTCACCGGTCCTCGGCTTCCTGAACCCGATGGCTACGAGCCTTGCCGATTTCACCTATCTGGCGCTGGACTCGATGCCGGTGTGGCTGGGGTTGACGGTGCTCTCGGTGCTTGCCGGAGTCGTCATGCTCATTGTCTTCCGCTACACCTCGAACCAGGCGGCCATCGGCAAGGTCAAGGACGACATCAAAGCCAACCTCCTGGCCCTTAAGCTGTACAACCACGACATGCGTGTAACGTTTCAGGCTCAGGGGCGACTGTTTTGGTGTATTTTGCGTCTGCAACTGCACATGCTGCGGCCGATCCTGGTGATGCTCCCGCCCATGCTGTTGCTGTTGGGTCAAATGGGCGTTCGCTACCAGTATCGTCCACTACACCCCGGCGAACGGACGTTGATCAAAATGAAACTCGCCAGCACCATTGCCAATCCCGAGGATGTGATGCTTCAGCCCAATCCCGGGCTGATCGTCGAAGCCGGGCCGGTCCCCGGGGGCGGGTGGGTTGTCTGGCGGGTCCGCGGCGGGGCGCCCGGACGATACACACTCAGTTTCGACGTCGAGGGATCAATCGTGGAGAAGGAACTCGTCGTTGCAGACGGTTTGGAGCGGGTCAGCGCCGTTCGTCCCAGCCACGATTGGACCGCCCAGATCCTGCATCCGCTGGAGCCGCGGCTGCCTGCCCTATCACCGGCGCGGTCCATCGAGATTCTCTACCCATCGCGTCCGTCGATGATCCACGGGAGCAACTGGTGGATTCTAACGTTTTTCGTCGTATCCATGGTTGCCGCCGTCGCCCTTAAACCGGTGTTCAGGGTCAGATTCTGACGAATGCAAAAGAATTGGTTCATCCGAGATTCCCGGGGTGGCTGTTCCTCGCAGATTTACCCATCAGGGGCTGTTTGCTCGAAGTCCTGACCGGCTTCAGCCGGTCCCTGTTTGCCACCGGCTTCAGCCGGTGGTCAAGCGACAATCCCCCCTCGGAAGCCGGCTTTAGCCGGGCTTTTGCTTCGACAGAACACGAGATCGCGCCACATACTGAAAGGTGAATACCACAAGCCCGGCTGAAGCCGGCTGGGGCATAAGAAGCACGAAGAATCCGCCGACCACCAACTGAAGTTGGTGGCAAACACCGGTCGGTCATCCCATTTTTCCCGGATGAACCAAAGAATTGCCCACCAAGTGCGCTCCGAAGAGCATCCGTGACGCACGGCGGGTGGCATGGGTCCGCCGTAGGCGGACCCGTGGTGTTTCGCGTGAGTCCGCGGACCGCATGGGGTTTTGTTACGGGGTCTACGCTTCGTCGAGGATTTCGATAGCTGCGAAGGGCTTTCCTTCAAGAAACTCCAGCGATGCCCCGCCTCCGGTTGAAACGTGGGTGATCCGATCGCTGAGCCCGGCGGCGCTGATCGCAGCGGCGCTGTCGCCCCCTCCGACAATGGTCACGGCACCGCGATCGGTCGCGTTAGCGACCGCGTTGGCGATGGCCAAGGTGCCGGTGTCAAACGGTGGTGTCTCAAAGACGCCCATGGGCCCGTTCCAGACAATGGTGCCGGCGGTTTGCAGGATGTCGCGATAGGCGCTGATGGTCTTGGGGCCGACGTCCAGACCCATCATGTCTTGGGGAATCGACGACTCACAAACCCGGGTCGGTGCGTCCGACCGGATCTCAGCCGCCGCAACGGAATCAATGGGCAGACGAATCCTGTCGCCGGCCTTGGCTTGCAGTCGTCGGGCGGTGTCATAACGGTCCGGCTCGGTGAGGCTCCTGCCCACTGCCGTCCCTTGCGCCGCTGCAAACGTAAAGGCCATGGCCCCGCCGATCAGAATGGTGTCACATTTTTCGAGGAGTGCTTCGATCGTGCCGACTTTGTCCGAAACCTTCGCTCCGCCCAGAATGACCACAAACGGCCGCTTGGGGTCGGCGACCGCCCCGCCGAGAAACTTGAGCTCCTTGGCCACCAGGTAGCCCATCACCCGCGGCTGGTGGTGCATCTTCTGCGGGACGGTGAGCATGCTGGCGTTATCGCGATGGCAGGTGCCGAAGGCATCGTTGACATAAACGTCCGCCAGGGCTGCCAGCTTCTCGGCGAACTGATCCTTGCAACTACGAAGATCGGGATCGCCCTTGGCCTTGGCGTCCTTGATGGTCTCACCCTCATGGAAACGAAGGTTTTCAAGCACGCAACACTGGCCGTCTCGGAGCGTTTTGACCTTTTCCTGAACCTCGGGCCCGACGCAATCCGGAACGAACATGACCGGTTGACCGAGCAGGTGGGCAAGTCGCTCAGCGATGGGTTCCAACGTTAGCCGCTTGTCTTTTTCGGGGTCACCTTTGGGCCGGCCGAGATGGCTGATCAGGATCAGGCGGCCGCCGTCATGAAGGAGCTTCTGAACGGTCGGAAGAGCGGCTTGGATGCGGCGGTCGTCGGTGATGCGACCGTGGTCGTCCAGCGGCACGTTCAGGTCCAGACGAACAAGGACGCGTAGGCCCTGAACGTTGATGTCGTCGATTGACAGCTTAGGCATTGCTAATCTGTTGACGAGTCCTGTAGCGCCGCCCCTCGTGGGCGGCGCATTGACGAGACGGCGCCACCCACAAGGGACGGCGCCACCCACCAAGGGACGGCGCCACCCACAAGGGACGGCGCCACCCACCAAGGGACGGCGCCACCCACAAGGGACGGCGCCACCCACCAAGGGACGGCGCCACCCACAAGGGACGGCGCCACCCACAAGGGACGG
>JAZGDL010000464.1:0-9189 GCA_036477795.1 Phycisphaerae bacterium
CTGCGGAGACCGGCCCATCCATTCCGTGAAGACAATCTGCTGGTTCTCACCGATGTCGGGGATGGCGTCGACGGGCATGGGATCGCGGGGCAGGCCGCCGAGGCTCCAGTCGAACGGCGCCGACATCAGCCCCCAGCCGATGATGAACAACATGAAGAGAGCGACGACCAGCTTGTTCTCGATACAAAAACGGATCGTCCGGTCGATCAAGCCGGCCGGTGGCGGGTGCTCCAGTGGATCACTCTCGCTCATGGCCCGCACCTTCCGCCGAACTCTGCCCGATGGTTTCCGTCATGATTCCACAACGGAACATGGCCGACCCGAAGTAAGGGTTCTCGGTTCGCTCCTTGGTTTGCAGCCAGTCCCCGCCACGGCCGCCGAACGCCATGGGGCAGTGGAATCGATTGACGGCTTGCTTCGCGGCGCCGTAGGATTTGGTGGCCACGATCATCGACTCGGACAGCAGCGCGAAGCTCGCTCGCGCCTTTTGTATGTCTGCGGCGGCTGAAATGTCGTCGGCTGCCTTGGTCATCCCATCCGCCTCCTTCATCCACGCAACGTGGGCCTGACCGGCCAGCAGGCTCATGTCCGCGCCGGCGAGCGCCGTACGCAGATCCGTGGCGGCCTTCTGCGCCCCTTTGTGCCCATCGTGACTCAAGGCATCCTGGATTCTCAGGTAGGCAACCAGTACGGGGTTGAATTCGGCCGCGAACGCCGGCGGGATGTTCAACTTCAACCCTTCCGGCTGGTCGAGGTCTTGTCGCGGCGAGGGCAGTCGGTTGGTTTTGGCGGTGGCCTGGTGTTGTTCGTGGTCGTGGGAAGGCGCCCGCTGTCCGCTTGTCGGACTCATCATGCTGGGTTCGGCCATGATCTGCATGGCGCTGTCGATCTTGAAGTTACCATGGACCACGACTCGCTCACCCTCAACAAGCCCATCGAGAACGATGTACTCATTGCCAACCCTCGGGCCCAGGCGAATCTCGCGCCCTTGATACGTTCCTGGTTTGTCGGGAAGTTGGACGTACACCAACGCCCGCTTCCCGGTAATCAGCGGTGCGGATGCGGGGATGACCAATGGCGCTTCGACATCACCGGCCTGCACTGAGACGAACCCCAGTGACTCGGTCCGCAACAGCGGCATGCCACATCGACTGCAGTCACCGGGATCCTCTTGGATGACCTCCGGGTGCATGGGGCACATCCACTTGCCGGCCAGCCTGGCATCCACCACGCGTCCCCCGGCGGCCACTTCCGAGTGCACCACCGCCCGCACGAACATCTCGGGCTTGAGGCGCCCATCAGCGTTTTCCACGTTCACCCGCACCTTCACGGTCCGGGTCTTGGCGTCGAGCACCGGGGCGATGAACGAAACCGTGCCCGCGAAGGTCTCGCCCGGGTAGGCCTCGGTCTCGAACTCGACTTGCTGACCGTAACGAAGCCAGGCCAGGTCCGACTCGTAAGCATCCAGCTTGACCCAAACGTGCGCGAGATCGGCAATCGTGTAGATGCGCGTGCCGGTCTGCACGTACATCCCTTCCAGGACGTTCTTATGAATAACGATGCCGCCCATGGGCGCGTGAATCGTCATGTAGTTCGACGACGTGCCTCGCTCCTCGATTTCGGTGATCTGCCCATCCCCAAAGCCCCACAGACGAAACTTGTCACGAATGTCCTCCAGCCACTCCCCAGCCCGTTCGTGGAGTACGGAACTCCGGTTGTTCTGGGTAGGTTTGGTTCGCCGCAGCGCCTCCAGCAGTTCGGTCTGCGCTGTTCCCAGCTCCGGGCTGTACATGTAGACCATGTGGTCGCCCTTTCGCACCGGAATCCCAGTGTAGTCCACGTATAGCCGATCGAGGCGACCCGGTACCCAGGCGGTGATGTAGCCCAAGCGGGTCTCATCGTAGTCGATCTTGCCCACCATCCGGATTTCAGCCGACACGGTTTTCCGCTCCACCGCGACCGTCTGAATCTCGGCCAGTTTCTGCGCCATCGCGGAGAGGGTCAGCGTACGCGGCGCGGTCTGATCTTCGCCGGACTCGCCAACGTCAACCTCAACCATTTCCATGCCGCATATGGGGCAATCGCCTGGCCTGGGCATGGGTGGAACGCAGAACATCGCGCAGGCGTACTTGGGCTCTTTCTTAGCTTTGGCGGGCTTGGCACTACCATCAGCTCGAATCAAGTCCATGCCGCAAAGGGGGCATGGGCCCGGTTCCGGCAAGCGGATTTGCGGATGCATCGAGCAGGTCCAGATTTCCTGGTCTGCCTCGCTGTCGGAATCCTCGGCGGCAACTGTACTCGCGGCCGGCGGGGCGGTGCTGACCAGACCCTTGAACGTGTAACCCAGCACAAACGCTACAATCACGACGGCCAACAACGGCGTCTTCGAGAGAATCGTCAGGGCTTTTCCGACGGCGGGTTTCATGGTTCGTTCGCTCCTTCTTGCGACTGCGTCCGCCGAGGAGCCACCGGGGTATCGTCGAGGTTCGGAGCCTTATCCGTCGCGGGCGAATCGACCGATCCGGCAGCCCCGGGTGAGATCGACCGGCCCACGAGCTTCTCCAGTTCGGCCAGGCGTTGCGCCCGGTTGGCAAGCGCCCGCTCAAACGACAACTCAAACTCCAGGAGAGATCGTTCCGCGTCCACGAGGTCCAGGAAGCTTGCCGCCCCGGCTCGAAAAGCCGTCTCCGTAGAGCGAATCGACTCCCTGGCCTTGGGAATCAGCACGTCGCGGTATAAAGTGATTTTTCGCCCCGCGTCCCGATGCCCAAATAGTGCCCGCTGCACGTCGAAGGTCAAAGAGTTTTCCTTTTCGGAGCGAGCGTTGATGGCCGCGAGATAGCGGGCCCGGGCCTCACGCTCGCCGGCAGCGTACTTGCCCTGCCAGATCGGAACGTTCATCGATAACGACACCATCCAGACGTCCTGCCCGCCGTCTCCCGGCCGGTCGCCAGGCCGGAAACTGCGACCAATTGAATAGACGTCAATCAGATCTCCCATGCCGCCGGCCAGACGCGAGGCGCCGCGTAGGGCTGCCGGGTTGGCCAGCCCCTGGGGCCCGGACCGTGTCGGCGCGCCGACTTCCGTATAGTCCACTCCCAGCGTGAAGTCCGGATAGTAGTTTTTCCTGGCCAAAGCGACGGCGTGCCGGGACCGTTCGATCTCATGGTCGAGAGCCTTGAGTTCCGGACTGTGTCGCCCGAGCCACCGCAGCACGTCTTCATCTCTGACCTCCGGATGCTCGTCGGGAATCGACTGCGGC
Source organism: Phycisphaerae bacterium (assembly GCA_036477795.1). Lineage (GTDB taxonomy): Bacteria > Planctomycetota > Phycisphaerae > UBA1845 > UBA1845 > JAZGDL01. The sequence continues at coordinate 3,263 of JAZGDL010000464.1, forward strand.
ATAGGCAGCTTCGCGTTCGTCGGGCGGTTCAGAACGGCGTTGAGCCTGGCTACCACCGGAACGAGCAAATCGCGGAGCGAGTTAAGCTGGTCCTCCAGCTTGCCCAGTTCGACCTGGGCGCGTATGACGTCCGGGTGACCGGCCGTGGCCGTCTTGTATCGCGCCCGCGCCACGCTCTCGAGGTATTCGACCAGTTGGAAGTTCTCTTGGACCACGTGAATGGCCCGTCCCAGGTAGTAGTATTCGTAAAAGGCGTCTTTCACCTCGAAGAAGAGCTTGCGCTTCTCGGTCTCATACTGTTGCCGCGCAGCTCGGGCCGCCTCGGCTGCCACGTCGCCACGCAGCTCCAGCTTGCCGAACCAGGGAAACATCTGCGACAGCCCGAAGGCCTGCTTCTGGGGACCGACACGCGTCTCGACTTCGCGGATAAAGTAACGGTAAGTGAAGCGCGGGTCCGGCAGCGTTTCCTCCTGCGGCACACGTTCCAGGGCCGCTTTCCAGCGGTTAAACGCCGCCTCCAGACCCGGGTTGTTTAGCGCGGCGTAGGCCAGGTAGTCCTCAATCTTGGCGGACTCGTCCAGCGCTGGAAGTTCAAGATCGTCTGCCGCCGGATATTCCCGGGCGGTTGGCAACGGGGCATGCACCGCGTCCCACCGCATCGCAAGGCTGTGGGACAGGCTTTCCAGCCTGTCATTTGACCGGCTGGAAAGCCGGTCCCACATGACGCACCCCCCAACCAGCCAGGCCAACAACGCAATGTAACACGCCGTCACTACGGGGCGTGACCTTGGCCTTGCTTTACTCGCCACGATGGCCGCTCATTTCTTTTCGTATAATCACGGCTTCCACGATTATTTGCGGGAGTCCAGGAACGCGACCAGCGCCTCTCGCTCCTCGTCCCATAGCTGGAAGTTCTTCATCGAGGTCCCGGGGATGAGCGCTTCCGGATTCCGTAGGAACACATCGAGATACTCTCCTCTCAGGCGGGCGCCGACATGCGTGAGGTCCGGTCCAATACGATTGCCTTCCGAATCAAGCACGTGACAGCCGAGGCATTGGTAGTTGGCAAAGAGCTGCCGTCCCTCTTCAACTTGCCCGGGCGTCGGCTGTCGCCCGGAGGGCAACGGGGGAAACCGAGCCGAATCGGTTTGCTCAGACAGGTACACGGCCAGCGCGGTCGCTTCTGTTGCGGAGAAGTGGAACTCGGGCATTCGCAGCGTCGGGCGGACACCGTCAGATTCGTATCGTATGGGCTTCGGTTCGAGCAAGTAGTCGCGAATCCACGCTTGCCGGAGTTTGCTGCCTGCGTAGCTCAAGTCCGGCGGCAAACCCGGCATCACCTCATCCCTATCCGGTCCATGACATGATCCACACCGCATCGCGCCGTACAACCGCGCACCTTCGCCCACCAGCTCCGGACTTGCCTCAGCGACCTCTGTGTACGTATCGGCCGGAGGAGGCGGAGACACCTGCACGCCGACGATCCGCGTTTCCTCGTGCCGGACCGCAGCATAGCCCGCCGCCGTCATCGCCACAACTCCCGCCGCACAAATCCCACCCAGGCTTAGCGCGATCGGCCGTAATCGAAGCCGGCGCTCGGGCGTGCGATCCAGCCAGGGCAAAGCCAGCAGCACCAGCACGGAAAGGCCCGGGATGACCACCGTCCCCAGGATCTGCCACTTGCCCTGGAATATCCGAAGCAACTGCTGCAGCCCCAGGAAGTACCAGTCCGGTCGCGGGACGTAGGACGAATTGGTCGGGTCCGCCTTCTCCTCCAACGGTGCTCCGATCCAAACCGCCAGGAGAAAAATCAGCACCACGGCGACGAGAATGGCCGCCGAATCCTTCACCGCCTGATACGGAAAGAACACTCGCCCCGGCCGACCTTCTTCTCCAATCCGGGTCCACGGCGGTGTGATGCCGTGTCGTCTGACGAGGTAAAGATGAGCGGTCAGGAGCAGGGTCAGCATCATGGGCAGGATGATTACGTGGAAGGCGTAGAACCGGGTGAGCGTGAAGGGACCGACGTCCGCGCTGCCGCGGATGAGCCGCAATAGATACGGCCCGAGCACCGGAATGGACCCCGGAATCTCGGTGGCGACCTGCGTGCCGAAGTAGGCCTTCAGATCCCAAGGTAGCAGATACCCGGTCAGGCCGAACCCAAGAAGAACCAGAAGAAGCAGCACGCCGGCCACCCAGGTCCACTGTCGTGGGGCCCGATAGGCGGCATAGATGAACACCCGTACAACGTGCAACGCAGCCACTACGATCGAAGCCGAAGCCGCCCAATGATGCACGCCGCGGATGATTCCTCCGAAGACCACCTGGTCCTGGATGTACCGCGTGCTCTCCCAAGCTGTCGATGTTGACGCCGAGTAATTCAGCGAGAGCAGCACCCCGGTTACGACCTGAATCCCGATCAACGCCAGCAGCGTTGACCCGAAGACGTGGGCCCAGCCGACCCCTGCCGGCAAGCGCTCTTCGAAGAGACTGCGAACGGGTTCCGCAAGGCGCACCCAACGCCCGTGCGCCCCGGTTTCCTCAGCGGTGCAGCTGATTGATTCCTGTGAACCGGTCACGTGATGTAAATCTCGAGGTTGCCGCCCCGCACGCGAGTTTTGAATCTTCGCAGCGGCTGCGGTGGAGGGCCGTCGACCACGCGACCGGAGGCATCGTACTTCCCCCCGTGGCAGGGGCACTCGAACAGGTTGGCCGCATCATTGAATCCGACGTTGCATCCCATGTGCGTGCACACGGGTGAGAGAACGACGAGTTCGTTGCCGTCCCGCACGACGAACGCCGCACGGCGTATCTGCTCGACGCTGTAGCCGCGTTCGTCGAGATACTTGTATATGACCCGGCGTGGCGCCCCGCCGGGAAACTTCGAGGCCTTGTCGATCACCACCCACTGGCCGGACCGACGTCTCAACAACGGCGACAGCACGTAACCGATGGCGGGGGTCGCCATAAGCGCCGCAACCACGGCGTTCAGCGCCACGACGATCCGCGCAAGAAACCGCCGCCGGGATGGTTCGGATTCGTTCATCAGAGTCTATCTTCAGATGCAGCCGACCGTCGCCCACGCCTCCGGCGCGAAGGTGCCCATGTCCGCAAAGCTAAGATATGCCGCGCGGTCGACTTCAGTGATCAATGATCGTGATCGTGATCATGATCATGATCATGATCGGCGTGTCCTTTCCCTTCCTGCCTCCGTGCCTTCTTCGGGCTTCCTCCTCGGTCGCCCTCAGCTTCGTGCCTTTCCACCCCCGTGAACTTCTCAAAGAACTGGAGCGTCTGCTCTTTCGCACCGGGAAGATTTGCCAGGTTGATGGTGACCCTCGCATCGCCGGCCTTGAGACCCTCCAAGTCCGCGGGCGCGACGAGATAGTCCTGGGGCGTGAGTTTCATCCCGCAGTCAGCGCACTTGCCCGGACCTTTCCCGTTTTCATCCGGGTGCATCGGGCAGGACCACAAAGTCCCGTCGGGCATCTTCTGCTTCGCGAGGGCCATGCCGCACTTGGCACACATGCCGGGTTCGGTGGCAGTTTGGTCGAGGTGCATCGGGCAGGCGTATCCGTCGGGCGTGGCGTGCACGAACTTCAAGGTCGCGGTGCCGCGCCCGCGGCTACGTATTTGCATTTCGCCCGTCGCCTGCACCAGCCCCTTCTTCCAATGCTTGACGTGCATCGGGTTCTGTTCGCCGTCGTAGAGGTAAAGGCGAACCTGATCCGGCGTGAAGACCGTTTCGATGTGGAACTCCTTGGACATGGTCACTACGCCGCCGTGCACCTCCGCCCTTTCGTGCGAGTGCCCCGCCTTCTCGCCGTGACCGTGCTGATGATCATGCTGTGCGAGAGCGACGTTGGACGCCACCCCGAAAGCTAACGCCGCGATCACTGTCGTTGCTGCGTAGAATCGTCCCATTGCAAGAACTCCTGTTTAGCTTGACTATGTACGGAGCGCGAGATCCGAACCACGCGGTCGGTCCGCCAGGACTCCGGCCTGTTCACAACCATTAGATGATCCAATCGGCCGGAATCTTCCCATGTTTTCAAGAATTCTTCTGGCCCACACAGGGGCAGGGGCAGGCTACTGAAACAGCGGCCGGGATGCGAACATCTCAAGCCCGAGGAGTCCGCCACATTGTCGCCGCCCTACACGGAATAGCGGGCACGGAACTCCTGGTAGGCCGGGCAGACGGACGGATCCTTGCAGCAGACGTCGCGAATATACTCGTAGTACACATCCGGCGGATGAGAGTATCACCATCATGATGGTGTTGCTTCTGACGGATATGACCATCAAGGTCCGATCGCACTCCATGCGCATGGCATCATGGTCTGAGTAACCGGCGGCGCGAGCACAAGATACATCGTAAGTATTCAGGTGAGGCCTTTGTCCTTGGAGAGGAATCTTGAGCATCACAGGTATTACACCGCTGGCCGGCGTGCTGGTCTCGAGTGGGCTGACGACCTCTGGCAGTCAGGGGCAGCCTGCCGGCGGCGGCTCAGCGTTCGGCCCGGCCGCTGTCGTAGACGGCTCCACGCCGGACTTCACTCAGGGGCTGTATAACTCACTGGGGGCGCTGCTGGGCACCGCTAACATCCGCGGCGCTGCCGCCCCCTCTGCCGCTACGTCCGCATCGCAAGACAGGCGTGCCAAGACGGTGGCTTCGGCAGCCGCCAAGATCGACGCCGGAGACTTCAAAGGCGGGCGGGCGGAGGCGGAGGGTCTGCTTGAAAAGAACTCCGCCGACGTCACCGCCTTGCATCTGATCGCCCACTCATACCTGGGCGAACAGAACTACCCAAAGGCCGAACAGTTTTACGCACGGGCATCTGCCCTCAACCCCAATAGCGCACGCCTGAAAGGCGATCTGGCCAACGCTCGTTCACTGCAAAAGAGTGACGATGAGGTGCTGGCTGCTGCGCGTCGCAAACTCCAGAGCCCCAGCCACCGGATTGAAGCCCTGAGGCTGCTGCTGCATCTGTCTGATCGCAGTCCGAACAACACCGAAGTGTATCTGGCCCTGGCCGACGGATTCAGCGCCTCCCGGGATCCGATTCAGGTGATCGGTGCACTCCAGGAAGCGGTGCGGGTCGCCGACAAGAGCCAGATCGAGAAAGTAATCACCCGGGCCAAGCGGTTGGCGGAAGAACATCCCGACGTGGGCCTGACCCACAACATTCTCGGGCGGGCTCTTCAGAAGGCGGGGCACGTGCGGGCGGCCATCAGGGAGCTTCAGACTGCCACCAAGACCGCTCCCGACAACACCGCCTATGTGTTGGATCTGGCTAATGCCTACGTCGCCCGGGCCCAGGCTAAGCTGGAATCGGGCGACGTCGAGTCAGCCGGAGCTGATCTTCAGGCTGCACGGAGCATCGATCCTGCAAACACAGGGCTGGGCGAAGCTTCCGCAAGAGTAGCTGCTCATCGAGCGGGACGATTCATTGTCATCGGTTTGTATAACAGAGCACTCGGCGAGCTAAGCAAGGCCGCAGCAAAAGCCCCCGATGACGTGCGGTTCAAGAACAGAGTGGCGGTGCTGTACGGCCAGGTAGCGACTCATTTCGAGAACCAAAACGCCGATGCCATCGCTCTGTCCAGCTACAGGAAGGCTTACCAGTTGAATCCCAACTCGACTGTGGCTCGCAGAAAGGTCGGTGAACTCAGCCATCAGGAGGGGCTCAGTGCGGTGAGCGCCCAAAACTACGACTCCGCCATCATCCATTTCGAACGGGCCTACGATACAGCTCGCAGCAATGACTCCTACCGTAAAGACCTGGCTAACGCGTACGACCTGCGTGGCCAGCTTCGAGTCAGCCAGAACAAGCTCGATGATGCCATTGTGGATTACAAGAAGGGGTTCGCGCTGGACCCTTCCAACACTTCGCTCGATGCCAACCTGTCAGCGGCCTTGGCTCAAA
>JAZGDL010000465.1:0-3041 GCA_036477795.1 Phycisphaerae bacterium
TCCTGGTGGTGTCCCACGGGAAGGGATTCCCACTCCTGATTGGTGCGAGAAAGGATTCTCGCACCAGCACTGTGGGTTGGAGTATGGGATGCGGGAGCGGAGATTACGCTTGGGGCGTCTGCCAAACGACAAAGTCACTGCGAAACCCACGGATTCGAATCCGTGGGCTTGCAATCGAGCTGTGACGGAGCACTAGTGCGAATGTGCGCAAGGATCGTTGACGGCAACGCCATTGCATTGAATCTGAAGCAGCAGACCGCTGAGCTGACGCGGCAGTTGCGGGCTGAGGGATGCGACGTGCGCCTTGATGCGATCATGGTGGGCGACCCGTCGACCGGGGCCATCTACGCCCGTTCCCAGCAAGCCCAGTGCCACGCGGTGGGCATCGAATACCGCTTGCACACCTTGCCGGCCGGCGCCACCGAACGGCATATTCGCCAACAGATCGACACCCTCAATCTGGATCCGCAGGTCACCGGCATCATGCTCAACCTCCCGCTGCCGAAGGGGATCGACACGCCGGCAGTGCAATACGCCATCGATCCGTACAAAGACGTGGAAGGGATCAATCCGTCCAACATCGGCATGCTGTTTTACGACTCGCCGATCATCGCGCCCTGCACGGCCTTGGCGGTGATGGAGATACTCAGGCACGTTGGATGTAACCCGCGGGGGATGGATGCCGTGGTGGTCGGCCAGAGCGCCATCGCCGGCCGGCCTATTGGCCTCTTTCTGCAACATGAGTTGGCTACCGTCACCACCTGCCACATCGACACCCGCGACCTGATCTACCATACGCGCAACGCCGACTTGCTGGTTGTGGCTGCCGGCAAGCCACGCCTCGTCGGCAAGGACCACGTCAAACCGGGAGCGGTAGTCATCGACGTGGGGATCAACCGTTTGCCTGACGACGCGGCTCCCAGCGGATACAAGACCGTCGGGGACGTGGACCTGGACGAGGTGAAGAACATCGCCTCGGTGGTCACACCGGTGCCGGGGGGCGTGGGGCCGGTAACGGTGGCCATGCTGCTACGCAGCGCCGTGGACGCAGCCCGCAACCAGCGAGGCCCCCGGCGGATCACAAGTTGATTAGTGCCGTCAAACGGCGGAACCACGCTCGCCCCTCTTGTGCGTGGGATCAAGCCGTTGGAGCATGGTCCGACGTGTCTTGAGCATCGGCCAGGTGAGCCAGCGATGCAGCTTGACGTGAAAGGGCTTGCGGTAGGATTGTCGGATCTGCTCTGCGGTGAGTTGGTCGCGACGGATGCGCCGCTGCAGCTTCAGCAGGTGATAGCGGTCGCCTTCCTGAAAACGCCGGCGAAGCCAACGGGCTGGTAAGGTCTCGCCGCCGTAGCGCCGCGGCAGATACCAGGAGATCTGAAAATCTATCAGATAGGGTCTGCCGTCGTCGCCGGCTATCACGTTCTGCCGCTTTTCCAGATCGACATAGGCCATCCCACGGGCATGCAGGGCGTCGACGGCCTCACGCAGCCGATCGAAGAAAGCGTCCGGCACCGACTGCCCCGGTGTGAGTGGAGCCCCTTCGATGAACTCATGCACGATGCCCGTCGGCCCGCAGCGTCCCACAAACGCGGGCACAGCCTCCAGATCGGCCAGCGCCGCGTAGATAGTGGCCTCATGCCATGCCAGTAAGCGGCCGATCCACTGTGCGGGCAGGCCGAGAATCGGTTCGGTGCGGCCGAACTTCGCGATCACCCTGCCGGCATCGCCCTGATACACAGCGGTGGCGGCGAAGAAATCGTGCTTCAATAATCTGACGAAGTGGAATTCCTTGTCCGCGGCGCGTATGGTCTTGGGCGGTGCGGTTGGTCCCAGGGCTAGCAGGCTGCGTGGAATCTTTTTCACCCGGACGATTGTAAAGCGCCTGCGGTTGGTATCCAATAGGTATGGCAGCGCTACAGCGGTGAACAATCGTTGATAAGGGAACCGGAACCGTGGTGCGAGAAGCCCGCGGATTGCAATCCGTGGGCTTTGAGAGGAGAATTCGCGAAGAAACGGCGCTGTTATGAAATGGTCCGGTGCCGTCTGCTGGGCGGAGCGTGCGATCGGGCGTGCTCTAGCGCAAGAAGAACCCCGGCCCAATTAGTAGGTGGTGGCGGCTCACCAGTATACGTCCCCGAATACTGACGAAAAATGCCGTCGTATGAGCCGGGATTCTCTCTGCATCTTTGCAGGCGCAGGAACGCGCGAACGCTGGCCGCCCACCTGTTTCTCCGCCTGACGTTTCCTGTTCAGTTGTCCGAACTCGCTGTTCAGTTGTCCGAACTCGGATGTGTCGACCTACGCAGTGCCAAAAAAGACTCGCGACCGATGTCCGGTTATTTTGATTATAGCGCGCGGTAGGAACGGGTCAAGCGAATTGTGGGTGTTGGGCTCGAGTTAAACGATGTATGAGATTGTTGTTGACGGATCGTTCTGTGCCACGCACGCGCTGCGACTACCGGGCGGGGAAACCGAGCCGCTTCACGGCCACGACTGGCGGGTGTCGGTTTGCCTGGCCGCCGAAACGCTGGACCACACCGGGTTCGTCGCCGACTTTGAAGATGTTCAGCGGAGGCTCAACGCCCTCACGGGTGAGTTGCATCATACCTGCTTGAATGATCATTCCTGGTTGGCAGGAGTGAACCCGACTGCTGAGAACCTGGCGCGGGTGGTATTCGAGCGGCTATCCTGCGTCACGCCGTTGGGGGATGCGTTGTTGAGCGTCACAATTGTCGAGACGCCCGGTTGCCGGGCACGCTATGTCCGCCCATGATTGGGGACCGAGTGCAGACAACACGCCGGATTTGACGATACCCATCCGAAACCGTAAAATACAGGGGCTTTGAAGAGGTGCCTCCTGATGATGCTCTGCCAACGATGCAACAAAACGCAAGCCACCGTGCACCTGCTTGATATCATTCCGCCCAACGGTGAGAAACGCGAGCGGCACCTGTGTGAGCGCTGCGCCAATGAAGAGGGGGTCACCGCTCAGAAACACGAGTCCATCAACACCATCCTGGACAGCTTCATCAAGCACG
>JAZGDL010000466.1:0-28522 GCA_036477795.1 Phycisphaerae bacterium
GTCTCCACACCGTCGCAGAACAGCAGGTTGTCGCAGTTGGCGTCGTTGGGCGTGTTCACCACGACGTCGAGCACCTCGTCGCAGGAGTCGTCCGTACAGGCCACCCCGTCGTCGATCACCGGCGGCGTACCTGCCTGGCAGGTGTCGGTCAGCGTATCACACGTCTCCGCCCCGTTGCAGAACAGCCCGTCATCGCAGTCCCCGGCGACCAGACACTCCACGCAAACGTCAGCCGCCTCGTCACACACCGGCAGCAGCGGATTGGTGCAGGGGCTGGTACCCGCCTGGCAATCCAGCAACGCGTCGCAGGTCTCCGCACCGTCGCAGAACAGCAGGTTGTCGCAGTTGGCGTCGTTGGCCGCGTTCACGCAACCGGTAATAGGATCCGCCAGCGGATTCGCAGGGTCACATAGGTCGGTGGTGCAGCCGACCCCATCGTCACAATCCAGGTTAGTCACACACTGTTGGGCCTTGCATGGAAGCGCAGACAAAGCCAAGACCGCGAAACCAACCGCCACAGCCGGAAACGGCTGTCTCGTTGAGTAGGTCACTGATGTCCCTCCTCCCCAAAATTTGGCGCGAACGCCTATATCGCAGGCCCGGTCTTGATTGCCGGTCCATGCGCCAGCGTAGCTCTGACCCCGCCGCATGAGAAAAGCCCTGCCTCGATCCCTTACACCAGTACGGTTATGCGCTCAGAATCCTAACCGCAACGCCACCGCTTATTCTAGGAGTATACACGATTGGGGGCAAAATCCAACACAATCAGCTTAGTCTTATAATTACTCCCAGGTTCAGTATGATTGATGACGCTTCGATGGTCCAATGACTGAGACAGGCAGTGTGGGGTGCGTGGCACAACCTTCGCCCGTACAAGGATTTTTTTTAAGGCCCCACTTGCCCCCTAATACCGACCTGGCGGCGCCGGGCACTGGGTCTGCGGGCCGTTGCCTGGTCCAGACGCGTGGTCCGCACGGCGGACCCTCCCCTGCTGCCCGCTCCCTTACGGTCGCGGCTCGGATTGGCACAGCGGACCCTACTGCTGGTCGCGAGGGATGTTGGTGACCCGCATGCTGCGAATCAGGACCCGATCGAGGGGCCTGCCCTCATCGTCGGTGGATAGGGCCATCAGCGCGTCAAGCGTCTCGTATGAATCGTCGCCGAAGAGCTTTCCGAAGACCGTGTACCTGCCGTCCCACTCCCGAACGCGGGTATTGCAGATGAAGAACTGGCAACTGGCTGAATTGGGATCGTCGTCGACCAGGGCCATACTCACCATGCCGCGGGTTTGCGACCGGTCGCTGATCTCCGCTTCAAGCTTCACGCCGTCAGGGCGGATGCCGGTGCCGTCCCCGTTGGGACACCCTCCCTGAATGAAATAGCCGGTCTCGATACGGTGGAAACCCAGATTGTTATAGAACCCCTTCTGGGCCAATTCGACAAAGTTGTCAACGTGGTTGGGCGCGTCCTCGTAGAAGAACCGGATGGTCATGGGGCCGTGATCGGTGCTGATCTCAGCCTGCTTCAGCGGGGCCACCCGAATGAGCAAGACGTTGGACTGGATACTGCCGCCGTAGGGGGCCCAGGTAATCCGGTAATCGCCGGGCGTCCGCAGCGCCGGGTAGTGCTCTCGCACGTCGATCGTGGTTCCGATGGTTCCGTGTCCGGCCAAGGTGACCACCGGCGTCTTGGCGGGTGGATGATAGCCGTTGGCGACGTGCCATGTACGATTGCTTTCGTTCCGGATGGTCAAAGCCTCAAACGCTTTGCCGCTGAACACGTGCGAAAGCGGCAGGCCCATCTGTTCGCCGGCAATGACCGGTTCCGTGCCGGGCACGTACAGGGCTATCAGCTCATCCGACGTATTTTGGATCCTGAATTCCACCAGGATCGGTGCACCGGCGTTGACGTGGCGACGCTGGCTGAATAGTTGTGCTTGAAGTTGTCCGTCGCCGGTAGTCTGGGCGAATGCGCCGCATGTCGGCACCAGAACTGCACACGCCAGTATGTGGAACGGGTGTTTGATAGCCATCATGGGTAAGCCCGGGGCAATCTGTGGGACCGGCTTTCCAGCCGGTCAAACGACAGGCTGGAAAGCCTGTCCCACACGCGTGGTATCACAGAGTATTCGTCCGGTCTTTTCTCGGCCAGTAGGGGCCGATCGGTCCATCATTCTCGCGGTAAATCCTCATTTGTCCATACCTTAGGACAACTTAAGGGCTCGCGCGGAGACCTTCTGCCGGAGCCTGCGCCCCTGAATGATACCCGCCCGACACCGGTCGGTTGCAGGCTTGGTGCCGGCTTGACCCGTGCCGCCAGTTGGGGGAGAAAGGCACGGAGGCACGAAGGCACGGAGGCACGGAGGGGGAGAAAGGCACAAAGGGAATCGCCAATCGTCAATCGTCAATCGTCAATCGTCAATACGATATGGTTTGTGTTCGTGCTGTCGGCGGGCTGCTCCGAACGGGCTCCGGCAAAGTCAGCCGCCGCCGCGGGCACCCCCTCATGTTCGCGCGTGATTGCGCTGGCCCCCAATGCGGCTGAAATCATCTGTGGCCTGGAGGCCTGTGACCTCCTGGTTGGCGTGAGCAGCTTCTGCAAATTCCCACCCCAACTGGATGGGGTGCCCAAGATCGGCGGGCTGCGAGATCCCGATCTCGAGGTCATACTTACGTTGAAGCCGGACCTCGTGATCCTCAGGGGCCAAACCGGTCCTACCCGCCGACTCTGCCTCGATCGTGGTATTCCCGTATACGACGACAAGGTCGAGTCGCTGCACGATCTGTACACCACCATAACCGACCTCGGGCGACTGGTCGGCAGGCAGACTGAAGCAGTTGCCATGATTGATCTGATCAAGAGCGAGTTGCAGGCGGTCGCCCGGCGCGTCGCCGGCCTGGGCCGCCCCAAAGTGCTCTTCACCCTGCGAAGCCCGCAAACACTTTCCAACGTCTTCACAACGGGCAACAGGACGTTCATATCCGAGCTCATCGAAATCGCCGGCGGGCGAAACATCTTTGCTGATTCTGAGGTGCTTTACCCGGCGGCCAGTCTTGAGGAGATAGTGGCCCGCAACCCGGACGTCATCATCGAGGCCATGACGTCGGACCAGCTCGGCGACCAGCAGCGCCGCCAACTCCTCGATCAGTGGCGCAAACTGGGCCCTGTTACAGCCGTGCGAACGGGACGTGTGCATTTCGTGACCGACGGGCACTTCACCATTCCTTCCCAGCGTGTCACGCTGACCGCCCGGACCTTGATGAGTATCATACACCCGGAGGCTGCCGCCGGTGACTGAAGATACCTTGCTGCAACTGGTGGGGGTGCGATTCGGCTACCCGCGCTGCGAAACCTTTCTGGGGCCGGTCGATATCACGCTCCCCGCAGGCGGTATGCTCGCGGTGGTCGGCCCCAACGGTGCGGGCAAGAGCACGTTGTTGCGTATTGTGGTGGGACTGTTGAAGCCCGGTGAGGGAACGGTGCGTCTGTCCGGGCGACTTGTTGACCGGCTGCGTGCACGGCAGCGAGCCGCGTCAATCGCCTTTGTACCCCAGCGTCCGGACGCCCCGGCGGGTCTCATCGCCCGGGACGTGGTTCTGTTGGGACGCTTCCCTCATCGTCCCTTTGCGTTCTTTGACTCGGCTGAAGATCACCGCATCTCAGAGCGGGCCATGCGTACCACCGGCACCGAGCAGTTCGCCGATCGTTCCCTGGACACCATCTCCGCCGGCGAGCAACAGCGCGTGCACATCGCTGCCGCGATCGCTCAACAGCCGAGATTGCTGGTGCTCGACGAGCCCACTTCGGCACTCGATCCCTATCACCAGATCAGCATCTTCCGCGTGAGCAAGCGGCTGTGTGCCGACCGTGGGGTGGCCGTCGTCGTTGCCACGCACGATCTCAACCTAGCCGGGCAGTTCGCCGACAAGATTCTCCTGCTCAACCAGGGCAAAGTGGCGTCGTACGGCGATGCCCAACAGGTGATACGTCCTGACGTGCTCGATCCGGTTTACGGCGTATCGTTCCGCAGCTTTCCCAGCACGCCGGGCCGCCCCGCCTGGGTCCTGCCGGCTGCTTCGGTGGCGGAAGCATCATGAGCCCGCGTGTGTTTTCGGCCTCGCGCTTTGCAAAACACGTCGGGGCAGGTGTGGTTGTGGTGGCCTTGCTGATCGCGATCAGCCCCGGCATCGGCTCCCAACCCATCGGCGTGATTGAAGCCTGGAAGCACTGGTCCGACACCGACTCGTCGGTTTACTACATCGCCTTTCAGCTCCGGCTGCCAGCCGCTTTGAAGGCACTCGTCGCCGGTTTCAGCTTGTCGCTGGCCGGTGCCGCGTATCAGACACTCTTCCGCAACGTGTTGGCCACCCCCTACACATTGGGCATCGCCAGCGGCGGCTCGCTGGGCGCCCTGATGGCCTTCAAGTTTGGACTTACTGGTGTAATGCTGGGACTGCCGGGCGAGGCATGGTGCGCGTTCCTCGGCTGCTCCGTGGTGGTCGCTCTGGTTTTTCTGATGGCCGGCAGCAGACACCGTATTGCCGGCAACACCCTGGTTCTGGGCGGTGTGACCATCGGGCTCTTCTGCTCGGCTATGATGATGTTCGTCACATATCTCGCCGATGTCCGCGAAACGTTCTTCATCGTGCGTTGGATGATGGGCAGCTTGGAAACCGTGGGCCATGTAGAGGTCCCCCGAATACTCATCCCCCTGAGCGTGTCCTGGCTGGTATTGTTTGCCTACAGTCGCTCGCTGAACCAGTTTGATCTGGGGGAGGAGATGGCGGCGTCTCGCGGTGTCCGCCCCGCGACGATTTACATGACGTGCATCGGCTCCGCGTCCCTGGCCACCGCCTGCATCGTGTCCATTTGCGGTCCCATCGGTTTTGTGGGTTTGATCGTCCCCCAGGCGGTCCGGCTGGTGCTGGGCCGGGATCATCGCCTGCTGCTGCCCACGGCGGCTTTATGGGGCGGCGCATTCTTGATCGTCTGCAACTGGTTGACCCACCTGGTTCCCGGATGGTACAGCCGGCTGGTTGGGCTCAACATCGCCCCGTTTCCACTTCCCATAGGCGTGATGACCGCCGTGATCGGTGCGCCGGTGTTCATGTTCATGCTGTGGCATCGAGGACGCCCGTAAAGTTCTTGTTGCGTTAACCTCCCGCTTTTCCTACAATACAGAAAGCGGTCAGCGTTCCGTGATCTGGCTGATTGCTGAAAGCTGACCGCTGAACGCTTTCAGAACGGAGGTAAGATCTTCGCATTCGCACAGGCTATTCCAAGCGGGCAAGGCGGGTTTTCGGCACTGAACTGCCACGTCCTCATGCTCAACGCGCATTACGTAGCTTTGCGCGTGGTCAGCGTACCGCGCGCATTTGCCCTGCTGCTGAAGCGTAATACGTCCAACCAGCCCGTCGCCGAGGTCGTTCATGTTGAGGATGGCCGATATGTGTCCTATAACTTCGACGACTGGTGCGAGCTGAGCGAGTTTCATCGCGAATTCGAGCCGGCTCATCACGATTGGATTCGCACGGTGCGCTTTGACCTGACTGTCCCGCGCATCATTCGGGTTCTTGATTTCAAGAAAGTCCCCCGGCAGACGGTCAAGCTTAACCGCCGAAACATCTTTGCCCGCGACCGCAGCCGATGCCAATACTGCGGCAAGAAGTTCCCCACCAGCGAGTTGAGCCTGGACCACGTCGTCCCCAGGTCACAGAATGGTATCAACACCTGGGAGAACATCGTATGCTGCTGCGTCAAGTGCAACGTCCGCAAGGGCGGCCGTACTCCGCAACGCGCCGGCATGAAGCTCATCACCAAACCCGTCAGGCCGGCGCAAAGCCCCGTGCTGCACATCAGATTGTCCAACGCGAAATACCACTCCTGGCGCCAGTTTCTCGATCAAGCCTACTGGAACGTGGAACTCAAATGAGCGTCCCATAAGACGTACGGGTTCCAGGCCATGCTTCGCGGCGGACGACAAGTCCGAGAGTTGGCCTGACCGCGCTTTTCTGTTGAGCATGTCGGTGCGATGCCCGATGAAACCCAAATGGCCCGGTTGGCCCAACGCCCGGCTCCGGCTGTGCGCAGGCTAAATGCTCGTTCTTGCTCGGAATTTGAATGCCCCATCCCTGCGACATATGCATCATCGAAGGTAACGTCGACCAACGCGCGTCGATCTTCAGTATTCTCAGAAACGCCGGCTATACGTGCCAGGCGGTGTCGGACGGCAAAGCCGGCCTGGCACTGATGCAGGAATGCGACCCCAAGATCGTCATTTCGGCGCGGGAGCTTCCCCAATTGGACGGGTTGGAGCTCTGCACCAGATTACGGGAAAGTGCGGAGTCGGCGTCGACCTTCTTCTTGATGACCATGTCTCATCTCGACCCGCAGGAGCAAGAGCGGGCCCTCAAAGCGGGCGTTGATGAGTGCTTGGCCAAGCCCATTGACCAAGGGTACCTGCTGACCCTGGTACGCATCGGAACGCGCATATCGGAAGCCAATCGACGTCTGCGCCGAGCCGCCATCACTGACGGGCTGACGGGTCTGTACAACCATGATTATATCACCACGGTCATTGATCGCGAGCTGGGCCGGGCACGTCGGTACGGCAACCGGCTGTCTTTGATCATGCTGGATCTGGACTTTTTCAAAGCGGTCAACGACACCTTCGGCCACCTGGCGGGCAACGCCACGCTTGTGGAAGTCGCCCGCATATTGAACGAAAGCGTACGCGAGTTCGACGCCGTGGGGCGGTACGGCGGGGAGGAATTCGCCATCGTCGCGCCCGAGGCGAGCCTGGAGGACGCCGTGGCTATCAGCCAACGCATACGGCTGGCCATCGCCGACACGCTGCATATTCCCCAATTGCACGATCATCAGGTCACCGCTTCCTTGGGGGTGGCCACCGCCGATGACCTGCGGGTGCGCTCACCCGCCGACCTGATCGATCTGGCTGATCGTGCGCTGTACGCCGCAAAAAACGGCGGCCGAAACCGGGTGGCCACGCCCGAAGACTTTGTCAGCGAGGAGTGCAACAATCAGATCGAGCGGGAGGAGGTCGAAGCTTTGCGCAAGCGGGTCGCGGTGCTCGGCGTGCAGGCCAAGGACGTGTGCCTGCAGAGCGTGTCATCACTCGTACAAGCGCTCGAGGAAAAGGACCCCTTCACCGCCAAGCACTCGCTCAACGTGTCCTACTATAGCGAGATGATCGCCAAGACCATGGGGCTCAACGACGCACTGACCCAGACCATCCGCCACGCCGGCCTGCTTCACGATGTCGGAAAGGTCGGCATTCCCGATAGAATCCTCATGAAGCCGGCGGGCCTCTCGGACATCGAAGCGATAGTGATGCAGCAGGTCCCCGCGATTACCGTGCGGATCCTGGACCATCTCCGCATCCTGGAGAGCGAGATGCACATCATCCGGCACCAGCGGGAGTATTATGACGGGTCGGGTTATCCGGATCGGCTGCTGGGGGAGCAGATTCCCATCGGCTCGCGTATCGTGCTGGTCGCCAACGCCTTCGACGCCATGACCACCGACCGGGTCTACCGCCGCTGCCGCTCCATCAAAGAGGGACTTGCGGAACTGTCCCGGACGGCCGGCACACAGTTTGATCCCAAGGTGATGCAAGCGGCGACCTCTTTCGCCAACAGTCACTACGACGACATTCGTAAGCGGATTCGCTCGACCGCCGATGCACTTCGCTCGCCGGAGCTGGCTTTCTGACCGCCACCGGCCGTACCACGCACCGGGGCGTTGGCTGGGTGGCCCACCTCGTTTCGAGGTGGGGGACACGATGATCCACGCGCCAACGTCGGACCTTGTCGTATCATCCAGCCCCCACCTTCAAAGAAGGTGGGGCACCCCCTGCCGAAAGTGTCACGCACCGCCACCTGCCGTACCACGCACCGGGGCGTTGACCCGCGGGGCTGCTCAATTCATAATCATCATCAGTTGGCGCTGGCGCCCGCAGAACTGTCCCCCGCCGGCGTAGGATCTGTCCCGACAAGTTGCCACTGGAGCATGGAGAGTGTCAAGCCTGGCAGTACAGCGCAGGGTGCTACGGGCGGCCGGCCCACCGGTGTCTGGTCAGACGCGTAGGGTCCGCCGTGCGGACCACGAACGCGAGATTGGTGGGCGGCCACGGAGTGGCCCGCACGGCGGTGGTCCGCACGGCGGTGGTCCGCACGGCGGTGGTCCGCACGGCGGACCCTACACGGTTCATCTTCTTGTGGGTCTTGGGTTGGTGCTGGGACTGTGCGGATGCAAGAACGGTGCGTTCGACTGGTCGTTTCTGTTTCGGCCGCAGTCCAAGACCGCGATCGACAGCCGCCAGTATGTTGATCCGTTGGCCCAGTCCGCCGCATATCGCGACACCGTTGCCCAGTACGCTTATCTTGACGGCTTGCGCCGACTGCGCGTCCGCACCTACGGCATTGTGGCCGGGCTCGGCAGGAACGGCTCCAAGCAGTGTCCCACCGCAATCCGAGGCCAGCTCATTCAGGAAATGTACAAGACCCGCAAGTTCGCGCAGCGACGGGGACAGCACGTGTCACCGGAGCGGCTGGTGGATGATCCGGACACCGCCGTGGTGGCCGTCGAGGGCGAGATCCCGGCAGCGGCGCCGGCGGGAACACGCTTCGACTTGATCGTGCGGGCCTTCCCCGGGACCCAGACCACCTCATTGCAGGGCGGTTGGCTTTACCCCTGCGAGGTGAAGCTCTTTCGTTCCAAGGGGCCGGCGGGTTGGATTGCGGGGCGAGCCATGGGGAGGGGAGCCGGCCCCATCTTTCTGAATCCTTTCGGCCAAGGCGGCACGGCTGCCACCAAGACCAACCTCCGCGAGGGTGTAATAATCGGCGGGGGTGTTTCCAAGGAGGACCGGCGCATCCGCGTGATACTTACCGAGCCCTCCTATCCGCGGGCGATTTCCATAGTCGAGAGAATTAACGAGCGATTCGGAATCTCAACGAACATGGTGGCCGACGCGATTTCGCCGGCGGAGGTACGGCTTGTCGTCCCCGACGCTTACAGGCACAACCCTAAACACTTCCTCTCCGTCGTCCAGCACCTCTACCTTCCTGCGAATCGGCCGGGGTTCCTCTCCGATCGTTCACGTGAGCTGGTGCGAGAATTCGCGACGCCGGACGCACCCCACGTAGAGATCGCCCTGGCCTGGGAGGGGATTGGGCGAAACATCCTGCCGGATGTACAGTCGTTTTACTCCGACCCGCGGCCGGCATGCTCTTTTTATTCAGCGGTGGCCGGACTTCACCTGGGGGACGACGACGCCGTGCGGATACTTGCAGAGCATCTGAACAACCCCAAGAGCCCGTACCGTATGGCTGCCATCGGCGTGCTGGGGTCAGCCCGTTACTCCCGCCGTGCCTCACGGCCACTGCGACGGGCGCTGAATGACGACGACCCGCGTTATCAGATCGCCGCCTACGAAGCCCTGCTGCACCGCGATGACCCCACCATCAGATCCTACCAGGTCGCCGACGGGGCCTTCTCGGTGGACGTGGTGAGCGGTGGTTCCCGGAACCTGATCTACGCCAAACGCAGCGGAGCGGCCCGCATCGTACTGTTCGGTGATGACATCACCGCGCAGCCGCCGCTGTTTTTCGCCCTTCCGGACGACTCATTGATAATTGATGCGGAACAGGGCGCCCGGCGTGTGACACTGGTACGCAAGACGCCCTTCAGTGGTGTCACATCACCGCGCATCGAATGTGGCGTCGGCATCAGGGAGCTGCTCATGCTCGTCGGCGGAAACCCGCCGCGGTCTCAGGAGGAGCCCATACAAGGCTTGGGGGTCGATTACGGATCGATCGTATTGGCGCTCTCGGAGCTGTGCAAATCGCGCGCCATCAACGCCGATTTCGTGCTCGAAGCACCGGGCATGGCCATGACACCGTCGGCGCCGTCCGCCTTCGTTAGACCCGAATCTTGATATCCATGAAATCACCGACAACCTGCGGTCAGATTGGAAACCGCAAACAGACCAAGCAAAAGGAACAAAGCGAATGACATTCAATCCATTCAGCGCCATTAAACACGGCCGGTTTACACATTTTGGTGGCTTGAGCACCACAGTCATAGTGACTCTGGTCCTCAACTGCCCGGCTGCGGGCCGGGAAATTGACAAGAGCGTGAGCGAAACACCCTCCGAAGCGAAAGCTCCCGTTGAATTCAGAAACGACGCGCCCGCCAGTGACGCCTGGAAGCGGTTCTCGGAATTATCCATCTGGGAGGATGGCCTTAGCGAGATGTGCTACTACGACGCCACCTGCAACCTGCTTGACAAGCCGCGAAAGTACACCCGCGTTCACATGATGAATCGTCAGTACATGGATACCACCTTCTTCATCAAAGCCTCCAAGCACACGAAGGCCCCGCGACCGGCCTTTCAGTTCATTATTTCCGAAGAAATCCCCACAGATAATTACAATTACCGGTTTCTTATCACCGCCTTCATGGAGCGCCCCAGTCTGCGTCCCATTAAAGTGGCCGTTTCCAGTCAGGAATGGTGCGGCACGACTGTGAAGTACCTGACCTGGGAGCGACACAAGGAGGTTCCTCCCAAGAACTGGTCTTTGGACGTATGCTGTTACTCATACTTGCCCACTGAAGGGGATCGCTGGTTCCCCCACGCCGACAAAGCCTACATCGACGCGTACGAAAGCCTGTTTGTCTATGCCCGCGCCGTGGTGGCCTCCGGCGGCGAAGCCCGACCCATGAAACTGCTTAAGTGTATGCACACCAACCACATGCCCGATCCCGAGCCACTGGACGCAACCTTGCGCGTTGAAGGCCAGGCCCGCAAGATCAAAGTTCCGCTGGGGAAGTTCACCGCTCAGCGCGTTGTGCTCGATTGGAAAGATGCCCCCACCTGGTTCGACGTCGAGACCGCACCTCCTTATCGGCTGCTGGCCTTCAGGGCCGACAACGTCGAAGCAAAGCTTCGATTCGTCGAACGCCGCGCCTATTGGGACCACAACGCACCGAGCGGCTTCTACAAGAAGGGCCAGGCTCCGTAGATCGTTTCAGCTAACCGACGGGAGGAAAGATTGCACCGCGTGGGTGCCACTGGCAGCTTGTAGGTGTTTAGCGTTCCCCCGGAAGCAATCCACAGCAAGCCGACGGGCTCCAATCCGTGGAAGCTGGACAAGAGTCCATCATTCAAGGTGTTGGTCGAATCCAGACGACCGAAGATATCGCAAAGACCGTGATTGTGGTGCGTGACGGCAGGCCCATCCGGGTTTCTGATCTCGGGGCTGTCACGATCGGGGCGGCCATCAAGCGCGGCACCGGCTGGGCTTCCCGGCGAGGGCCCAATCGGGAACCGATCATTGAACCGGGCGTGATCATGGCCGGCTTGAAACAGCCCGGCGCCAACACCCTTGAGGTCGCCGGGCGCCTGGATGAGGCCCTTGATGAGATTCAGCCCTCCGTGCCGCTGAGCATGGCGGTCAACAAGAACCTGTTTCGCCAGGCGGCCTTCATCAAGGCCCAGCGCCTGTCGATGTGTGATAACATCGGGAGATGATTTCGTTTTCGGTGACACATCGTGATCCGGGAAGCCGGGCTCGGTTGGGGCGGTTGGTGACGCCGCATGGGGCGGTCGATACGCCGGCGTTCATGCCCGTGGGAACCGGCGGCTCGGTGAAAGGGGTGACACCCGAGCAGTTGGCGGCGACGGGGACTCAGATCATGCTGGCTAACACTTACCACCTGGCCCTTCGGCCGAGAGCGGATGTCGTGGCTGAGTTGGGAGGCTTGCACCGGTTCATGGGCTGGAACGGGCCGATCCTGACCGACAGCGGAGGTTTTCAGGTGTTTTCGCTGGCGCGGATCAATCGGATCGATGATGACGGCGTGGAGTTTCAGTCGCATATCGACGGGGCCCGGATGCGACTCGATCCGGAGACGGCCACCGAGATTCAAAACAAGCTGGGGGCGGACATCATTATGGCGTTCGATCAATGTCCCGGGCTTCCTTGTGATCGGTCGACGTTGCTGGCTGCGGTGGAGCGGACCGTGCGATGGGCCGGTCGCTGCAAGGCGGCTCATGGGCGTGCGGATCAAGCCCTTTTCGGGATTGTGCAGGGCGGGGCGGATCACGAGCAGCGGCGGCTTTGTGCCCAGCGGCTGAGCGAGATCGGCTTTGACGGGTATGCGGTCGGCGGGCTCTCGGTTGGGGAGACGCACGAGGAGATGAGGGAGGTTCTGGCTGAGCTGGAGCCGCACCTTCCTCAGGACAAACCCAGGTACCTGATGGGAGTGGGGATGCCGCGGGACTTGTACGCCTCTGTTCGGGCGGGGATGGACATGTTTGACTGCGTGCTGCCGACGCGAAACGGGCGGAACTCCTACGTTTTTACGGCGTTAGGGCCGTTGAAGATGCGGAATGAGGCTCACCGGCTGTCGGACGAGCCGTTGGAGGCGGGGTGCCCGTGCTATGCCTGTGCTCGTTTTTCGCGGGGTTACATTCGTCATCTGTTTATCTCCGGAGAGATGCTGGGGCCGACGCTGGCGTCAATTCACAACCTGCAATTCTTCCAGCGGCTCATGGGCCGGATGCGGGATTTGATTCCTGCGGGCCGGTTGGAGACAATCCCGCAAGAGTTTCCGATTGTGCAATCGGTGGAGGATCACGGAACTGACATAAGGATTGGCGATGATTGAGCAGCTATATATGCTGGGGCAAAATCAGCAGGGGCAACCGGGCGGGTCCATCCTGCTCATCGGCATGGTTATTTTTGTCGGCGTGTTCTTCTTCATGAACTCGCGGTCGCAGAAGCGCGAGAAGGATAAGAAGAAGGCCATGCTGAACAGTCTGTCCAAGAACGACCGGGTGATGACCATCGGCGGGGTAATCGGGACGGTGGTGGTGGTCAAGGAGAACGAGGTGACGGTTAAGGTCGACGAGGCCACCAATACGCGAATGACCTTCATCAAGCGATCGATTCAGCAGGTGATCACCAGCGACGAGGACCTCAAGCGGGCATCCGTTTGATGCTGTATTCGGGAGGTGGTGGAGGATGTTGAAGCGGAGCTTGCGGTTCCAGCGTCTGCCAAACGACAATGTCACTGCGGGCGTCAAACCGCAAATCTAACTGTGACGGAGCGCTAAGCCCCGTTCATTTCGTTGAAGAGTTGATCGTAAACGGCGGGTGACGCGGCGAAGAAGGGGAAGTCGCGCTGCGCGCATTGCGCGGGGTCTTGCGTGAGAAGCGGGTGGCCTGAAAGGTCGGTGCAGCGGCCGCCGGCGGCGGTGATGAGCAGGTAACCGGCGGCTACGTCCCAGAGCTTGCACTCCAGGCAATGGGCGGCGTCAACAGCACCAGTGGCGACGTAGGCCATGTGCAGGGCGGTGCAGCCGACGTTGCGCAAGACGTACTTGTCCAGCCATGACCTGATGACCGGCAGAGTGGGCTGATTGCGAGCGGAGGGCACGGCGATGATGATGTCGCTTTGGTCTGGGGGCGTGGGACCGGCTTTCCAGCCGGTCATACGACAGGCTGGAAAGCCTGTCCCACAGCAGGTAACGCCGCCGCCTTGGACGGCGGAACATTGCCATCCGCTGTTGTGTTCATGGATGAGGCCCACGATCGGCTGGGGACCTTTCAACAAGGCGATCGAGGTGCAGATGATGGGGAATCCGTGGGTGAAGTTTCGTGTTCCATCGAGCGGGTCGACGACCCAACAATAATCGGATTGGCCCGGGGCCGGCAGCGGCGGGGCGTCGTCGATGGTCTCCTCACCAAGGAATGCGTGGTCAGGGTATCTTTCGGCGATGGCCTGTGCGATGATTCGCTGAATGCGCCGATCGGCTTCGGTGACGGGGCTGTTGTCGGCTTTTCGCTGAAAGGAAGGCGGAGCGGTGAGTGATCGCGTTACGGCGGCGGCTTGGCGGGCGAGTTGTTGGGCGAAGGCAAGCGCTTCGGGCAATGAGAATGTGTGCATCGATTGAGGTCTTGTCAGATCCTGTCGAACGAATACGGGTCGATCGTATTGTATTGGAGCGGGAAAGCCCACGGGTTGCAACCCGCGGGCTTTTTTGAGTTGGATCATCGTGCCCGGTGAATTGACAATCGTTGTCGCTGAGTCGTTGAGTGAAGAGGCGGTTGCGCGACTGGAAGCGGTGGGTGACGTCCGTCTACTGGCGGCGTGCGACCCGGACACGCTGTTGGCGGCGGTGCCGGGCTGTGACGCCCTGGTGGTACGTAGCTACGCGCGGGTGACGGCTGAGGTGCTGGAGGCGGGGGATCGGTTGAAGGTGGTGGGGCGGGCTGGTACGGGCCTGGACAACATCGACGTAGCAGCAGCCCGGGCCCGGGGGGTGACCGTGGTTCATACGCCGGCGGCGGCCACCAACGCCGCGGCGGAGCATACCGTGGGGTTGATGCTGGCGTTGGAGCGTCATCTGGTGGCGGGCGATCGGATGGTGCGTGAGGGCCGATTCGTGGAAGCGCGAGAGACGTTTCTGTCGCGCGAGCTTCGAGGCTTAATACTGGGAGTGGTGGGGATGGGGCGTATCGGCCAAGCGGTGGCGCGGATCTGCCGAAATGGTCTAAAAATGCGCATCCTGTACAACGATATTCGAGATGTCGGCCCGCTCGATTTCGATGCCATGGCGGTGGAGAAGGAGACGCTGTACGCCGAGTCGGACGTGGTGACGCTGCACGTGCCGTTAACCGAACTGACCCGCGGATTGATCGATGCCGCGACGCTGAACCGGTTCAAGACGTGCGCCACACTGATAAACACCTCTCGCGGCGTGGTGGTTCACGCCAGCGCGTTAGCGCAGGCTCTTGGTGGAGGAAGACTGGCCGGTGCGGCCATCGACGTTCACGATCCGGAGCCGCCGCCTGCGGATTGTCCGCTGCTTGATGTCCGGAACTGTCTGCTGTCGCCGCATGTGGCTTCGCGTACGGTGCCGGGCTTGACGCGGATGAACGATGTGGTGGACGACGTGATCGCGGTGCTGCGAGGCGCTCAGCCGGCGCATCCTGCTTGGTGAGGTCGGTTATGGTAAGGTAGCGCTTGATCGGCGGGGCTGGTTGGTGTAATGACGCGGTGCGAGAGAGGATTCTCGCACGATCGGACGCTGTGTTTGGGAGACAGTGGGGGATGAGGCGGCGGAGATTGTGGCTTCGGCGTCTGCCAAACGACAAAGTCACTGCGAAACCCACGGATTCGAATCCGTGGGCTTGCAATCGAACTGTGACGGAGCACTACGTTTGTCCACGGGTTTTGACTACGAGGGAATGTTGGCGTCGGCGGCGTGGTCGTTTGTGGCCCGCAATTGGGCGTTGATCAGCATCGCGACGACGCTGGTGCTGTTGGTGGTCATACCCGCGGTGGTGATACGCAAATATGTGCTTGTGGCCCTTAACATCATCGACGACGTCGCTCCGCCGGTCTGGCCGGAATCGCGTGAGGCGGTCCCGACGGAGGGGGAGTCCGTTTCTTTCAGCGCTTTTGACGGACATGCCCTGGGCGGGACCATGCTGCCTGCCGAGGCTGGGGTTCCCAAGAAAGGGGCGGTGATATTCGCTCATGAATTCGGCGTGGATCGCTGGAGCTGTTACCGCTACGCTCTGCCGCTGCGCCGGGCGGGCTACGAGGTGTTTGCTTTTGATTTCCGAGGCCACGGCCAATCGCCGGGTGAGAAGGGCTACAAGCCGCGACAGTTTCCGAGTGATCGGGAGCAGTTCGACATGCTGGGGGCGATCGGCTTCGTCGAAGATTACCTGGAGCATCAGGGGCGGCCTCGGGAGGTGGGCCTGGTGGGCTTGTCCCGCGGCGGAGGCGCGGCGATATTGGCCTCGGTCGGTGTCGAAAGCGTCAAGGCCATCGCGGTGGACGGCGCCTTCAGCAGCGACACGGTTCTGGAGTATCTTCTGAAGAAGTGGGCGTGTATTTTTGCGAAACTGCGGGTGGTGTACGAGAATCATCCGCCCGCTTTTTGGCGATTTCTGCGCTGGCGGGTGATGGTGCAGGCGGAGAAGACCTTTCACTGCCACTACCCGTCGGTGCGTAATGCCCTGCGGCGAATCGGCGATGTGCCGATATTCTTCATCCACGGGGAGCGGGACACCTATATCCCGGTGGAGCAGGCTCAGATACTGTACAGCCAGGCGGTGGGGCCCAAGTATCTGTGGACGGTTCCGGGGGCCCGTCACAATCAGAGCGTCAACGTGCAACCGGAGGAGTATGGCCGGCGGCTGGCGGCGTTCTTCGATCGACACCTGGCCGGCTGCGATTCGCCGGCGGTGCTGGATCACGCCGCTCTTAGCGACCTGTCCCAGCCGCTGGGGACGGAGGAGTCAGCCGGCGTGGCACGCGTGGAGCAGCGCATTCTATAACATCGGTCTTCGCAATCGATGAGGGGCGCGAGAAGGGATTCTCGCACCAGCGGTAAGACGATGCGCTCTGAGAAGCCCCCATGGCAGATCACTCGAAAGAACAAATCACCCCGTCGGAGTTGAAGGTCAGGCGGGCTGAGCAGGAGCTGCGGATCAGGTGGCGGGACGGAAAAGAGAGCGTGTTTGCGGCGTTCATGCTGCGCAAGCAATGTCCCTGCGCAACGTGCCGGCAGGAGCGGGAGAAGCAGAGCCGGACGTTGCTACCGGTCCTCAAACAAGCTCCCCCGACCGAACTGAAACTGACCAACGCGCAATTGGTGGGCAACTATGCGATCCAACTTTTCTGGTCCGACGGTCACAGCACGGGGATATACGATTTCAAGTATCTTCGCGGGCTTGATGATCTCAGTCAGACGGAAGCCAAGTAGGGTCCGCCGTGCGGACCACCCCGTGGCCGTCCACCAACTTTGCGTTCGTGGTCCGCACGGCGGACCCTATTTGGGGGAGCGTGAGCGATTACCCCGTTTTCGGGGTTGCCCCGGAGCCAGTTTGGCCGACAATTGAATCCGGCGGAGGCTGGGGCGGTACAATACGGCGGACTCAACAGTTAGTGAGAATCGAGCATGACCAGCAAATGGATCGCGGTATCAATAGCTGTGCTGATGGCCTTTGGCGGTGCCCCATGGCACGCCACGGCGCAAGTCATCACTTCCGGATCGCCTGCTGAAAACGTCGCCAACCGCGGGGGCCGGCGGCCCGGGCTGATGGTAGCCGCCGGAATCGCGCAGCATCGGTTCGGCCCGGAAATCACCCGACCGGCCGATTCCGATCCCGAGGACCGGCTGGCGGAGAACCTCATCATCACCTTCCTACGTAACCTGTTCGCGACGCTGAGCGGGTTGATTCCCTTCTTGCCCAATCTTCTGGCCGATACGGGAACGACGACGCCACCAGCCACCGGCGGCGGTGGTGGCGGTTTGGACGATATCGTCATGACCGAGATCGCCCAGGACGGCGGCGTGGTTCTGGTGGAGCTGCTCAACCGCGGACCGATCGAGACCCGGATCGACGGTTGGCGGTTTGCTGACGGCACCAACGTGAGTCCGCCTCTGCCCGTCATCGAGTTGGATCGCAATGCGACGGTGGTGGTGCAGCTCGGCGGGGAGACCCAGAATCCGCTGGCGGACTTGCTGCTCGGCTTCCGCGTCCTGTCGGTCACCGCCGGCGAATTGGCCTTGTACGATTTTTCGACCGTGTCCGGCGACTCGCCGCCGATAGAAGAGGCCCGCTTCATGATCGACTACCTACAGTGGAACGACGACGACCAGGAGCGCGATCCGCCGTTGGAGGAGGTCGCGGTGCGGGCCAGCCTGTGGAGCGAGATTGACTTCATCCAGGCCCCGCTGGCCAACATCACCTTCCGACTGGACTCCGGCGCCGAGGGCCGCACCACTACTTCGTCTCGCGATTTTCTGATCCGCCCATTCGCTGATAACACGCTGGGCGTTCCCGAGAGCCAGCTCACCACCGATACCGAGGTCAACGAAAACTCCGGAAACGGGCGGTAGCCTTGGCTACGTACCCAACGTGGTCCCCCAGTGACCCCCTTTACCTTCCACCCGAGACGTAACTAAAAAGTAGATCGCGGAAGGGATGGCCCGTTCGGACCACCCCCCGGACAGATCCGTACGTGAAGAATCACTTCATACGGCTCTTGCCTCGAGTCGAGCGCGAGATCGTTGGTGGGGATAAGGATGAACAATGTGGGGACGCGGACGGGGGAAAAAAGGGAACGCAGCTCGTTTCCGCACGCGGCGCCGAGCAAAATGAGCTGCGTCCCGTTTCTCGTTCAGGAATGCCGTTTTCGTGATCCGATTGCTGCCGCCCACGCCGATCTCCCGTTGCCGGTGGCGCTGGGGTGGCGCAGGGAAGTGTAGGCGGGACGGGCGGCTACGCCATGTACCGCATAAGTCCCTGCTGCTCCGTGCGTTGCGATCAACGTTAATGTGAAAGGTGCTCCCGCGACCTCTTGTCTCTGGGGCGGTCCTGGTGACGCAGCGGCAGGCGGGCCATAGCCGGCCGGGGCCGCAATCGGGGTTGACTCCTGCAGAGTTGACGGGTATGCTACGGATGGTTGGTTTGTCGAACGAGGTGAGGTTGCGTACCTGACGTTGGCTACCCAGGTCTGGATCGCATTGCCGAGAGCGTCTTCCCATCCTACGAGGCTGGAACGTCGGCCACTTTCACACACGACCCTGAAAGCAAAACAGCGGGTCGGTCATGCCATCGACAGGAGAATGCGATGGGAAAAAAGTTGTATGTCGGGAACCTAGGCTATGATGTCAGCAACTCGGATTTGGAAGCACTGCTGGCGGCGCACGGAACGGTCCTTAGCGCGGAAGTCATCATGGACCGATCGACCGGGCAGAGCAAAGGGTTTGGATTCGTCGAGATGGGCTCAGATGCGGACGCCCAAGCGGGCATCGCGGCGTTGGACGGCCAGGACCACGGCGGTCGGACGCTAAAGGTCAACGAAGCCAAGCCCCGCGAAGCGCGCGGCGGCGGCGGTGGTCGAGGTGGATACGGCGGCAGTCGCCGAGACCGCTATTGACCCACGGCACCGCACCGGGAACCACAGGGCCACCCTTGGTGGCCCTTTCTTTTTATGCGCGCTGATCCAGGCCACGGGGGAGAAAAAGGGGTCAGGCTACTTTTTCTCGGTCCTCTCCGGTCGTTTCTCACTGCAACTCACGAAAAAGTAGCCTGACCCCTTTTTCTCCTGATTCGGGGCGACTGGATTCGAACCAGCGACCTCTTGACCCCCAGTCAAGCACTCTAACCAAGCTGAGCTACGCCCCGGCTGGCCTGCTCAATGCCGCATACTAAGGGATTCGTACATGATACTCAAGCCCTCCTCTCCGACCCCAATCCCTCGGCCGTCAATCTCTAGTACAATGTTCGAGGAGCTCGTGTCCGCGAGCTACTCTACGCGTGGCGCGCAGCGGCCATCCAGTCGTCCGGGTGATCCGCGACCGGCGGTGGAGCAACGCCTCTTCGGTAATCCACGTCATCCACGCGGCGCGAAGGAGGAGTCTGAAAGTCGGAGTGAACCGCCGGCGCCGGTAGCATCACGGTTCTCCTCCTTCACTCTGCACAACAGCCACCGTGCGACACCGTCTCGGTCTCCTTAGCGAGCGTTAGGGCATGATCCTGTTCCGCCTGTTGCAGTTGCCGGCGGTGCCGCACCCGAGCCTCATACCCCATCCCGGTCAGATCCATGGCGCGAAGGGCATCCAGCTTCCGCTTTCGTTTCCGCATATCCTGCGTGCTTGCCATATCGTATTTCGCTCCTGTAGATTTTAGAAGCTTACTCGATGTACAGCATCGGCCTGACGCCCCGCCGGAATTAGCCCGTCTTAGCAACAGGCCACCCCGCTAGGTGATCCCGTAGTCTTTCAGCTTGCGATACAGCGTCCTGGCCCCGATCTTCAGAATGCCAGCGGCCTTCTCTCGATTGCCACCGGTAAGCTTCAAGGTGTTCAATATGTGAATACGTTCCACGTCGGCCATGCTTAGTCCTACCAGGCTGGGCACGCCGAAGGGGACGATATCGGTGCTTCCGCGAATGGATTCGGGCAGATCCTCGACGTCGAGCATCGTGTCTTCCGCTTCCACCACCATGCGCTCCACCACGTTCTTGAGCTCGCGCACGTTGCCGCGCCAACTGTAGTTGGTCAGCTTACGAAGGGCCTCCGGCGTAATACCTTCCACCTCCCGATCATTCTCTTGATTGGCCAAGCGCACGAAGTGCTCCAGCAGCAGCGGGATATCCTCACGCCGCTGGCGAAGGGGCGGAATACGAATACCGCCGTTGGCGTGCAGACGGTAGAACAGGTCCTCCCGAAACTCACCCGCTTCCACGCGCTCCCACAAGTCATGATGAGTGGCAGCCACGAAACGCACGTCGACGTTGCGCATCTCGTTCGAGCCCACGCGCATGAACTCGCCGCCCTCCAGCGTGCGCAACAGCTTGGCCTGCATGGTCCGCGGCATGTCCCCGATCTCGTCCAGAAACAGAGTGCCCCCGTCCGCCGCCTCCAGAACCCCCTTGCGATCCGCGAAGGCTCCGGTGAACGCACCCTTCACGTGCCCGAACAACTCGCTCTCCAACAGGCTTTCACTCAGGGCGGCGCAGTTGATGGGCACGAAAGGCTTGTTGCGCCGTGGCGAATTAGTGTGAATGGCCTGGGCCACTAACTCCTTGCCGGTCCCCGATTCCCCGACGATCAATATGGTGCTTTTGGTCGGGGCCAGCTTGGATACCCGCTTCAGCTCCTTGGCCAACGCTTCACTCGATCCCAGTATCCCCTCGAAATCGAAGGCCTTGTCAAGCTGCTGGCGCTTCAGGCGATTCTGACGGGCAGTCGTGGCCCGCCGCGCCGCCCGGTCCACCTTGGTGCTCAGGGCGTCCAGATCCAACGGCTTGATGATGTAGTCGTAGGCGCGATTGGGGTTGTCGGGACTCAGGGCGTCGCGGGCCAGTTGCTCGCTGCCGTGCCCGGTCAGGAGAATGACCTCGATGTCGGGGGATTGCTCTTTGGCTTGTGCCAGCACCTCCATGCCGTTCACGTCGCCGGTCAGCTTGTAGCCGGTTATCACCACGTCGGGCGGGCGCTGGCGAATGCTGGCGATGGCATCGGCTCCGCTGGTGACCACCTTGCAGGCGTGGCCGCTGCGCGATATGCGGTCCGCGATGGTCCCGCCTTCGGCGTCCTCATCCTCGACGATCAGCACAAACGCCTTGTCATTCATCACAGGTACGATCGCCGCTTGCTGGTGCGAGAATCCTTTCTCGCACCTCTCGGTCGGAGCGAGATGGTAATCTCGCTCCAGCGACATTCGCCGGATGGCTGACGCTGGAGGAAAATCCATTCAACCGTGCTGCAAACGTGACCGCAAAACGCGGCCCCGGTCATCTTGGGCGCCGCCGCTTCCGGGCCCTATTACCGTCCGTTGCCACTCTCTTCCACCAGCACCCGCTTGCGCGACAGCTTGATCCGGCCTTGGTCATCGATGGCGATCACCTTGACGCGAAGCTCATCGCCGATGGAACACACCTCCGATACTTGTTTCACGTAGCCGTCGGACAACTCGCTGATGTGACACAGGCCGTCCTGACCCGGAACGACCTCTATGAAGGCGCCGAAATCCTTCACACTGGTCACCCGCCCGGTGTAGATCTTGTGCAGCTTCACTTCCTCGGTGACCGCCTCGATCATCTCCAGGGCCCGCTTGGCGGCCTGGGCGTCGACCGAGGAGATCTGGATGGTGCCGTCGTTGTCGATGTCCACTTTGGCACCGGTCTCCGCCTCGATGCCCCTGATGCCCTTGCCGCCGGGGCCTATCACCTTGCCGATCTTCTCCGGATTGATCTTGATGGTCAGGATGCGCGGCGCGTAGTCGCTGATCTCAGGCCGCGGTTGGCGGATGGTCTCCAGGATACTTCGCAGAATCTTCAACCGCGTTTCTTTGGCCAGCGCCAGCGTCGCGTGAATCTGCTCCCAGCCCAATCCCTTGATCTTGAGGTCCAACTGGATGCCGGTGATCCCGCGCTGCGTCCCAGCCACCTTGAAGTCCATATCCCCGAAGTGGTCCTCCTCGCCCAGAATATCGACCAGCAGCTCATACTTCCCGTTATCCTGCACCATCCCGATGCTGATCCCGGCCACCGGCTGGCTGATGTGCACACCCGCGTCCATCAACGCCAGCGTGCCGCCGCACACCGAGGCCATCGAGCTGGAACCGTTCGACTCCATGATCTCCGACGACAGACGGATGGTGTAGGGAAAGTCGTCCGGCGAAGGCAGCACGCGCTCGAGTGATCGCTCCGCCAAGGCCCCGTGCCCGATCTCCCGCCGGCTGACGGCTCCCACCCGCCGCACCTCACCGGTGCAAAACGGCGGAAAGTTGTAATGAAGGTTGAACTTCTTGCTGAACTCCTCGGTGAGCCCATCGACAATCTGCTCGTCCCGGGCCGTCCCCAGTGTGGTCACCACCAGGGCCTGGGTCTCACCCCGTGTGAACAGGGCCGATCCGTGGACCCGCGGCAACACCCCCACCTGGCAGGTGATCTCACGCAGGTCTTTGGGCCCGCGACCGTCCGGGCGCTTGCCGTCCTTGAGGATACTCTCCCGGACGATCCCACCGGTGATGTCGTCGAGAATCCTGGCCACTTCATCCCGCGTACACTCCGGCTGTTCGGCGCCCTCGGGTGCGAATTTCTCGATGGTCTGGTCCCACACCTCCTGGGCCGAGGCTTTGCGCTCCAGCTTGGTCCCGGACAGTTCCCGGGCCTGGCGCATCCTGTCGACGGCGTGGGCCCGCACCTTGTTGATGAGTTCAGTGTTGACCTCCGGCGCTTCCCAGGTCACCTCCTTGCCACACTTCTCAGTCAGCTCCTGAATCATCCCGGCGATCTGAACGATGGCCTGGTGCGCCTCCTTCAAGCCCCGCTCAACGATCTCCTCAGAGATTTCGCCGGCTCCCACCTCGATCATGCTGACCGATTCCTTGTGACCGGCCACCAGCATCTCCATCTCGCTGAATTCCAGTTGCGATTCGGTCGGGTTCAGGATCAGCTTGTCGTCAACGTACCCCATACGAACAGCCCCCAGCGGGACCGTGAAGGGAATCGCCGAGATGTTCAAAGCCGCCGAGGCCCCAATGATCGCTATCACGTCCGGATCGTTCTGCTGATCCGTCGATAGCACCATGATTTGAATCAGCACCTCATCGCGAAACGCTTCCGGAAACAGCGTCCGGATGGGCCGGTCGGTGTTCCGCATGGTCAGGATTTCTTTCGTCGTTGGACGCCCCTCCCGTTTGAAGAAGCCGCCCGGAAACTTGCCCGCGGCGTAAATCTTCTCGCGGTAGTCCACCGTCAGGGGGAAAAAATCGATCCCCGGACGGGGATCGGAAGTCACCACCGTGGCCAGAATTGTCGTATCCGCGTAACTCACCATAACCGCACCGGCCGCCTGCTTGGCAATCCGACCCGTCTCGATCCGGAGCTTACGCCCACCAATCTCTCTTTCTACCGATACACCTTGCATATGTTTTTCCGTCACATCCACCAACACCAACAACAAGGCGCGCCCGTCACGTCCTGACGCGCCAGCCAACAAGAACGCTTTTGTCGATTAATAATGTGCGACAACCCGGTCTTCATGGGTGGTTCAATCATGATTGAATGCACCGGGCGCACTTGTCCATCAAGCACGCCGAGTGGGAGGCGGGAATCGTAGGCTGTCAACGAACTTGGGCTGCGAACTCGTGCCACTTACTTGCGCAGACCCAGCCGGACGATCAACTCCTGATAGCGCGCGCGATCACGCCCGGCCAGATACTTCAACAGGCTGGCGCGGCGTCCAACCATTTTCAGCAGGCCCCGACGGGAGGAGTGGTCCTTCTTGTGAATCTTAAGGTGCCCGGTCAGTTCGCCGATTCGCGAGGTCAATATCGCAACCTGAACCTCCGACGAACCGGTGTCCTCCCCGTGGTGGCCGTATTCCTTCATAATCGCTGTTTTCGAATCCGGCGTCATCGATCAACTGCCAACCTATGATGTCCTCGTCGTTCGCACGGCGTTCACAAGCCCACGGATTCGAATCCGTGGGTCTCCGCCGGTGCACCGGACCACAAAACGCCTGCCCGGATGAACTGGCGCTCCAAAGACTAGCAGGAGCCCCACACCTTGGCAAGGCCGCCTGTGGGACAGGATTTCCAGTTTTCCAGCCTGTCAGCCTGCGCTTGACCGGCGGGAAAGCTGGCCCCACACCGCTCGTTTTCGCCCAATCCACGGGAATCCAGAGGAAGGGAGGGAGGGGAAGAAATGGCGAAGGGCGAATTCAGAATGGCGAGAAGGGGCGCGGCCGGTCCTGTTTTCGCTATTCGCTATTCGCCATTCCTCCGAGCAACGTCTCAGCCGATTCCATCAGCCGCTCCATCCGAAAAGGCTTGTTCAGGTATGCATCCA
This sequence comes from Phycisphaerae bacterium, assembly GCA_036477795.1. Classification (GTDB taxonomy): domain Bacteria; phylum Planctomycetota; class Phycisphaerae; order UBA1845; family UBA1845; genus JAZGDL01. Next base: position 24,415 of record JAZGDL010000466.1, read on the forward strand.
CTCCCAGGCTCCGGGCCCAGGATTGATGTCGTTTGCCCTGGTTGCCGGTGATCATGATGACCCGTGGTTTTTCTCCAGGGGCCTTCTTGGCCAGCAGCCTCTCCAGAACCAGAAAGCCGCTACGTTTGGGCAGCATGGCATCCAGCACCACCAGATCCGGCTTATCCGACTCAGCCCGCTGGAGGGCCTCGTTGCCGTCGTTGGCTGTCGTGACCGACGCCCCGCAATCCACAAAAGCGGTGGTCAGCGCGGTCAGAACGTCTGGATCGTCATCGACGATCAAAACCGTTTTGTCTTGAAACACCGACGTCTGCATAGTTTCTCCCGTAACCAACGCTTATGCGGATTCTCAAATCCTGAGACAGGCCCAACGGTGAATCTATGGAGTATAGACAACCAGCCGCTTCGATGCAAGCGATTATCCCGCGTGGCGGCGTGGACACATTTGTTTTGTCCGTGAGCTTCTCCGCTCCGACAAATCCGCCCGGGCGGATCGGTGCCACCCAGCCCGCTGATTCGCGTGTGACGAAACGCAAGGTGGGCGATTCATTCAAGAGGGGCTGACATCCTTGGCTGTTCGCCGGGGCACTTTCCGGGATGCTGCCGGCGGGGCCTACAGCGGGGGTGCCGTTGTACGATCCATACCGTAAGATGCACCGGATGGACGTGGAACAGAACAAAAAACCTCTGGTAACGGTGGTCAGTCCGACCCGCAACCGCGTAAGCCTGTTGCAGATGTCGTTAGAGTGCGTCTGGCGGCAGACCATCGGGCCGGAGCGTATCGAGATCGTCGTGGTGGACAACTACTCGACGGACGACACCGCCCGGCGCTTTCGCGAATTGGCCGTGCAGGCCCCCTGCCGCATGAGGTACCACCGCATGGAATCGAACCGCGGGCCCGCGGCGGCCCGCAACGCCGGCGCCGCGTTGGGAGAGGGTGAGTTCATCGCGTTTCTCGACAGTGACGTGCAGTTGAAGGACGATTGGCTGCAAACCATGCTGGATCTTCTCCAGGGCGACCGGCGGATCGGTATAGGTGGTGGAAAGCTGTTGTTCGCCCCCACGCCGGATCGCGTGAACGCCTACGGCGGAGCCATGACCAGAATCGGTTTCGCCTGGGATGCCCATGAGGGCGACAAAAGCGATCCGGTGGACCAGCCGATGGATTGCCTGTGGGTGCCGACGGCGGCGGCTATGATGAGACGGTCATTGTTCGAGTCGCTGGGCGGCTTCGACGAAGCATTCTACGCCTGTTATGAGGACGTGGACTTGGGCTGGCGGGCCAACCTTGCCGGGTATCGTTCTGTGTGCATTCCCGATGCCGTCACCTGGCATCATATCGGCGCCCGCGTTCCGACGGTCGGCGATACCATCACGTATCACTACTGCAAGAACCGCCTGAGGACCATGCTGAAGAACTACGGCGTCGCCAATCTTGTTAAATACGTACCGATATACACGGCCTACGCTCTTGTGGACGCGGTACTGAGAAGACCTCGGATCCACAGGCTCAAAGCGCTCCTGTGGAACGTGATTCGATTGCGCGATACGCTCCGCTCGCGCAGTCAAGTGCAGCGTGGTCGTACCGTCTCCGACGCGGAACTGGGCCGTCTCTTCACCCCGGAGTACTTTCCATCGTCCACCGTTGCTCGTCGTAGGAAATGGGTCGCCGACAACGTCGCTGCCGTCGGGGAGTCATCGATGGCAGACTCGGCTGTGAGGCAGGCGCGATGAAACCTGATCTGCGGAGTCAGACCCACGGATTCGAATCCGTGGGCTTCTGTCGCCTGCGTGTTGTTCCAGCAGTCGTTGCGGCACTGGTGGTGGGCGGCTTGCTGCGGATTGCGTACAGTCCGACGGCAGCGAGCGAGGGCGTCGGGCCTGGTGCCGACAACATCGTCCAAAACCCGGGATTCGAGGAGGGATGGAAAGACCATGCCCCGATGGGTTGGACGTTCGAAACTCGCGTGCGGGAGCGGGGCACGGTTTCCCGTGAGCGCGAACGGAAGCACAGCGGACGTTACGCAGTCAAACTGGAGCCCAACGCAAAGAACGCTGGGGCGATCCATCCGCTGGCCATCGGTCAGGGGTTTCCGGCGGATCGCTTTCGCGGCCAGAGGATGTATATCTCGGGATGGTTGGCGGCAAAGGGCCAGGCCGTGGCCAACCTCGGTCTCTACGCCATCCGGTCTGACGGGCACATCACCGCGGGCAAGAGCCTCACCGCATCGTCTACGGGCCGGGACCCGGTGTTTCACGAAGGGTTCCTGGACGTTCCCAGCGCGGCCGAGTCGGCCTTTTTGTTGATCCTGCGCTGTGCCGCCCAAGGGACCGCGGGGGCGGTTTACTTCGATGACGTGACCGTGCTCCCGTGGCAGGGCCAGGCGCCCGCCGAGCCCATTCCGTCCCCCGCCGCCGACGCAGACGGTTCACCGGGAGGTTCGCCCTCTCACGGGCAGGCCAAGCGGAAGGGCCAGCCGCTGGAAGCTCACATCAATGTATCCGCGAATGACGAAATACGGAGGATTCCGCGGACGCTGTATGGCACCAACATTGAGTGGATTTACGATGGCTATGGGCTCTGGGACCGCGCCCGGGGCCGGCTTGTACCGGAGGTCGTGCGGCTGACTCGTGAACTCAAGACCTCGCCGTTGCGGTTTCCGGGAGGTGTTTTTTCGGACCATTACCATTGGCGCGACGGACTGGGGCCGGCCGGACTGCGCAAGACGACAGCCCATTTCGCCGATGGTCCGTCGTCGAGACACAGCTTTGGAACGGACCAGGCCCTGGCGTTCGCCGACGCGGTGGGCGGGGAGTTGTTGATAACGGTGAATGCCGGCACGGGCACGGCTGCCGAGGCGGCGGCGTGGGTCCGGTACGTCAACGCACCGGAGTCAGGGGCAAGCGGCGGACCGCGGGTGCGGTATTGGGAGGTGGGCAACGAACTGTACGGCAAGGGCGACAATAAGGCATCCAGAAAAGTGGCGATGACGCCCGGGCAGTACGCCAAGCGGTTTCTTGAATTCTCCCGGGCCATGCGGCAAGTTGACGGGAGAATCAAGATCGGCGGAATCGGCGGAGCCAGCTCCGGCCGTTACGTCGCGACCACCGATCCGACCTGGAACCGGGTCGTGCTGTCGCAGGCCGGGGCGGAGATGGACTTTCTGGCGGTGCACAACGCGTATTACCCGATGCCGATCTGGCCGGCCGAGCGCGACGTTCGTCGGATATACACCGCCATGCTGGCAGCCCCCGTGCTGGTGCGACGGAATCTGGAGTTGCTGGACGCCCAGATAGGGTCGCTGGTGCCCAAGGGGGGCAGGCAGCCCGCGCTAGCGGTGACCGAGTGGGGCCCCTACTTTCACGCGGTACCGGACAGCCCACTGGTTGACCATGTCAAGACGCTGGGTTCGGCGTTGTATGTGGCCGGCGTGTTGAAAGTGTTCATCGAATGTCCGCGCATGGAGATCGCCAATTCCTTCAAGCTCCTCGACAATGCCTTCATGGGTTGGATCGGCAAGCGTGACGGCCAGCACCTGGCTAAGGCACCTTATTACGCGTTACAGATGTACACGGCCCATTTCGGCAGTGTGCTGATTCGGTCGTCCACCCGTTGCCCGACGTATGACAGTCCGGCGATGGGGATCATGGAGGGCGTGGACCGGGTCCCTTATCTGGACGTGGTGGCCGGCAAGAGTGATGACGGTAAAACGCTCTATGTGATGGCCATCAACAAGCACTTTGACAGGCCCATCCGGGCCACCATTGAGCTGGCCGGCTTCGAACCGGCCCGGCGCGGTGTGGCATGGACTCTCACGGGGAGCGCCGTGGACGCCAATACGGGAACGCAGTTACCGAGAGTTCCCGGCTTGCGCTGGGCCCGCCAGGCGTCGCTGGAATCAAACGGGCGGTTTCACGACGGCGGACCGGAGGAGGTGACGCTGTCCTGGGCCAGGATCGACGACGTCCGGAAGAGATTCGACTATTCGTTTGGGCCGCTATCGGTGACGTCGTTGGAAATCCGGGCAGCCCGATGAGTTGACCGGAGTCCGAGGTAGCGCCACCCCTTGTGGGTGGCGCAGAAGGGTGGTGCGCCACCCACAAGGGG
>JAZGDL010000467.1:0-4176 GCA_036477795.1 Phycisphaerae bacterium
CGCTCTACGTCACCGGCCAGACGGAGCGGGCCCGCAGGCATTTGCGAAAGACAATCGAGCTCAAGGGCGGCGATATGGTGACCTACTACCTGCTGGGTCGATTGTCTCTCGATGACGGAGAGCAGGCCACGGCCACCAGTTACTTCCGCGTGGCACTCAAGGCCTCCGATGCCTCGTCGCGCGGTGAATATGTTGCGCTATGCCACTATTACCTGGCGCGGGCTCTGAACGCTGATGGGTATCTCACCGCTTCGATCGAAGCGTATCGTTCGTATGAAGGTGCCGTAGCCGATCTGGCCGCTGATGAGGTCGACGAGCCGGAACTGGCCACTTTGCTGCGCATGAACCGCGGCCGGGCCGGCGTGCCCATATCCGTCGCGTATGAGAAGCTGGGTCGGTTTGGGAACGCAGCGGACGCGTTGGCGTCCGCCGTCGAGGGCAGCGAATGTGACGCCGACACCAGAGCGCGTTTGGCGCGGTTGCTTTCGCGTTGCGGACGTATTGATGAGGCACTGGAGCAGGCCAGGCTGCTCCTGGACGACCCCGACCGGGCGGTGGGCCTGCTGGTCGAGATTCATGAGCGCAGCGGCCATCCCCAACGGGTCCTTGATGACGTCAAGTTGTTGTACCAGGCCGGTCCGGGTCGGATCGGACTGGTGACGGCGTACTCCGACACTCTTCTGCGCTTTGATCGGTTGGCGGATGCTCAGCGTGTTCTTTCCGAGTCGCTCGACCAGCACCCCGAGCACGACGTGTTGTATTGGCGGCTGTGCGAGGTGTTCGCGTTGCAGCAGCAGTGGCCGCGGGTTCTGGAGACGGCCGCCGCTGCGATTCGGTCTGACAGCGGTCTTTACCACACGGCCCGCCGCAAGGTGCTCGAAGCGGCTGACCATGGTGACGCGGTGTTGTCACTGATCGGCGATGAGCTGCGGCCCCGCGTGGTAGCGGATGATTACGCTGCCGCCTACTTGCTTGCGGCGTTGGCTCAGCAGCTTGGGCGGACGGGGCAGGCGGAATCCCTGTTTGGCCGGGCGCTGGCCCATCGGCCGGAATTCGTGCCGGCGCGGGTTGCCCTGGGCGAGATTCTGCTCAACCGCTTTGCGTGGGCCGAAGTGATCGAGCTGGCCTCGGCTGATCCGGAGCAACTGCAGGCCGGCGGGCGCTTGCAGCGTCTCTGTGGGCGGGCATATGCCGCATTGGACGATTTCGATCAGGCGGAGACGCACCTGGGTGCCGCTATTCGCCTGAATCGTGCCGATACCGTCGCAATGGCGGTGCTGGCTCAGTTGCTGCGTGACCATGGCAAGGTTCGTCGGGCACAACGACAGTATGAATCCATACTCAAGGTCAACCCACTCGACGAGGCCTCACGCGAGAAGCTTTTCGAGATTTATCTCTTCGAGCAGCGGGATCGGTTCCAGGACGCCGCACACGAACTTGCCGAGCTTCGCCGGCTATCCGCGTCGGGGCACCGGATCGCGCGTTGCACCGCCCGTCTGGACCGGCACCGCGGCAAGGGCACCGAGGCATGGGAGGATTACCGAAAGACTCTGTATGAGGCCATTGAGCACCACGGCCCCGATGCTCAGACTTATGAATTGATCGCACAGAGCTACCTTCAGACCGATGAGCCGGTAAAGGCCACAGAGGCCATCGATCAAGCGTTGGCCCTTGATGCCCAAGACGCGGCTTTGCTGCTCGGTCGAGTGTTTGTTCTCAACGCTTCTCTTGAATACGCCCCGGCCATTGAAACGATGCGGCGACTGGTGCGGCGCCATCCCCACCGTATGCGGTGGATCCACCGGCTGGTACGGATGTTGATTGTCGATCAGCGATTCGCCCAGGCCTACGATCTGGCTGCTGAGCAGCTCCAGCGGCCGGACCTTTCGGAAGAAGACACTGAGAGATTCCGTAGACACGTGCGGGAGTCGCTCCGCGGCGGCAAGCGCCACGACGAGCGGATCGCCCTGTTGCGGCAATGGCGTGACACCGAGCCGGAAGTGGCCAGGTGGACGTGGTTGTTGGTCGACGCCTACAACGACGCCGAGCAGCACGACCAGGCGATCGCACTGGCCAGGGCGCAGTACGCACAAACCTCCGACCGCGCGTCGCTGGATGCCTTATGGATGACCCTGATAGCGGCTAAGCGATACGATCAGGCGCAACAGGTCATCCTGGAAAACCTCGAAGACGATCCCGACAATGAGGAGTTGATCGAGAGGTTGATCGGCTCGCTCACGTCCGCGGATCGCCACGACGACGCGCTGGAGTTGATCCAAGATCTGGAATTCCGCATGTCATCCAGTCCGGGGCTTCGCGAACTGAAGATCAATGTTTTCCAGGACGCCGGCCGACACGATGAGGCCATCAAGCTGCTCAACAAATGGTTTCGCGAGGTGCAATCACGAGCTCACCACGACAAAAGTATTGATGCCCTGCAATGGGAGCTGGCTAGTGCGTTGGTCAGGGCGGGCCGATTGGACGAGGCGGTATCGAAGCTCAGGCGCTGGGCCGATTTCGCCGAAACAACGCCCGCCCGGTTCCGCTATCTGACGCTGCTTTCGATATGTTTTCAGTATCGTGCTGAACCGCACAAAGCGCTCGAATCCCTGGAAGAGGCCTTCGCTCTCAGGGACCAGGTGGGCAGGCGGGCCGTGGGGATTCACAATGATCTGGGATACTCGTTGGCGGATGCCGGGTTGCGGTTGGATGAAGCGGAATCGATGATCCGGTATGACCTGGCTCGTTTTCCGACCAACGGAGCCTACCTCGACAGCTTTGGTTGGGTGCTGTACAAGAAGTCTGAATTCGAGCGGGCCCTGCGGTGGCTGGAGAAGGCCGCCAACGTCCTGGCGAGAGAGGACCCGGTGGTCTATGACCATCTCGGCGACGTCCTCTGGCGGCTGCGTGAGCCGGACCAGGCTGTCAAGCATTGGGACAAAGCCGTTGAGTTGACCACGGAGGAGCTCAAGGAGATGGATCGGCTGAATTTGCAGGAACTGCTCGACAGCATCAAGGCAAAGATCGAGGCGCACAAAAAGGGAGGAGTGCCCGAGGTCGCGCCGGTGGGACAGGTGGAACGAGCAGTTGACTCGGCGGCGGTGGATGACTCGCCGAGATGAAACGGGCGAATGGCGAATGGCGAATAGCGAAAAGCGAATGGCGAATAGCGAAAAGCGAATGGCGAATAGCGAAACGGCGTTCGTACTCGCCATTCTGCATTCGCTATTCTGCATTCGCCATTCGGTTGTAGTCACCGGGAAAGGGTAACGCTATGTCCGGCCATTCCAAATGGTCCACGATCAAGCACAAAAAGGCCCGGCTCGACGCCAAGCGCGGAAAGAACTGGGGCAAACTGGCCCGCAACATCACCATCGCCGCCAAGAACGGCGGCAACCCCGCTGACAACCCGCGATTGAGGCTGGCCATCGATAAGGCCAGAGCCGACAACATGCCCAACGACACCATCGACAAGGCCATCAAGAAGGGCACGGGTGAAAATGAAGGCGAAAGCTACGAAGAGGTGCTGTACGAGGGCTACGCCCCCAACGGTGTCGCGGTGATGGCCAGAGCACTGACCGACAATCGCAACCGCACTGCGCCGGAGATCAAGAAAATCTTCGAGCGCCATGGAGGGAACATCGGCCCCCCCAACTGCGTAGCGTGGATGTTCTCGCCGAAAGGGGTGTTCATCATCAAGGCGGACAGCGTGTCAGAGGACCGCCTGATGGAAGTGGCGCTGGAGAATGGAGCGGAAGACGTTTCCACGTCGGCCAGTATACACGAGGTCATCTGCGCGCCGGAGGATTACGAGGCCTTGCGGAGTTCGCTGCAGGAAGCGGAGATTCTCATCGAGTCTTCCGACGTCACCAACATCGCCGCCACCACCGTCTCGCTCGATCTCGACGCCGCCAAGAGGGTCCTGAAGCTGATAGACAGCCTAGAGGAGCAGGACGACGTCGAGAGCGTGTCGGCGAATTTCGACATCCCCGATGAGGTCATGGCCCAACTGACCTAGCCTGGATTCCCACGCTCGCCCATTCGCTAACCCGAAGTTCCGCTGGTGGGCGAAGCGCAAGTTTCGGCGGCGGCGGAGGTTAGGGTTCGGGGGGGGGCCGCAGACTGACTACAAACCCAGCAGATCAAAAACGCGGGCCTGCAGTTCGGTGGGCTGGG
>JAZGDL010000468.1:0-8999 GCA_036477795.1 Phycisphaerae bacterium
CCTTGTGGGTGGCGCCTTGTGGGTGGCGCCTTGTGGGTGGCGCCTTGTGGGTGGCGCCTTGTGGGTGGCGCCTTGTGGGTGGCGCCTTGTGGGTGGCGCCTTGTGGGTAGTGTGCCTTTGCGCGGCATGCAGATCCAGACCCTCATACAAGATCGCCGTCAACGAAACGATAGGGATAGTCAGCAGTCAACCCCTTCCTATCGGGGTTTTCGTAGATGTATCGCGCCACCTCTGCGATCCCTTCACTTTTGCGCACGATATGATCATAGAACCGTTTCTGCCAAAGTGTGCCTGTCCACCTCAACTTCCAGCTCTCATTCGTGGTAAGACCTTTCAGCCGCCCGACGAGTTCACCGAGCGTCATCGCGCTGCGATCCGGAGAGATCAGGAGGTGGAGATGGTCGGGCATCAGGCAATAGGCACCGAGATAGGCACCGGCCTCCCCAGCCCCGCAAATGATCAATTCGCAGGTCTTCTCAGCCACTCTCGCATCGGTGAAGGGTGTGGTCCCGGAACGTGCGGCGATCACGACATGATACGGCGCGTGCTCGCGATAATCGAACCCGCGAAGGCGGACTGAACGGTTCCGCCCCCATGTCTTGAATTGGGAGCGTTTCGCATCCATCGATTCGTCTCCTCTGTAGCGCCGCCCCTTGTGGGCGGCGCCCCGGTGTTTGGCGCCTCGTGTTTGGGGCTTGGTCGGTAGGGCCTGGTCGGTAGCCCCCCTCGCCGATTCCGCCGTGGACGCCGTGCACACCCCATCACACCGCGCTCGGGAGACGTAAACTACGCGTCGCATCACCTCCCGTTCGCGCAGCGCGCCACCCACAAGGGGTGGCGCTACATTTGTCAAGCGATGCTCGCTCTGCTGTGTAGCGCCGCCCCTTGTAGGCGGCGCGGCTCCAGGACGCTAGATTACGCTCGGCGCCCGACGACGGCCGAACACTACTGTGCCGCACGTGAGCACGAGCAACACCGTTATGACCAGGCCCCATTGGGAAACCGTGGGGATGGCTGGATCTCCGCGAAGCGTTCCACCCTCCGCGGTGCAGACGTCTCCCGGCATATTGATACAAGTACCATCCTCGAAACAGCAGTTACATACATTGGGTTCACATACCGTGTCGTCGCCCTGATAGATTCCGCCTTCAGCGATGCAGGCGTCGAAGGTGTTGATCAGGCAATGAGGATGCGACGTATCATCGGATGAGAAACAGCAAGCCCCGGAGGTCCCGCCGCAGGGGGTGGCGGCGTCGGTGGGACAGGTAGTGCCCTCGCCCTGGTAAACGCCTCCCTCTGCCGAGCACTCCTCTTGCGTGCCGACGAAGCACGAGGCGTTGCCCGCAGCGTTCTCCACGCAGCAGGCCCCGGTCGGCGGCAGATGGCACAGGATGGCATCACACGGAGTGTTGTCGCCCTGGTAGCGGCCGCCGTTGACGACGCATTCCAATTCCGTCGTGACGGAGCAGACCGCGTTAGGATCGCCCGGCGCCGAGAAGCAGCAGGCACCCGCCGGGACACCGCACGGAGTGGTGAAATCGGACGGGCAGGTAGTCCCGTGGCCCTGGTAGGCGCCGCCTTCGTTGAGACACTCATGTTGAGTGGTGATGACGCAGGAGGGCAGACCTGCGGCATTAGGCAGACAGCAAGCTCCGGTTTCGCACTCGCCCAAATGGTCGATGGAGACGCCCACAGCGTCAGCCTCACACTCGTTCCCATAGGTCACCCCGTCACAACCGCATACCGGGTCCCAAACGTCGAAACATCCCTTCGGCATCGGCGTGCAGATGCCCTGGAAATCGCAGCAGCAGCGGCCGATGCCCAGCTTGCAGAACTCGGCGGGATCATCACACGGGATACCTTGGATTCCGCCGCAGATCTGCCCACAGGGCTCGATGGTGTTGTTTACGATGCAGCCGTTGCCTTGCATACAGAAGCTGATGCAGTGGGGATCGTGGCAGCCGGTGACCGACACCCGGTTCCCGACGGTGAAGCCTCCCAAGTTGCTGAGGATGAACAGACCGCCCGAATCGCTCCGGAACAGCACGCACTCCACGCCCTGGACCAGCACGCCGCAGCCGGAGAAGCAGCTCTGGTTGAACGCGCAGAACAGGTTGCACGGAACGCCGCAGGGCACGCTGGGATCGGACGGGCAAGTGGTCCCGTCGCCCTGGTAGGCGCCGCCTTTATTGAGACACTGCTTTTGGCTGCCCACGAAACAGGAGACGTCACCCGCGACATTGTTCAAACAGCAGGCCCCGGTGGGCGGCCCGCAAGGTACGGTCCCGTCAGGTGGGCAGGTGCTGCCGTTGCCCTGGTAGGCCCCGCCTTCGGCGTGACACATCTGCTCGGTGCCGACGAAACAGGAGACGTTGCCCACCGAGTCGTTCAGGCAGCAAGCCCCGATGGGCGACCCGCAAGGTACGGTGCCGTCAGGTGGGCAGGTGGTGCCGTGGCCTTGGTAGGCGCCACCTTCGTTGAAACACTTCTTTTCGGTGGTGATGATGCATGGGGGCAGGCCGGCGACAACAGGCAAACAGCAGGCCCCGGACGGCACGCACTCAGCCCTAAACAGGTCATCGATTCCGTCGTTATCCGTATCGGTCCCGATCACCTCACAGGTGCCGCCATCCAGGCAGATCCCGACCGGGAAGGGGGTGGCATCCCCGAACTCGACGTGGCAAAGGTTGAAATCCAAGCACTCGCACACCACCGCGGTGATCGCCCCGGTGCCAATATCCAGGTGCACCACGGTGGCAATGCATCGATCCTCCGGTATGGCAGAACAGGCCAGCGGAACGCACGCGGAACCATCGTTGGAGGGGTGGCAAATGGACTCGCATTCGCCCAGGTGGTCGATGGAGACGCCGGCGGCGTCAGCCTCACACTCGTTCCCGTAGGTCACCCCGTCGCAACCGCACACCGGGTCCCAGACGTCGAAACATCCGGTGGGGATTGGAGTGCAGATACCCTGGAAATCGCAGCAGCACTGGCCGACGCCCAGCTTGCAGAACTCACCCGGGTCACACGGAAGACCTTGGATCCCGCCGCAGACCCGCCCGCAGGGCTCAATGGTGTTGTTGTTTACTATGCAGCCGTTGCCTTGCATACAGTGGCTGATGCAGTCGGGATCGTGGCAGCCGGTGACCGACACCTTGTCCCCCACGCCGAAGCCTCCCAGGTTGCTGAGGATGAACAGGCCGCCCGAATCAGCCTTGAACAACACGCACTCGGCGCCCTGGACCAGCACGCCGCAGCCGGAGAAGCAGCCCTGGCTGGCCGGGCAGAAAAGGGCGCAGGGAGCGCCGCAGGGCACGTTGGGATCGGACGGGCAGGTGGTGCCGTGCCCCTGGTAGCTACCGCCTTCATTGAAACACTGTTCTTCGCTACCCACGAAACAGGAAACGTTGCCCGCCGGATTGTTCAGGCAGCAGGCCCCGGTGGGCGGCCCGCAAGGTACCGTGCTGTCCGGGGGTGGGCAGGTAGTGCCGTCGCCCTGGTAGGCGCCGCCTTCGTCGGCACACTTCTCTTCGGTATTTACGAAGCAGGAAGCGTTACCGACCGAATCGTTCAGGCAGCAGGCCCCGGTGGGCGGTCCGCAAGGTACCGTGCTGTCCGGGGGTGGGCAGAGGGTACCATCGCCCTGATAGGCGCCGCCTTCGTTGAAGCACTCCTTCCTGCTGGTGATGATGCAAGAGGGCAGGCCTGCGGCATTAGGCAGACAGCAGGCGCCTACCGGTGAAGCGTCCACGACGATCACCGTGTCGTAGCAGAACATGTCGTTCATCGATACCATGATTTTGAAGTCGGGGAACTCGGAGCCACCGACAACCAGCCCGCTGTCAAAGTGCTGCGGTGGGTTGTCACCGATCCGCAGGTCCAGCTTCAGCCGATGGGCCAGGGCGAAATCACCGCCGATCTGGTAGGTCCCGGACCCGACAATGGGCAGCGGGGGATGAGAGGCATCTTTCATCACCACCTCCCAGGCGATATCGCTGAGTACGTAATGGTCGAACCAGAAACTCGAACCGATGAAGCTCCGGCTGAAGCTCCCTCGAAGCTGGAACTCCTGCGAGAGCGGGCACAGGCATGGGGGGAAGCAGCCGGTCTGGAAGGTGCTGCCCGGATTGAGTTTGTATGGCGTGGCGCCAGCATCCTGGGCATGGGCGTAGGACGAAAACGCCAGACTCACCGCCAACGTACAACCAATGGTCCTGACAACGTGCATTCGGTTATTCATGGGATCGCCTCCGAATTCCCTTTCCTTATTGCCGCTCTGTCCAAATGGGATACGGAACGTCCTAGTATATACATCGACCTATGGCGCAGGCCAAGGGCGGGCTGCGGCGATGGCGGAATGCTCCCCACGGAAAACTAAAGAGGGAGAGGAAAGGGACGAAGGGAGAATTGACGATTGACGATTGACGATTGGGGATTGGGGATTGTCTGGGGAAGGGATGAAAGCACGAAGGGACGAAGTGAGCGGGGTACGGTTGCGGTGGGGTCGTTTGGGATCGTTGACGGTTCCCGGGGCGTCTGCCAAACGGCAAGCCACTTCGGGTGACATGGTGCGGAAGGGATGGAGGGACGAAGGGGGAGGAAGGCACGAAGGCACGAAGGCACGAAGGCACGAAGGGGAACGCACAATCCCCAATCGTCAATCGTCAATCGTCAATCCGCAATCCCCAATCCGCAATCCCCAATCCGTTTGGCTGTGCCCGGGCTGTGCTCACTCGGAATCGTCTTCGAGCATTTTCCTAAGCTGGGCGTTTTCGCGGCGGGTGGCCTCCAGGTCGAACAGCATGTACTTGATCGATAGCCTCAGGAAATCGATGCTGTCCTGAAGCTGGCCTACGGTTGCCTTGAGTTGTTGGTGGCGCTCTTTAGTCTGCTGGGCGAGGTGCTCCAGGCGTTCACGGTCGTTTTCGGGCAGTGTGCCGATCTCGGCTACGAGTTCGGCGAGCTTGCGTTGAAAGGTTTCTTCGTTCATTGATCGCTTCCTTCCTTAGTTTGTGGGATAGGCTTTCCAGCCTGTCGTCTGACCGGCTGGAAAGCCGGTCCCACAGGTCCACCCCTTCCGTTCGCTCTATTGTAGCACGACCGGGGGCCAAAGTAGCTGGTCACCTCGGAATCGTTACCCAAACTCCTTAAGCGGACGGGTGATGATGAGCAAGGCCGATACCACCGCGGTGCCGACACCGGTTCCTCGCTCTGGGGCCCCTGAACCGATGTTGGGACGCGGTTTATGGTTTGCATTCTCAAACTGCGTCTTGCGGCTGCTCACTGCCGGTTGTGTGGACACGTTGCTTTTGAGCAACACCGGCGCCGCCGGGGCAGAGCGGTAATCGGTGCAAGGTATTGTCTGGCAGGCAGTTAACGCTGTGTCGCTGTCCCGCAGCGTGGAATAACGGACGTCATCCACGTATTGTGTCATGGTCTAGTGGCGCGTCAATGTTCGAATTGTGGGTTGGAGTATGGGATGATGGAGCGGAGATTATGGTTCCGGCGTCTGCCAAACGACAAAGTCACTGCGAAACCCACGGATTCGAATCCGTGGGCTTGCAATCGAACTGTGACGAAGCACTGGAAAGCCGGTTCCACAGGTTTCTGTTATAGCCTTTTCGTAGTTGGGGTGGGAACTTGGGCGTGTGATGCTGCGGGTTGATCGATCACTGATTGAGATAATCGAAGGCGCTGCAGCGGCGTGCTGGCCTGAGGAGTGCTGTGGATTGTTGATCGGGCGCGTGGAGGGGGACGTCCATGTTGTTGAGCGGGTGCAGGCGGCGGCGAACGTTTCGGCCGATGACCGGCGACGGCGCTATGAGATTGATCCGCAGACGGCGTTTGAAGCTCTGCGGAGGAGCCGGGCCGGCGGGGCCCGAGTGGTGGGCTTCTATCATTCGCACACCGATGGGTCCCTGGAACCGTCGGCCCATGATGTGGAGACGGCCTGGCCGCTGAAGTCCTATCTGATTGTCGCTGTGGCAGAGGGTGAGGTGCTTGGCGTGGGATCCTGGCGGCTGAGTCTGGACGGGAAAAGCATGCTGCCCGAGCGGATCGATTGACATGTGTCGGATGAGGCCGTTAGCCTAGTGCTGCGTTTTATAAATAGTGCGACCATATGCTGTGCCGAGAATCCTTTCTCGGCACTCGAGAGGACCGAGAAGGGATTTTAATAAGGGTCCAGCGATCTGACGCCGTTGGCTTAGTTAGGTTAACCTGTGCGAATCGTATGACATGATGGAGGACTGATATGGGCCGTCTTTTTGACAATATCGTTGAAACCGTTGGCAGAACGCCACTGGTCAGGATCAACAGAATCATTGACGCGCCGGCCACGGTGTACGCAAAGCTGGAGTTTTTCAATCCGTTATCCAGCGTGAAGGACCGGATCGGCATGTCGATGATCGAGGCGGCGGAGCGAGACGGCAAGATCACCAAAGACACCGTGATCATCGAGCCGACGTCGGGCAACACGGGGATTTCCCTGGCGTTCGTGTGCGCTGCCAAGGGATACAAGCTGACACTGACCATGCCGGAGAGCATGTCGACGGAGCGCCGAGCGCTGCTCAAGGCTATGGGGGCTGATCTGGTGCTGACTCCGGCGGGTGAGGGCATGCCGGGGGCGATACGGGCTGCTGAGAAATTGGCCTCGGAGACGCCGGGTTCGTTCATTCCGCAGCAGTTCAATAATCCGGCTAATCCGGAGGTGCATCGCAAGACCACGGCCGTGGAGATTTGGGAGGATACGGACGGCAAAGCGGACATCCTGGTGTCGGGCATCGGGACGGGCGGCACCATCACCGGTGTGGGGCAGGTGATCAAGAAGAAGAAACCGTCGTTCAAGTGTTACGCAGTGGAGCCGGTGGATTCTCCGGTCATCACGCAGACGCGTGAGAGCCAACCGATTAAGCCGGGGCCTCACAAGATTCAGGGTATCGGCGCGGGTTTTGTGCCTGAAGTGCTGGATATGAGTATGATCGATGAGGTCATTCGGGTAACGAATGACGATTCGTTCCACTGGGCCCGCCGGGCCACCAAGGAAGAGGGGCTGCTTTGCGGGATTTCGTCGGGCGCCGCGCTGTTTGCGGCCAATCAGGTGGCGTTGAGGCCCGAGAACAAAGGCAAGTTCATTGTGGTGGTGCTTCCCAGCAGCGGAGAGCGCTACTTGTCGACCCAGCTCTTCCAGCGGGGTTGACGAATGGTCCGCGTCTAGCGGGCCCTGCCAACCAACTCATGTGAGAGCGCTACAATGGTCAGCAACCATTGATGAAGAGCGTTAAGCTGTGGTTCGACGGACCCACGGATTGCAATCCGTGGGCTTGGGGTGGAGACCCACGACCTATAACAGCGCTGTGATGCTCAGGTGGCGTGTTCAGATTGTATGGTGAAGGTACGCGCGGCGAGCGGGGCGCATGCGCGGTTGGCTGCAAATGGGGGAAAGAAGCGATGGTGTTTGGCGAAGGGCTCGCGGTACGGACGTATGATGTACCGCTGCCGGGTCTGGACGATTGCGGCGGGGGGGTCCGCATCGCCCATGTCTCGGATTTTCACTTTCGGCGCTGGAACGATCTTCTGGACCAGGTCCGATGGCGACTCTTGCAGCCGGACTACGACCTGCTGGTGGTGACCGGTGACCTGTGCAGCATTCCCGCCAAGTGGCGCCACGCCGCGAACATGTGCCGGCGTTTGTTCGACGGGATCGCCCCGCCGCTGGGGACCTACGCGGTCATGGGGAACCATGATCGTCCCCGGCTGGCCAGACAGCCGGGACTGCCTTTTCGCTGGCTTGACAATGAACACGTGTGTATCAAGGTGAAGGGCTTGTCGCTGTATCTGGCGGGCGTGGACCAGTCAGAGGGTAAGTTCGGCGATGCGGGGGCGGCCCTTAGCGGGGTTCCCGCGGACGGTCCGGTGGTGATGCTGGCCCACTATCCGTCAACCGTCTTTGATCTGGCGTCCGACCGGGTTGGATTGGTGTTATCGGGCCACACCCACGGCGGGCAGATCCGCTTGCCGGGCATCGGGTGCCTGTTCACCAATGACCGCATTCCCACGCGAATGTCTCGAGGTCTGCATCGCGTTGGCGGCACCCGCGTACACGTGAGCGCCGGGATCGGGATGTCCGGTCCTATACACTGCCGATTCCGCTGTCCGCCGGAGATCACCTTTCTGACGTTGACGACCATCGATTCGAACGTCGGTGAGTCGACAGCGCGTGTGCCCAGCGGCCATAAGCGTAGTCGAGCACGCGAGTTGGTACTGGAGGTTTGACCACGGCGCAGCCAGGCTCGTATACTCAGGTGGTAAGCGTTTAGCCATCAGCAGTCAGCTTTCAGCTTTCAGCAGTCAGCAGTCAGCGGTCAGCGATCTGGCTGATTGCTGACTGCTGACCGCTGATCGCTGACCGCTTAAGTGGGTCACCCTATGAGCCTGCTTCTTCCAGATTACCGCATTGTGCGTGAAGTCGGTCGTGGTGCCAACAGCCGGCTCTATTGCGTCGAGCACATTCACACCGGAGAGCTGCGCACGGCCAAGCACGTCGAGCTGAATGATGCGGACGAGAAAAAGTTCGTGGAACAGCTTCGGGCTGAGCAGATGACCGGTCAGACGCTGGACCATCCGGTGCTGCGGAAGGTGTACGACCTGCTCTACATCCGCAAGCGTCTCCGCGTGCAGGCGGCGGTGCTGCTGATGGAGTACGTGGAGGGGATCGACATGGGCAGCAGCCAGTTCCGCTGGAATCTTCCGCAGTTGTTGGATTATTTTCGGATAGCGGCGGACGGGTTGCACGCCATGCATCATCTGGGCTACGTGCACGCCGACCTGAAACCGGGCAACTTGATCGTGACACCGGATGATCAGATCAAGCTGATCGACTACGGCCAGAGCTCGGCCATGCTGCATGCCAAGGAACGTATTCAGGGCACGCCGGACTACATGGCCCCGGAACAGGCCAAGCGATCGGTGCTCGATCAGCGGACGGATGTGTTCGGCCT
>JAZGDL010000469.1:0-7332 GCA_036477795.1 Phycisphaerae bacterium
ACTTTTCTAATGTCCGCGCTTCGGCTGCGATACCGTTGAGGATCAAGCCGCCCGATTCCCAGTGGAACAGGTCCGGCCTCACGCTCTGGTTGACGAAGTCGCCGGCCAGCATCATGGGTATCGATGACGTGTACTCGATGATTGCACTTTCATAGATCAGAAAGTTGCCGCCGATCTGCATTTGACTCGTTTCGCCAGCCGTCATACCGGGAAAGCCGGGCGGGTCGCAGCCGCCGACCGCCATCTGGTCTGATGATTTCGTTCCGATTTCGAAGTCGCCCGTTGTGGTCAGGCTCATGGAGCCGGTCAAGGCTATGATGGGGCAGGAACCGGTTCCTAGCACACTTTCCGCCGTCAATGCGGCGGTGAGCGGGTCGGACGGGAATTCAACAGCCTTGTAGGTTCCAACCCCACTGACCTCCAACGCCTCGGAGATGTTGATCTGTGCATCGCCGTCGACCAGTAGCTCGGACTTCAGGCCGAAGCCAGCGATGGTGACCTTGCTGAACGTTGTATCCACGTCGTTGATGATCACCGTGCCGTTATCGGCCATCAAAAGGCCGCTGCCAGCGACATCGACTTCGATCTGAATCGTACCTCCCGCCGCTCGAAGCCCACCGGTTCCGGTGACGTTGGCGTTGATCACGACCGTCCCACCGCTTGTTGCCGTAATGACACCCGTGTTGTGGATCGGACCATCCAGCCGCATTGTTACAGGCCGGGACGCCAGCATTGTCCCGTTGTTCTCGAACGTGGAGACCGGGACAATCTGGAGATCGTCAACGGAGCCGATGCGTGAGAAGGCCTGAATCGTGCCGTTGTTCACGATGTCAGCCCGAATGCTGCCAATGCCCGCGATCGTATGGCCGACGTCGTTGATGAGGAGGGTCGGAGTTTTCTGGAGCTGGCTACTCTCCAGTATAGACTCAGCCGTGTTCAGAAAGAGGGTGCCCGCACCCGTCAGCAGGACTTCTTCGCCAATTGCGACTATTTTGCTTTCTTCAGCGGAGATTTCAAGGCTCCCGTCGTTGTCAATCGTACCTTCGATCAGCGCCGTCTCTTCATCCGCCACCACGACTCGACCTTCAATGCGTAGGTTTTTAATGGTTGCCTCGCCACTCAGCGTGATTGGAGACGACCTCGGGTCGACTCTCAGCGTGCCGCCTACGATAGTCGCATTAAACCCATCCTCCCTCTTCAGGAAGATTGGTCCATCTGCAGCAACGATTGCACCACCAACGTTATGTATCAGACCGACTACCACGACTTCCCCGCCACGCACTGTCTGGATTGTCCCCTGATTGAGTTTGTCGAAACGATCGAACTTGAGTATCCCACTTCCAATAGCCCCATCCGCAAGGATTAACCCAGCGTTGTGTACTATCCCCTTTATTTGCCCGGCTCCCTGGATGATATGTCCTTCCATGTTCTCGATTCGTCTCGTCTCGATCTCTGTGCCGAAGCCAAGTTCCGCAGTATCACTCTCGAGCATAACCTTACCGTTTCCGCTGCGACTCATCAGCGTCATCTCCGGCGAGTCTTCACGCGGGAAAAACCTTGCTCCTTGGCCTCCAGCGCCTCCTATCTTGATTATGCCATCGTTCGTAACCTTACCGCCTGCCTGCACTTCAACGTTCGCAGTGTTCATCGTGATTTGTCCGAGATTCTCCAAACCGTCCTCGTCCTCAACCTCGAGTCCTCCATTGGCCTCGATGAGCAGCGCGGCGCTTTCGCTGAGCCTCAGTTTTGAAACGCTAACATGTTCCTCCAAACGAACTGTGGCATCCGGTCCAATGCGAACCGTATATTGTTTCCCGTCTCGCGTGTTGTCGGGCACCTCCCGTGGACACCAGTTTGCCTCGGTCGACCAGAGTTCGTCCTGCTCCCCGATCCACACGCTCAGTCTTCCTAAACGTGCGTTAAGAGGAAGACCGCACTCAGGTGAATCGAGCTCACAGCAGTCCAGCTTTCCGTTTCCGTTGCAGTCACATTCTTTGCAACCTTTGGGAGGCGGACATGTCGCATCTCCCGGCGGGCATATCTCCATGATATCAAGTAGGCCATTTTCGTTGCAGTCCTCCGTGGAGGCGGGAATGAACTCGTATGCGCCGATGTCCACAACAGGCGAACCATCGCTATCGCCGTCAATGATTCGGTTAGCACCGTCAAGATCCGTACTCATATCGAGCACGGCTTCGTTGCTGCCGACATCGATGGCTGGTGAGTCAACTAGCAAACGCAGATCGCCGAGGTCATCGTTGGCGCCCTCATCCACGTCGGGCGTGCTTGGATCGTCGCCGAAGCCGTCGCCACCGTCGTCGGGGTCGCGCACGAATATTGGGTCGGCGTCAATATTGCCTATACCCGCAAAGCCGCCCTGGACTAGGCTGAAGGTCACCGTGGTATCGCCGGCGATCTCCGCATCCTCATCCGCACTGTCACTGAAGAACACACAGTTGGCTACCGTTGACGTACCGCTGTCGGCGTATATCCCGCCGCCTTGGATATCAGCGTGGTTTGCGCTGAGCGTGCAGTTCGCCAACGTCAGATCCCCTTGGTTGAATAGATGGATCGCGCCTCCTTGTTGCCCGGCCCGATTCCCAACAAAAAGGCAATTCACGAATAGAGACGTTGCGGATCCGTTCGAGATAGCCCCACCGTTCTGGTTTGCCCGATTTTCAACGAATTCGCAGTTGACATATTGCGACGAGCTGCCATTGAAGCTCAAGGATGCACCTCCGTTGAAACTGGTCGCAGTATTCTGGGAGAAGCGACAGCTCTCTACGAGTGGCATGGCTCCTCCGATGTTTGCCATGCCACCTCCCCGTGACGCCGAGTTTCCCTGGACTGAGCAATTTCGGATGGTGGGACTCCCTCCATCGCTAAATATGCCACCGCCAATACTATCGGAGAATGTCGATCCACTGGCGTTTCCGCCCGTAATCGTGAAGCCATCCAGGATGGCCGCGATAACGGGAGCGCGTGCCGTAACCACGTGGAATGCGTTGTCCGTCTTCCCGCCTCCTGGGGTATCGTCATCATTCAGGTCACCGCTCAGGATGCTCCGAAAGACCTCGATGTCGCGTTCATCAGGGGTGTCGGGGTTCGCGAGACCCGCGAAGCCGCCATAGAGATCAACACCATGAATCAACTCAAACGTTGCCGCCTGACTACCGCCAGGCGGCGCCGGGCGATAAACGCCTTCTGCCACCCGGATTTCCTTGACTCTGCCGTTGGCCGCGCCTGTAGCGTCGAAAGCATCCCGTAATTTGACGAACGCATTGGCCCAGTTCGTTCCGTTGTTCGCACCTGTTGAACTGTGATCGACGAACAGGACGGACAGGTCGTCGCACTCGTCCGGAACTCCATTTTGGTTCGTATCGAGAGCAGAGCCGAAAAGGATATCACAGCTATCCGCCCTACCGTTGTCGTTGCAATCCGGCTCACAGTCGTCCGGCACGTCGTTGAAAGTACAATCCTCACTTGTCTTGTTTTCGATGTCGCAAGCATCCGGAATCCCGTTCTCGTTACAGTCCTGACAGGTCAAGTCCCCGGCGGGGCAATCGGCGATATCGCAGACATCGAGAATTCCGTTGGGTTGACAATCTCGGATGATGCGTGTCGGACGAACACCCAAATAATGCGGCCTATCAACGAACTCGGGGTCACTCGTGACAATCGGCAGAGATTGAACCAATGTCCCGTCGTCCGCCTGGAAGATGAGGATCTTGCCCGTTGCGCCCGTCCGATCGCTCGCCACATAGAGGAGCTGACGGTCCGGCCCCCAAGCCAAACCCTGCGGTCCAGCGAGTCCGAAGACGTCCGGCTCTACAAAATCATCCAGAGGTTGGGCGACATCAGTCGCTGTTCCGTGATACCGCTGTATTCTGTTCTGCAGATGGACGCCAACGAGAAGATCATCCTGCGCGTCGAAGACCATACCGGTTGGCGACGCGCCGAGTTGTGTGGAGTCGACGAAGACGCGGATGAAACTACCATCCAGGCCAAACTCGATAATACGTGAATTGCCCCTTTGGCTCCCGACCAACAGAGTGCCCCAAGGGGTTAAAAGCATGTCCGTCGGGCCTACGAGCCCGCCTTCCTGATACGGCACGAATGTCGAAAAGTGTTCAGACGAGACATCTAGCGCAAGGATCCGATCGTTCCCCCAGCTCGCTACTAGAAGCGTGTCCATATCAAGGAATAGCAGACCAGCCGGCAATTCGAGGTCTGAGTCCGAAAAGAACCGAACCAGATTGCCCGTTACGCCGTTGAACTCAATGACGCTATTCGTTAACGTGCTGGAGATGAATACATTCCCATTCGCACTGAACTCGACATGGTGGGCGAAATCCAGGGAGAAGTTCGGCCCACCGCCAGGGGGAACAAAGAAGCCGAGGGCATTGCCCGTGTTCAGGTCGAATAGAGAGACGCTGTCCGATCCTCTGTTGCAGACGAACAACTCGATGCCCGCAACGCGCTCCTCCTCGTCCGGGATATCGTTTTCATTGCAATCCGGAAAGCCCGTGCCCGCGTGGGCGATGGAAGTGTGTTTCCAGGGTAACGATTGGTCCTGCGCTGTTCCATCAGTTCGGCGCGGTTGTCCGCCCGCCCCCGCTGGCTCATTCACGTGCCAGAGCGTCGCAGCCGCACATACAGCTACAACCGTGAGGACAACCCGCCCCGATGGGGCTATCGTGACTTGTATCATCTGACGCTTCGCTGTGCTGATTGATCGTGCCCTGGCATCCCTCATGGCTTGCGTCCCGTGCGCGAACCAGCCCATCTTCAGCTTAGGTCGATTTTATCAGATTCCCCCGTAGAACACAACGGGACGAGGCCGGATCAAAGTTGTCCGCAGCGAAGCCGGTCCGGATCAGCCGCCATGACGGGGAGGAGAGGCGGTCAGTCGGTTTCCTTGGGTACCCACCAGGCTCGCGGCCCGGGGTGAAAGCCGGTGACCCCAAGCGGGCTGAACTCGACGCCGCGAATCCGGCTGTTGAACGCCCACATTATCGGCCTGTGCCAGAGAAACGTGTACGGCCGGTCGTCGTAAATGAGCTTCTGAATCTGCCGGAATTCTTCGATAATCTGAGGCGCGGAGATGGCGGGGCTTCGGGGCGTTGCGTCGATAGCTTCTGCTCTCCATCCGTTCATAGCCCGACCTTGAACATGCAATGGGCCTCATTCCGCCCGATTCGATCTACACCAAAACTTCGGCCCGTGATACAATGTACTGGACTGATTCGTTCACCGGCAAAATCCAGCGTGGCAACGTGGACGGATCCGCCGTTGAAGACCTCGTCACAAGGGTGTTGGAGTCCCCGAAAGGAATCGCCCTGGACCCGGTTACGGGTGAGCGGTGGGCTCCTTTGAGGATGCCTGGATCAATGCCCAGCGGGCCGTGGGAGCCATGCCCTAGGTAGCTTGAGGACGCCATCCGGCAGTGAAAAGCAAGGATTCCGCGAAGGCGTTCCGCTCTCGCTTGCGCGGGAGCGGCTTGTGCAGGTAGAAATGGGAAATGTCGGTCAAGAAGAGTCAAGGAGCGCATAGGACAGTGACGACATTTCCGTTCACATCGAACGCTTTCGTGTTGACAGCAGCCCTCAGCGTCGCGTCGATGCGGGCCAATCCGATCGTGTTGGAGCTCGGGTTTGAAATCACTCAGGAGGCGTCGGAGCTTGCGCATCCGACGCAGATCACCTTCGGCCCGGACGGCCGGTTGTACGTGGCCACTCTTGATGGTGCAATCCTCGCCTTTGAGTATGGCCCGGATGGGATTGCTGGTGGACCTGATGTCGTGGCGATCGGCGTTGGATCGCTGCTGCTCGGCATCGGGTTTGACGCTGATGGCTTCCTGTACGCGTCATCCAACAATGGCACGGAGAATTCCGGATTCCTCGCGCGGCTTATCGACCAGGATCAAGACGGTTGCTACGAGACACAGCAGCGTTTCGTCACCGACCTACCCAATGCCGATCATCACAATGACCAGATTGCCATCAGCGGTCGCACGCTGTATGTCGGCATGGGCTCACGCACCGACGGCGGCGAGCAAGACGATGTCATTCCGGTACCCGCTGCTACGTTGCTTCGCGTTGACCTTGACCCCATAAACTTTGACTCGCCGGTGGAAGTGTACGCGTATGGACTGCGCAACGCTTTCGGGATCGCGATTGATGAGCAGCAACGCATATGGGTGGGGGACAACGGTCGCGATAGCCCATTGTTACCGGACGAGCTGCACATCATCATTCCCGGCGCACACCACGGGTTTCCTCACGAGCCAGCGCTGGAAGATTTCGTCCCCCCAGTGGTAACCCTTGGATGCGGAACCTCCGCTGACGGGCTGGACTTTTATCCCGCGTGCGGACCTTGGGGGCCTGAGTTTTCGGGGAACATCTTTATCACTCGATTCGACTACGAACGTGACGATCCTGGCGGCGTGGGAATGGATGTGGTTCGCATCGTTCTGGACCGGTCTGATCCGGACAGGCCGACTGGAAATCCGACGATCTTCGCCAAGGGGTTCTTTCATCCGCTCGATGCCGAGGTTGACCCGTATGGCAATCTGCTCATCATGGAGCATGGCACCCGGGGCCCGGGGATAGATGGGCGCATTTTTCGAATCGCACTGGACCTTCGCCTGCCCGGAGACTGCGACAGCGACGGTATTGTCACTCTGACAGACTACGGTTTGTTCGTAAACTGCATCACAGGTCCCGGCGGAGAGTTCTCCCCGGGGTGCAGTTGTGCCGACGCCAACGGTGATCGAGACGTAGACCTAGGTGACTTCGCCGCGTTTCAGGTCGCCTTCACCGGTCCTTAGCGAGGGCCTGACGGGCTTGGGCGCGGAGGCGATTGAATTCCTCCGCTGTTTCGAACCAGAGCACGCCTCCGGGGGCAGAAGCGATGTGGCCATCCTTGTTCTGAAGTTCATCCGGCCAGGCGTTTTCGGCAGATTTCAGGTGCGCGCGGGCGTCGCCCGTTTGGCCGAGGCGGCCCTTGGCAATAGCGATGATCAGATGATCGATTGCTTCAAGGTCGCCCAGGCGCAGGGCGGCTTCCGCGTGAGTGACGGCTCTAGCGGGTTGGTTGGCGCGTAGATAGGCCATCGCGAGGATTCGTTTGGCTTTGGCGTCTCGTCCCTGCGCGGTTTTGTCGGCGTACATGGCTTCGTGCGGGGCCTCTTCGAGTTGCGTAGAGTCGGCGGATTCGAGCAGGATGCGGGTGTGAATGGTCCGGATGGCTACGCCGTCGGGCTTGCGCTCTCTGGCTGCCAGAATGCTCTCGATAGCTTCGGGTCTGCCCAGGAAGTGCTGCAATGACGCG
>JAZGDL010000047.1:0-12804 GCA_036477795.1 Phycisphaerae bacterium
CTGAGTCGATCGGCAAGATGAACAAAGCGCTCGCGGACGCAGGCTACGTGAACGCAGACGCCATCGAACGGTTACAGGATCAGCCCGCGACCTGTATGTGGCCGTCGGTCGCGATGATGGCAACACCAAGAGACGACAAAGTCGCTTAAACCCGCTTCGCGGGCATTACGACTACCGTCCGAAGTCTGCCACGGACAAGCCGGGGCGAAAGGTCAAAGACCCTCGCCTTCGCGCCATGCAGCGAAAGCTGAAGACCGAAGCCGGCAAGAAGGTCTACGCCAAACGCAAGCAAACGGTCGAGCCCGTGTTCGGCATTATCAAACACGTCATGGGCTATCGACAAACTTTGCTTCCCGGCGTCGAGAAGGTACGTGGCGAGTGGAACCTGGTGTGCTTGGCGTACAACGTCAAAAGGCTCTGGGCACTGAAAGCAGCCTGAAGAGGTATGGGGAAGTCCGCCGCGCGTGCGGAAACGGCTTGATTCCGACAACCCCGGTCAAACCGAGCGTAGAAATTCCAGATTCGGGCGACGCGCCCAGAAACCCAAACGGCCCGCCGCCCGCAACGCCAGCCGGACCTCCCAAAACGGTTACGAGAAGTCCGACAGACTCCTAGCGGGTAGTCTACCCGAAACGGGGTGCAATTGGCCACAATCGACGCAATACTTGCAGAGACCTATCCGCCCTGGTAGTATCAAAAACGAGGTTACGGCCTTAGTGTCATTACCCTGGCACCTTTCCGGAGCCGAAGGTTGCAGGTTCGAGCCCTGCCGGGGACGCATGACGTAAACCTGGCTGATCTGCGTGCGATTGGCCGAAGCCGACGAGTCTCGCCAGTCTCAATCCAGTGACACAACTGTGACACCAACACCCCGCACCGATCGACAGCGTAAACGGGACGTCAAACGCGCCCGGAAGACGTTGGCGGAGGCGGAAATCCGGCGAGAAACTGCCGACCGTCCAAAGGGACCAGGCGATCATCGCCGTTGCCGTCCACGACAATGCCCCGAGTCCGGCTGGACGTGAGAAACTTGGAGGTGAGGATCTCACCCGTCGGTGTCCGAGCGACGACATCGAACAACGTGCCTCCAACGCCGTTCGCGGATGAACCGTAGTTCTAACGTCGCATGACAGGCTGGCGTCTGCGCATGCGTGTGTCGCGGTTGCTCTTGCGCTTGACCTCGAGGGCCCGTTTGGCCTTGGTGGGGTCGGTGACCCTGAAGATGCCCACGGCGCCGCCGCTTCCGGCTGTACTACAGTACATGTAATTGACGGCGACCTTGGCGGCACCGAGCTTTTGACAGACCTCGGCGGCGGCGCCGGGTTTGTTCGGCATCTCAATCAGTAACACTTCGGTCTCGGTGAAGGCGGCATTGAGCTTCTTCAACACCGCCCGCGTCTTGGCGACATTGGCCGGGACCAACCGCAGCACGCCGTGCTCCTGTCCGTCCATCATGGTCATGGCCAGAATGTTGATCTTGTCTCCTGCCAAGGCGCGACATACCTGGGTGAGCACGTTGGGTCGGTTGACGAGAAACACTGAAAACTGGATTTTCGTTTCCATTGTCGGCCTCCAGGTTCTGGAAAACGGATTGGGGCGAAACAGCACGTTCAGCACCCCGTGCGTCACACACGGGGCGGGTAGACGCCTGGTCGAGTCAAGCCTTCACCAGACGCGTCGTCTATTGAGCTTCATAACCGAAAGGAAGGCGAGCGCGAAGAGCCCCGGGCCGATCATCCCGATTCCGCAGATGGACCTGGTGCCGGGGGCGGCATCGTTGCCGTCCTCGTCGCCGGTGACCTCATCACCGTCGCCTGCCGTGTCGGCCGGGCTGTCTTGCCCGTCTGCGGTCTGATCGTCGATGTTTGCTCCGCCGTCGTCGACCCCATCACCGGTTCCGGTCCCATCGTCGGGGCTGTCGCCTGTGGTGTCGTCACCGGGCTCAGTCGCCGTATCGTCCTCTCCATCCCCGTCCATGGGACCGTCGCCTGCGTCATCGCCAGTGTCGCTGTCATCGCTGCCGGGGTCGGTTTCCCCCTGATCGCCCGGTTCATCCCCGTCCATGGGACCGTCGCCTGGGTCATCGCCGGTATCGCCGCCGGCGTCGGTGCCCCCCGAACCGGTGTTGGGCGGCTCCATGCCGCCGACGTTGAACACAATGGCGCCGCTACCCTGGTCGAGAACGAACTCTGAGAAATCCACATCGTTGACCGTCGGAGTAGTGTCGATGGAGTAGGTGCCCGGTGCGACCGATACCTCGATCGATACGTCCACAGTAGCGAGCGTCAACTGCGGGTCGGGGCCTACCGGAATGGGCGCCGTCGGGAAGAAGCTGGTGATTGCCGGCGCGGGAAGCGTAGTGTCCTGGAACCACCCGGCGCTTGCATCAAGACCTGCATCCCACTGGAAGTTGGCCATATCAAACCCCGCCGGCCAGGTAAACACGAAATCGGCTCCGAGCATCTGCGTCTGCCCGCCCGGGGCGGTCAAGCCAATCTGAATGCTAATGGTCACGGGACCGTTGCTGACGTCGACGTCGATGGGATCATTGACCCCGTTTGGCATCTCGCCAGTCGGCCAGTACTCGACAAAGACTTCAGCCGATGCGAACGTCGAGATGCAACCAGCCAGACCGAAAACCAATAACGAACGTCTCACCATCTTGACAGCCTCCACTTCGCCTTAGCTCGTGCGGGAGCCTTCTTGCAAGGATGCCCTGATACATCAAGAAAACGAGCGGGGCCGCCGCAACGGCGAACCCGCTCGAAGTTAATCGCTCTTACGAGTAACGCCGCGGTCTACCTGCGACGACGCAGGGCGGTGAAGCCGCCTAGCACGAGCAACACCAGGGTCGCAGGCTCCGGAGTCACGTTGATCGAAATCGATTCACTGCCCGCGTCAAGAACGAACGGATTATTACCGGCATCTTTGACCGTGGGCGTGGTATCAATCGAGTACGAGCCCGGAAGTGTAGTGTCGGCCACCGTGACCTCCACGGTGGCGAGCGCCAACTGGGGACTTGGCCCCACGGGAATGGCCGCAGTCGGGAAAAAGCTGCCGAGAGACGGCGCGGGTAGGTTGTTGTTCGGAAACCACCCGGCAAGTGGATCAAAACCGGCATCCCACTGGAAGTTGGTCACATTGAATCCTGCG
Source organism: Phycisphaerae bacterium (assembly GCA_036477795.1). GTDB lineage: Bacteria > Planctomycetota > Phycisphaerae > UBA1845 > UBA1845 > JAZGDL01. The sequence goes on from JAZGDL010000047.1 coordinate 3,154, forward strand.
GGCCAACTGAAAACGAAGTCGGCACCGAGCATGGCCGTGGCGCCGCCCGGGGCGGTCAAGCCAATGTTTAGCGTCATGTTGACATCGCCCCCGCTGATGTCAGCTTCGATCTTGTCGTTGACACCGTTCGGCGCTTCCCCTGTCGGCCAGTACTCGACGAACACCTCGGCCGACGCGAAGCCCGACATGCAACCCACCAACCCCCAAACCAATAGTGAACGTATTAGCATATCACAGCCTCCCTCTCCCCCCCCAATCAGGCGCTCGGAAACAGTCTTTCAACGAGAGCCTGATACATCAAGAAAAGTGAGCGGATTTCGGCGATGCAACGAAACCCGCTCGAAGTTTATCGCTCTTAGCCTAGAAGCAACGCCGCAGCTTACGAACGACGACGACGCAGGGCGGTGAAGCCGCCTAACACGAGCAACGCTAAGGTCGCGGGCTCCGGAGTTATGTGGAACGGAATCGAGTTGCTACCCGGGTCAATATCAATCGCTCCACCGAAGAGGTCGTTGATCGTCGGGTTCGTGGAGTCTTCGAAGCTTACCGCTGTGATGGAGTAATCACCCTCTAAAACCGATGCGTCGATCGATACGCTCACAGTAGCGAGCGCCAACTGGGGAGCTGGCCCCACGGGAATGACAGCGGGAATCGCAAGTGGACCCGAAATAGCGAGCGCCGGCGCGGGAAGCGAGTTGTCCAGAAACCAGAAAAGAAAGCCTTCGGGAAAGTTGCCGTTATCCCACTGGAAGTTGGTCATATTAAACCCCGCGGGCCAACTAAAGTTGAAATCGGCCCCGGTGACGAGTAGCGTGCCGTCTCCGCGTGGACCGCCGGTCACACCGATTTGCAACGGAATGGTAACCGGGAGGTCAGTCACGTCCCTTACGATGGCCTCGTTAGCCCCGGTCGGCTCACCCGGGGCCCCTACTTCCCAATACTCAACAAACACCTCGGCCGACGCGAAGGCCGACATGCAACCCACCAACCCCAAAACCAATAATGAACGTTTTAGCATCACAGCCTCCATCTCTCCATTCACTCGCTCGGGAACGAATTCGGAGCCTGTCTCCGCAATCTCCCGGCGTTCTCCAGGTTTCTAGTTTACCCAACTGGCCTGCCCATTGTAGCGAGCGACCAGTTCTTTGCCAACACCTTATTCCAACTTTTTTCGTCCCCGATAATCACCCCTTTATCAAGGAACATAAACCTTATCAAGGAGCATAAACATGAGTTTACTCGTGCCGGCGGACCAGCACAACCCCAAAAACCCCCTAAAATCGTCAGCCACCGGCTGTGGCCGCCGACCGGGCACCACCGCCCGCTAGCGTCCCTACGGCTGCGCCGGCAGTACCTCGCCGGCCCACACCTTGGTCGCGAGACCGGTGCCAAACACCAACTGACGCAATCCGGTCAGGTCCAGCGGGTTAGTCGACCCGTTGCGATTGATGTCGGTGTAATCGTCCTCGATACCGATGTCCGGCTCGATGATGTCGTTGACGTACTGGCGGAACTTGGTCACATCGAGCGGGTTGCATCTCCCGTCCTGATTCACGTCGCAGGGCAGGAACCCGATGTCGATCGAGCCGCTGAAACCCGCCTGGCTGCACGCGTCTCGTCCATCGAAGCTGAAGGTGGTCCACTGCTGCAAGGTGATGTGGCCGCTCAGTTCCAGCGTGACGGTCTTGCCCCCGTCAGAGGAGGTAACGTTATCGATCGTCGGAGGGGTACCAGCCGTATCGGAGATCGAGAAGGCCGCCGCACTGATCGGCGCGCCGTCCGCGTTCTCCATCTCAGTGGTGAACTCGATGGTGATGGTGTCCAGGCCCTGGTTGACCGTGTTTCCGTCGTTGCTCTCACGCCGAGCATCGACGAAGCCGTCCCAGGCCCGGTTGGCAAAGGAGATGCCCGCTTGCGGCTCCGCAAAGGCCGCAGGTACAGGTACACAAAGCACGACCTCGAACTGCACATCAGCACCGATAACGGCGTTCACCGGATCGACCACATAATCACTGCCGTCGAACGACGTGATGACATTGGCGTGCAGGCTGCCCTCTTTGATGCGGAAGGTGTAATTGAAGGGGCCGCCGCTGCCCACGTCGCCCGGGATGGTAAACCCGAATCCCGGTTCGTTTGCGACGTACATCTCAATCCCGCCGTGGCCCACATTCTGCGGCACATTTACGCCCACCGGGAAATCCGGTGGGTCGGTGTTGTTTATGGTGTTCGTCCCGCCGCCGAGCTGAATAAGATCATTGCCCACTGGAGTACCGGTGAAGTCGACGCTGTACCCCGCCGGTTTCTCGAACTCGGACACCCCGGGAGCACCTAACATGTTGACCGCCAAGGACAGGTTGATGGGGTCGCCCCCGTCATTGGGAACGACTTCAAGATCAAATGCAAAGAAGGCCAGTCCCAAATTCGAACCGTCGGTGACGGTGAGCTGGCCTTCTATCACGAACGGAAAAGTCTCGTTCAACCCCAACGGGCCGGAGCCGTCTCGGGTGATGTTGACGGTGAACGTATCCTGGGCAATCGCGAAGTTTGCCAACACGAGGGCAAGAGTGATTGCAATGGCGCGCGGGGCCTTCATTCCTTTAATCCTCCATTCACCGGGGCCGATCAGCCTCTCTCTGTTTGGTCGCGCAGAGTCGGGAGGCGTTTCTTGTCCGCCTCCCATCAAGGCGCGTCCGTGCCATGTTACCTGCGGCGGTTCGCAAGGTCAAGGCCGAACGCGCCACCACTACCCGGTGACTACATACGGCGACAACCCGACTCGCAGCCCTTGCTGAACCCCTTGCTGAACCACGCAACACGACCGATTATACTCGGAAGCCGGAAAATAAAAACGCGGAATCACTCAATTGCACGCCCGGCTTGGCCTCTTTTCTCCGCCTCGACCCCAGTTGGTTATTGTTTATACCGCAGTGGTGGGCCCGGTGCAAGATGGTAGCCGCTTTTTTTGCCGCCCCGGGGCGTCTATGAAGGCGGATTCGGTGGCCTCCGCACCAGCGGGCCGCCGATGGACTTGGGTCAATCCGGACAGCGATTTTTTCGGCCGTTGGCGATATGATCTTATGCGGCGGCCAAGTTGCTCAGTGCGCGTCTGTTGGAAGTTGGAATGCGCGGAGCGGCCATGCGTAATCCAGCGTGAGCGTTAGAATATTACCAGTGCGACTTTCACGTAGCGTTCAGAGCCTTCAGCGCCTTCAGCGCATCGCGCGGGTGCTGACCCAGCACGGCTTCGGCCACATAGTGGACCAACTCGACCTGGGGCGGTTCGTTCCGCTGTGGCTCAAGAATCGAGCGGGGACTGCCAAGGGAGATGCTCAAGCTCCCAGCGTCGGTCGACGATTGCGACTGGTGGCCAATGAGCTGGGCCCGATCTTCGTCAAGCTGGGCCAGATGTTGGCCACCCGCCCGGATATTTTGCCACCGGAAATCCTTACGGAGTTGCAGACGCTGCAAGATCGCGTCGCCCCCTTCGATTCGGCGGCGGCCATGGATACCATTTCGGGGGAATTGGGTGCGCCGCTTTCCGAAGCCTACCGCTCGATCGACGATGAACCGATCGCCTCCGGCTCCATCGGGCAGGTCTACCGCGCCACGCTCACGGACGGCCGACCGGTCGTGATCAAGGTGCGACGCCCCAACATCGAGCAGGAGATCCGGTCGGACCTGCAACTGCTGAAATGGCTGGCAGAAGGGTTGGAGCGCTGGGTCTCCGAGACCCGGCAATACCATCCGTGCACTCTGGCGGAGGAGTTCGAGCGTGCCTTGCTGCGCGAGCTGGACTTCATGCACGAGGCTGCCACCACGGCACGGCTGCGTGAAGCGTTTGCGGACGACCCGCACATCGAAATCCCCGAGGTCATCTGGTCGCACACCACACCGAGCGTTCTGACATTAGAGGCTTTGGAAGGGGAAAGCCTCCAGCAAGCCCTGGACGAAGACGGCGCCCGGTACAATCACAAGGCGTTGGCCATGCGGCTGGCAGACATGTATCTAAGGCAGTTTCTCGAGATCGGCACGTTTCACGCCGATCCACATCCGGGCAACATCCTGGTCAAGCCGCCGGCGCGTATCGGTCTCATCGATTTCGGGCAGTTCGGGGTGGTCAGCGACGCGCTGGCCGGCAACCTTCTGATCCTGCTGTTGGGGGCGGTGCATCGGGACATGGACCTGATCTTCGATGCCCTCGGCGAGATGGGCGCGTTGGGGGCGCGCACCAACCGCGGACAACTGGTGTGCGATCTTCAAACAATGGTTGACAAGTATCATGGACAACCCCTCGAGAGACTGAAGATCTCATCGATGTTCAATGACATGGCGGAAACCATAAGGCGGCATGACGTGTCCATCCCACGCGACGCCGTCCTAATGCTCAAGTCCTTGGCTACCGTGTGGGGTGTGGCGTTGCGTCTGGATCCCGAGCTGGATCTGGTGGGGTTGCTGAAACCGCGATTGGCCTCGATGGTCCGCGATCGTCTTTCACCCGTCCGGGCCTTGCGTAGCGGGGGGGTGACTCTGTGGCATCTGCTGGGCGTTTTTCGGTCGGCCCCGCAGCAACTACGTGAGATGTTGAAACAACTCTCCGCGGGCCGGTGGCAGGTTCACATACGACACGAGAATCTGGAGCCGCTGGGCCGAGACTTGGACCGCTCAAGCAATCGCATGGCGTTCGCGATCGTAATCGCCGGCGTGGTGGTGGGCAGTTCCGCGTTGGTAAGTGCCGACCCGAGTTTCCAGGTCCTCGGCGTCCGGGTGCAGGTGCTGGGGGTTATCGGCTACCTGATGGCTGCGGTACTGGGCATGGGACTCCTTTGGGCGATCTTCCGCAGTGGACGTTTGTCGTAAGTTTCTTTTCTGCTGATCTACGCGATACGACATAGTTCGGCCGCGTTATTACAGTAACACTGAAAGGAGGCTGGTGTGCCGGTGCTGCCGCGGTTTTCTGCGGATTTCGAGTTTTTTGCTAAAGTTCTTGCTCTCGCCGACTTGATTCGGGGGTTTTTGAATCCTATAGACTAATGGAAGCTGTCGTGTCCCCTTTTTGACGGTCCCGCATCTCTTCCCCGAGAGGTGCGGGGCCAGTTTTTTTGCCCCCAGCCTGTGGCTTTCCGATATTTCGCCCGCGGACCATCTTTTGGAGAATCCGCAAGCCAGGAACCGATAACCAGCCATAGATCACTGAAGGCGGTCATTCTGGTGAAGCTTTCAAGAAATCAGCGCGGGATCACTTGATCTTCGGCGGGTTGGCCGGCATCATACGCGATCGTCGGGAGCTTTTCCGGGGCTGTTGCCGCCGGCGTGGTGCCGCAACAGTAGAACGGTCTGGCACAAGGAAACAACCCATTGTTCAAGAAACGACTCGTATTGCGTTATGTGTTGCTTGCGCTGGGCATCTCGGGATGGGCGGCAGCGGCCATGGCCCAAAGGCCTGAGCCGGACGCCTTTCTCAACCAGCAGCGAGCCATCACGGACCTGATCCGGCAGGAGCGGGAGAAGCTGAGCCCGGTCACCGAAGACACCCAGTTTGACTACGGTGGCTCCTACAGTTTCTTCCTGTTTCTATACGACGACGGCGTGAACAGTTCTCGGACGTTCCGGCGTCATGATCTGCGCCTCTGGGCGCGACTTGGTTTGGACAAGGGCGCGCACGAGTTCTACGCCCGTGGCCGCCTGAGCTTCGTGGACTTCAATCCCGGCGACCAGTTCGAGGAGGAGGACGACGTCGACGGCATGAACCTCGAGCGGGGGTTCTACAAGTTCGACCTGGCCAAGGCCATGCTGGCCTCCAGCGGCACGCGGATCGATTACAACGTGGAATTCAAGATCGGTCGTGACTTCACCCAGTTCGGCACGGGCTACGCCCTGTCCACACCGCTGGACCAGGTGTTGTTGCGCGCCACGCTTCACGATCTGGAGCTCACCGGACTGATGGGCAAGACCATCGGCAGCTCGCAGGATTTCGACCAGGTACGCAATCCCGAGCGCACGCGGCGGACGTTTTTCGGTTTGCAGGCCAAGTACCGTGGCTTGGCGCGTCATGAGCCGTTCGCTTATGTGCTGTGGCAGCGCGATCACAACCGGGACGTGGTACCTGATACGGTGCAGAAGTTCGATTACGATTCGTTTTATGTGGGTCTGGGCTCGACCGGCGAAATCGTGCCCCGGCTGCGCTACTCGACGGAGTGGGTGGCGGAAACCGGCAGGAGCTTCAGTTCGGGGGCAACGGTTCGCAGGAACAACATTGCCGCGTGGGCTTGGGATCTCGAGTTGGAGTACCTGTTCAACTACAAGGGGCGCCCCCGGGTGGGTTTCGAGTACATGTTCGCCAGCGGGGATGCGGATCGGATCGTAAGCCCGACCAGCACCATCGGGGGCAATTCCAAAGGGTTCAAGGATACCAGCTTCATCGGGTTTGGGTTTCGTGACACGGGCTTGTCGTTCGCCCCACGGTTGAGCAACGTTCACATCTGGCGGCTGGGCGGGTCGTTTTACCCGTTGGAAGACCACCCCAAGTTCAACAGACTGCAACTGGGCACGAACTGGTTCCTGTACCACAAGCATCGCTCGAACGCGGCCGTCTCGGACCCCACGGCAACCGATCAGTCGGGGTATCTGGGGTGGGAGATGGATTACTTCGCCAACTGGGAGGTGACCACGGACTTTTCCGCGACAGCACGTTACGGCGTCTTCTTTCCGGGCGATGCGTTTCCGGATGAGACGACGCGAACGTTTCTGTTGCTGGGCTTCACATGGAACTTTTAGGCATGAAAACTCGGCTAGCATGGGCAGTTTTGGCAGTTGCGGCGGTCAGTCTCGCGGGGTGCAGTCAACATATCGAGTACGCCCCGTCGCAGGATCACCAGGCGCTGGAATCTTCGGAATTCCTTCACTTCATGGCCCAGGAGCCTATGGTCACGTACGACCAACTCGGCCGGGCGGCGCTGCTATTGGCTGACGGTGAAGAGAGGCCGATGAGCTTTGATGAGCGCGTGGCGGAACTGAAATCACGCGGTATTGTCCGCGAGGAATGGAACTACGCCGCGGACACAATCGTGAATCGCGGGACGCTGGCATATGTGATTCTCAAGGTTTGCCGGATGCCCGGTGGGATCAACACGTTCCTTTCGGGTTTGACCGGGCTTGGTTGCGAGCGCTATGCTCTAAAGGAAGTGACTCGCAGGAAGATCGTGCCTTACGGGTTTGCGTATCAAGTCCCGACGGGCGGCGAGGTTGCCCGGGCATTGGCCAGGGCGGATGATTACATGGCCAAGCGCGGGCTATACGAAAGTGCCGAAGGTGAACTTGATTCGCCCGAGGACATTGAATAGCCGGAACAATCAGGCCCTTTGTTGTGGGGGTATCATTATGTCGATCAAACTTGGTGGATTTCGCGTCGGTCGGAACGTTGCCTGTCTGATGATCGCGTCTGTTGTGTGGCAAACTCACGGATTCGAATCCGTGGGCTTCGCGGCGGCGGCTCAGCAGGAGGCGCAGCCCGGGCGCCGGGCTATGGACGCGGTCGCGGCTGAAGTCTCCGGCAACGTGAAGCGTGCCGCCGCGGGCGTGGATGCCAAGGACAAAGACGGCTGGACGCAGGTACAATTGAACGACAACCTGCCGGCGGGGACGCAGATAAAGACGGCGTTCCGCTCGTTTGTCACGCTACGTTTCGGTAACGACACGGTGGTGCGGGTCCGGGCCATGACGCTGGCCAGTATTGACGAATTCACGCAAACTCAAACGGAGCAATCCGTGCGCTTGAGCCTGGGCTACGGGGCCATCCGCGGCGGGACGGTCGAGCGGGAACTGCGCAGCGAACTGGTGGTGGACTCGACGGTGGCGACGCTGGCCAAGCGCGGAACGCAAGGGCTGGTTTTCGAGGTGGTCCCTGAGGTCGGCTATTTTGAGGCATCGTTGACCAGGTCGGGCCTCTTGTCGCTGCTGCACAAGGCCTTGAATGTTGAAAAGGACGTCGCTGCTGGCGAATCGATAAACCAAGACACGATGACAGACTTGGCTTCCGACTTGCAGCTCAAGGACCTGAAGTTCAAGTTCTTTTCGGATACGATGGAAACTTCATCCGAATCCGGCTTCTCTTCCAAGAACACAACGGGAAGTTCCGCCACCCAACCTGGCTCGGGCACGGAATCGACCAACAACACCAAGCAGAACGATCCGAGCTTCGTGAGCCAGATCATCGAGGGAACGCTGCCGCCGGAAGAGGAGGTTGAACCGTTTCCGACGTTCGCCGAAAGGGCTGAAGGAGATTTCGGCGTGCCGGACACCATCGGAGCCATTCTGGGTGATATCCTGCCCTTCAGGCGAGTCCAGGAAGTACGGCGGGACATCAGTCAACACGCCCGCAGGGCTGGTCGCGCCCCTGGCCGACGAGCACGGCGTGCCTCGACGTCCGTCGGCAAACGCTGAGCCACGTGCGCTAGTAAGCACCAACATCCACACACCCTAACCGCTCCCTGACGGTTGAACCGCTCCCTTACGGTCGCGGCTCTGTGTATGCTGCCCGCTCCCGGGATCTGCTTGCGGATCCGCCCGCTGAACCGTCCGCTTTGATTAACAGAATCTGAGGAAGAAGGTAGGATGTTTGCATGCGCATGCTAATGCGGTGGATACGTGCCCACATTTTGGGCCTGGCTGTCGGGCTGGTGGTGACCTTGACGGCGGCAGCGTCGTATCAGTTCGGCCTGCTTGAGTGGATGAGCCTGAAGCTGTTGAACTACCGGTTCAAGCACTTCAACCGGGTGGTGGCGGACAATCGGGTGGTGATGATCGACATCACCGACTACGCGCTGGAGCGGGTGCACAAATGGCCTTGGCCCCGCCAATACCACGCCTACTTGATCGACACGCTTACGTATTTGGGTGCTCGGGCGACGCTCATGGATATCGTGTTCGCGGAGGCGGAGGCGGGGCGCTTCGAACATCCGAAACTAGATCCGGACTACGAGATCGACGACGTGATCCCGATTCTGGGGGAGACTGCAGAAGAGGCTGACAAGCTCCACATCGACCAGGCCATTTGGGATGATAGAGAACTTGAAACGGCGCTGAGGCGAAACGGTCAAGTTTTCATCGCAATGTTTGCACGGCTGTACAGCCCACAGTTTTTTCCGGACAAGATTCGAGAAACGGTTTACGAGATTCTCGATGGGCATCCCGGCATCACATTTGAGGCTTTCCAGGAAAGCGTACGTGAGCGGATCGGTGCCAGTCTGGACCGGGTGATGACCTCTGCCGGCCGGTCCGCTATGCGAAACGATCCCAAGGACCTGTTCGACACCATGCGCATCGAGCATCTGCTGGAGCAGCGTTTTGATCGTTCAGGCAACGATCTGGCTGAAAGACTGGGCGTGAGCGAGAAAGATATTGATCTTCATCTTGCCGGCGCGAAGCGAAACGTCGCGCGGAGACTTGTCGCGCGGGCTCGTCAGGAGTATCCGAAAGCACTCTGGCCCGAAACGTTCACACATGTGCAGCCGGAGGTGTCCATCGAGCTGCTCAACGCCGACCGCCTCGACCTCCTGCGGGCGTTCCGGGCGGTCTCCAGTCGACGCAGTGTCTTCGCTACCGGGATGGCTGTACCGGAATCTCTGATCGGTCACATCCGGAACGCGTCGGACT
>JAZGDL010000470.1:0-2543 GCA_036477795.1 Phycisphaerae bacterium
AACCAGCGCGCCGCCAGCGGGTCGACGAAGTTCGCCTTAGCCAGCTTCGCTTGATAGCTGAGCACATCACGAATCCGCCGGATCGCAAGCGGCGGATCGGCAGTCGGCCATGCTGGCCCGATTACGAGGAACTTCGCAGACCGTGCGATTTGGCGGGCCAACCTCAACGTTCCATACATGACGACCGACAACCGAGTCAGGTCGACGTGCAGGTCGTTGCGCGATCCGAAGAACACCACGAGCACGTCGTTGGGCTTGACTGCCCGGACGGTCAGATCTTCGAAGAGGCTGCCGCGGTTACCGCGAGTGCCGTATCCGGCCCCGCGCTCGGCGGCCACGGTCGGGGTGACCGCAATGCCTTGGCGGGCGAGCGACCGCCACACCTGGGTCGGCCACCCCTTCGTGCCGGCTCCCCCCGCGTCGCTTCCGGAAGTGTAGGAGTCGCCAATCACTGCGATGCGGTTGACGGCGTAGTCCATGAGACGCACGTCGTGATGTTGATTCGCGGGAACCGCCGCGTTGAGTGCTCCAAAGAGCACACAGACGCACAGCGTCAAGGTCAACAGCCGACTCATTGGACCAGCCTAGGATCGCGGGCGCCTGGAATCGTGATCGACTCGCCGGTTATCCAATCCGTTATCGGTCGCGCCTGCCGGCAGATTTCAGCCGCAGACCTTCATGCTGGCGGACTACCGAGGTGACACCGGCTGAGAACTCAGAGGAGTGCGTCAATCGATAGGCTTTGAGCATGCTTGACGGCGCAATGCTGCTGTGGTGGATTCTCACTGCGCCATCGATTCTTTTCGTCACTATCGACATCTGGCGCAACACACCCGAATCGAAGGTCCTCAAGTGGGCCTTTGTGATACTCACATTTTTCACCGGCCCCCTGGGCGCTTTCTTCTATGTGTTGGGCTGCCGTGAGCCGCTACGGGGGACTCACGAGCAGTACGTCTCGGCCCGTTGGCGCCAAGTGCTCGGCTCAACCATGCATTGCGTCGCCGGCGATGGCATCGGCATCATCGCCGGAGCCGCGATCGGGGCCGGGTTAGCGATCTCCTTTTGGCCGGACTTTCTGCTTGAGTACACACTCGGGTTCGGGTTCGGGTGGGCCTTCTTCCAGGCGTTCGCCATGCGCGACATGGCCGGCGGGTCCTATCTGGCATCGCTGAAGATGACGTTCTTGCCCGAACTGCTGTCGATGAACCTGCTGATGGCCGGAATGCTGCTCACATCCCGTATAGGGATGGGCCACGTCGCCCAAGGCGAGAACCCGGCCCGTCCACAGTTCTGGTTCATCATGTCGATGGCCCTCATCGTCGGATTCGTCTGCGCCTATCCGATCAACTGGTGGCTGGTCGCCAATCACATGAAGCACGGCATGCTCACTGTGCGCCGCGAAGCCCAGCCGGCGCCCGCCGTGGCAACAATGTCGATGGGGCCCGCGTCGAAGATGTCGGAAAGCCCCGGTTCGGATCGGGTCCAGCCCTCCACGGCTGCGAAGGCCACGATGACCGTGTTCAGTTTCGCCATCCTCGGCGTTGCACTCGTTGTCGTCCAATTCGTTCTGTAACCTGCCCCGTTGGGCACCCGAAGAAGTTCTAGGCTAGGTGGTGCGAAGTCCCCGGCGACCACAGCCGTGCCGGGCCCGGCGGGTGCGCTGTGGCGCAGCGTCGAACTGATCGAATCTTCGCTGACCGGTCAGCACGGGTCGCTGACCGATGCTTGGTTGAGGATTCCGCTCGCTCTCACCCACCGCTGAAACCTTTACCTCCACGTTGTGAAAAAGCACCGGCAGCGCCGTATCATGCAGCTTGGTGAATGCAGCCCGACGCCCGGTAAAGTGTCAGTCGGCTATGAAATAGATTGCAACACAACGGTTATCAAAACACATCGCGTTCTGTGATATTGATTGATCAATCGCTTTTACACACAACGTGTTTCGTGATGCAGATGGCGCAATATGCTGGATTGTGAACGCAGTCACAGATTTTGGCAGGCCTAGCGAAGCGCCATTAAGATTTGTTCGCATGTTAGCTATGGCAACACTTTTGACGCTGGTCAGTCAGGTGTCGGGCACCCCTTATGTCCTGGGTGGCGACTCCCCTGCAGGTACTGACTGCTCGGGCCTGGTGTCGTGGGTCAGCAATGCCGCAACCGGCAGGCCCGTCTACGGAGACAGGTTCCACACCGGCAACATCGAAAGCGCGCTTCTCGCCCGCGGCTTCCAGTACGGCTCGGCCCCCGATGCTTTGGTGGTTGGCTGGAACGGAGGCCACGCCGCCCTTACGCTGCCCGACGGGACACCGGTCTCATCAGGAGAAGGTGGTGGCGTCAAAATCGGGGGTGGCGGCGCGTACCAGGGGCAGTTCGACAAGCACATGTTCTTGCCGGTGAAAGCGAACGTGCCTCCCCCCGCCGACCCGTTAATGGCGCCTCTGATGCCTCCGCCTCCACCACCCCCTCCGATGGCGCCTCCGCCACCACCGCCTGGTGCAGATCCGCCATTGCCACCACCGCCTGGTGCAGATCCGCCATTGCCA
>JAZGDL010000471.1:0-4662 GCA_036477795.1 Phycisphaerae bacterium
CTTGTCGTTACCCACATTTTCCGGTTTCCCCAGCGGCGCGCGGCTTTGTCCCGGAGGGACTTTTGAAAATAGCCCAGCGATTCATCGCTGGGAGAGCGGCCTCACCCACACCTAAGTCCCGTTAGGGACGATTGAACGCCGGTGGAGCATCTCAGCCGTCCCTACGGGACTTTGTGCTCCTATCCACTCCATCCCAGCGATAAATCGCTGGGCTATTCTCAGGTGCCCCTCCGGGGCATGCCCCGAAGAATGTGGGTAACGACAAGGCCTGAAGGCCGGGCCTAGGAAGATGAAGACGAGACTCTCCCACCGAATACGGCACTAAACCAATTCCGTCGACCGGGGAAACGAGCCCAACACCTTCAGGTTGGTGCAGTGCAGTCGGGCGTCCTCAATGGCCGACGCCACCGTGTCGTCATCGGCATGACCGGACAGGTCGACAAAGAAAGCATAGTCAAACCGTCTCGTTCGGCTGGGTCGAGACTGGATGAAGGACATGTTGATCCCCGCCCTGCGAAACGTGTCCAGCACCTCGACCAGGGCCCCAGGCCGATCCGCGGCATTGAAGTATACCGCCGTCTTGTCGTCGCCGGTGGGCTTTGCCGACTCCTTGCCCAGCACCAGGAAACGGGTCACGTTGTTGGGATCATCCTCGATTCGATCTGCAAGCTCGGACAACCGAAAAATGCGCCCTGCCAGCTTGCCGGCGATGGCCGCCGACGACGGATCCAGCGACGCCATCTCCGCCGCTTTGCTGGTGCTGGCCACCGAAAGCGTTTTGGACACAAAACCCGTCTCCATCAACCAGCTCTGACATTGGGCGAACACCTCCGGCTTGGAGTACACCTTTTCGACGGCCTCCAGCGGCCCGGTCCCCAGCAGGTAATGGTGAACCGCAAGGTTAAGCTCCGCACATATCTTTACCTCACGGGACACGAAGGCATCCAGCGTGTCAGCGACCCCACCGCCCAGGGAGTTCTCCACCGGTACGATGGCCAAGTCCACGCGCCCGCGTTCGATCTCATCGAAGCACGCGCTGATGTGACCCAGCGACTCATACTCAACCGAAGCCCCGAACTTCCGCTCCGCCGCCAGATGCGAGAAGCTGCCCGGAGGCCCCAGATACGCGATCCGCGGCGGATGCTCCAGGGCCAATGATCCGCTCATCAACTCCCGGTAGATCGCGGAGATGGTCTGATCCGACAGCGGACCTTCACTGTAACCGACGGCCCGGTCCAGCACCTCCCGCTCCCGCTCCGGCACATAGGTCGCCGCCCCCGCCCCCGACTTGGCCTTGCCAACGTCGATTACCACTCGGGCGCGTTCGTTCAACAGCTCGACGATCCGCCGATCCAACTCGTCGATCCGCGTCCGAAATGCCTTCAACCTGTCGTTCGATTCAGCCACGCCGGGAGAAGCCAGCCCCATGATTTACAGGAATCACCGAACCACTTTGTATACAAAAGGTTAGCGGCCCTGTCAACGCGATCGGGAAAAGGCCCCAACCGCGTGGGTCCATGACAGTTCAGGCCGGGTGCCCCACCCCGTTTCGCCAGCCCGCGGGTGCCCCACGCTTGCGAAGGCGGGTGCCCCATTCTTGCGAAGCAAGGGCGGGGGACGGATTTGAACGCTTACGCGGCTCCCGCATCCGGAACCAGTCCCCCACCCCGACCGGCCCGAGCGAGCTGAACTTCCTCTCGGTCGACACGCGCACGCCGTACGTGGTAGACTACCCTGGCGAGGACAGCGGCACGACGGGCCATTACATGCTCCGCTGGGTTGCCACGACCGGCGAAAAGGGACCGTGGGGCGAGACCGCCAGCGCGACGACCGGGGCATAGTCGAGGAAGGAGGCGGCTAACTAGCAGTACAGCGCAAGGTCAGCCGTTTCTGCCTGTGGGACCGGCTTTCCAGCCGGTCAGACCGCTCGCTGGCCCGATGAGACCGGCTGGAAAGCCGGTCCCACATGTATTGCAGCCGCCATGAGGCAACCTTGCGCTGTACTGCTAGGGAAGGGCCCAACGAGTGAAGAATGCCATGCGTCGGGACGGATGAAAATGAACAGAACTGATGGGCCTGACGCATGGAACCTGCTCTTCGTGACCACGGTAAACGTGTGCTATTGGAAGAGATTGATCGAACTGTATGAGAAGTGGTGTCGTCGGGCACAGTACTGCGCGTCCGGCATTGGACTCACCACGGCCATCATCGTATACATCGCCAATCGCGACTGGGTGACCACGGTGATCCCTGCGATTTCCGGCTTCCTGATCGCTGTCATCGGTGTGCCGCTCGCTAAGCTCTGGAGGACCGGGGAGGGGAAGAAGGGACACGAGCGTTGGTCGCAGCTTTGTTCTGACGCCGACGTTCTTTGGCGTCATGGTGAGAAGCTGGGATGGGACGATCCCGATATCACCGCCCGGGGCGCCCAACTCGCAGAACGCCAGAAGCAGTATCAGGCTCATGAGTATCACAATCCGAAGACGGCGGTGCTCGAGAAGTGTGAAGCGCTAGCTCGCTCGCAACTGACAAGTCGGTATCGCACGGAGGAACACTGAAGAATGGGCAAGACACCGTCGAAGCCAGCCCCTCGGCCAGCACGCAAGTCCGTTCCGGGCTCTCTGCCAGAGCGAAAGGCCCCACCAGATCGACTGGTTCCGGGGGTTAGGCCCGTAGGTCCGCCACCCCCAATGCCGAAGCCGCCGCGGAAAGGTGACTGACTCGCGCGTAGGGTACCACCCTTGACGCGCCAATCGAATGTGGACCCGGGAATCCTGGGTGCGGGACGCACGTGGCCCGCTCACAGCGCCTCGGATAGACTTACAACATGGCCCGCAAACATGCCGCAACCAAACCGACCGCCAAGCGGACGCCTGCCCGCGCCACCGCTCGCCGACCTTCCGCGCTGCTCGACACGCGCATCGTCTACTGCGGCGATTGCCTGGACCAACTCGCCAAGCTACCCGATGGCTGCGTGGACCTGATCTACATCGACCCGCCGTTCAACAGCAACCGCAACTACGAGGTCTTCTGGGGCGAGACCAAAGAGAAGCGGGCCTTCGAGGACCGGCACGCAAGCACACAGGCGTACATCGACTACATGCGCCCGCGCTGCGTCGAGCTGGCCCGCGTGCTCAAGAAGACCGGGAGCTTCTACTACCACTGCGACTGGCACGCCAGCCACTACGTCAAGGTGATGCTGGACCAGACGATGGGCGAAAACAGCTTCATCAATGAAATCGTGTGGGCCTACGAAACAGGGGGTCGTGCGACTCATCATTTCCACCGTAAGCACGACATTCTCTTTCTTTATTGCCCGACCGCCGAAAAGAAAGGACATACATTCAGCGGACAATCCGTGGGGATTCCGCGCAATCGATGTGATGCTTGCGGTACAAAGCTTGAGAAATGGAACAACCTGAAGAGGCACGTGGACGCTGACGGGCGAGTCTACCGCACGATCAAGAGCGCTGGGAAGGTTTACAAATACTACGATGACGAGCCCGTCACGCCGAGCGATGTGTGGCACCTGAGTCACCTCCAGCAGAAAGACCCGGAGCGTCTCGGGTATCCGACCCAAAAGCCGCTCGCGCTACTCGATCGCATCATAAAGGCCAGCACCAACCCCAACGACATCGTCCTCGACGCTTTCTGCGGCTGTGGCACAGCACTGGTCGCGGCGGAGAACC
This sequence comes from Phycisphaerae bacterium, assembly GCA_036477795.1. Lineage (GTDB taxonomy): Bacteria > Planctomycetota > Phycisphaerae > UBA1845 > UBA1845 > JAZGDL01. The sequence goes on from JAZGDL010000471.1 coordinate 3,690, forward strand.
TTGAGCGCCAGTGGATTGGTATCGACATCTCGCCTACGGCTTGCCGCGTGATGGCCAAGCGGCTGCGCGACGTGTGCAAACTCCGCGAAGACGAGGACCTGTGGCGCGCGGGGCGCGGCTTTGTCGTCCGCGACCTGCCGTGGACCGCTGAAAAACTCCGCCAGATTCCGCCATTCGAGTTCGAGAACTGGGCGGTCATCGCCCTGGGCGGCATCCCCAACAAGACGCAGGTCGGCGACATGGGCATCGACGGCCGCATCTTCCCCGTGGCCGCCGCGCCGACCAAGGCCCGGGCGCGAAAAGGCGAGACGCCCGCCTTCGAGCAGTTCCTGGACCAGTGGTACCCGATCCAGGTCAAGCAGAAGGACAAGGTCGGCCGCCCCGACATCGACGCCTTCGAGGCGGTCATGACCCGCGAGGACCGTACCAAAGGCTTCTTCGTCGCGTTCGACTACACCAGCGACGCCCTGCGCGAGATCGACGGCTTCTTCCGGAAGAGCGGTAAGGCCATCATCGCCCTGACGGTCCGCGAGATTCTGGACGAGGAAATCGCGAGGAAGTTGGCTTGACGCGGCGGCGGGTGGCATGGTGGGGTGACAAAAGGGAACAGATGGTGTTGAAGGCGGAAGACGTCTTGCGGGAGATCGAGTCCGTCGGCTATCAGGGTCGTTGAGCCCCAAGTGGGCCTTGCATTGCCGCCGACCGGCCCGAGCGAGCGGAGCTTCCTGTTGGTCTACACGCGCACGCCGTACGTGGTAGACTACTCCGGAGAAGACGGCGGCAACATGAACATCTTTGGGGTCAGAGCGCATTTAGTCATTAGTGGTTGACTCCGGAGCCGCGTGAAGGCCATCCGCAGGATCGAATCCACCGGCCCCGCCATCCGCCGGACGGTGCAACGACTGCAAAAGAGACTCACTAATGACTAAATGCGCTCTGACCCCAAAGATGCTGATGACTAAATGCGCTCTGA
>JAZGDL010000472.1:0-5198 GCA_036477795.1 Phycisphaerae bacterium
GCCGATCGAGTCGCCCGGGCACGCCTGGAACTACTCAACCCCGGACACGGCGAACTCATCTTCATCGACGTCATCGATTGGCAGGGAACCTCGGACCATTGGCTCGAACGAGTCGACACCACCATCGAAGGCTACCAGCGCGCCATCAAGCACTACGACGACGCTCTGTGGTGGGCCCGGTTTCGTCCCGAACATCGGCGGACATCGCTGGAGCGTGACACCGTCGCCGCCGCACGATTCGCTCTTCTCGCGGCGTCAAACAAATCCGAGCCGCGACCGTCAGGGAGCGGGCCAAGCCCACGGGTCGCACTCCGTGGGCAGCTCAGCATAGCAGCCCCCATCACATGGAGCGTCGCCCGGTCCTGGGCGGATGCCGGCGGTCCGCAGCCAGTGGCGGAACCGACCTATGCGAACGCGACACGCCAAGACTTGCGATGCCTTGGATTGCTGGCCTTCTTGTGCGGCGAAGCCGAGCTGTGCAACCGCGTCTGGTCCTTCGGCCGATTCGATCTTTCGGACGCCTCGGACTCGCTGGTCGACGCCTCAATCGGTCAACTGCACCTGATTTCGGGCCGACCGGAGTTCGCTTACCCGCGCCTGGAGCGCGCCCACCGAGCTTTTCCTCAGGCCGGATACCTTTGCACCGCCCTCGCCGACGCCGCCGTCCGCATCGGCGACCTCGACGTCGCCCACCGTTGGCTCCGAGATGCCGAAACACTCGACCTGCAGGATCCGTTCGAGAACCTCAAGCGCGTCTGGGCCGACTTTTACGCCGCCCGCGATGCGCCCGGCGACGCCGAGCAGGCCGAGAAACGCTACCGCGAGATGATCCGGGACCACACCACCCCCACCGGCCGCATCCACTACGCCCGGTTTCTGGAACGAAAGGGCAACGTGCGCGAGGCCCTTCAGGTGCTTCAGGGGGCCATGAAACTCCGACCCGAGATGCCCGCCGTCCCGCGCGCTTTCATCGAGACGGCCGACCGCTGGTGGGAGCCGCTACCTGTCCAAGAACGATGGAACGTCCTACGCCGAAGTCTGGACGAGTACCCGGGCGCACCCCACTCTTTGGTTGCGATCCTGCGAACCTATTTCCAGAGCCGGGAGCTGCCCGCCACATCAAAGTCCGTGGCGGACGAAGAAAAATCGACCGGCCTCGCAGAAAACGCGGCGCTTCCAAACTGGGATCCCGCTTCTTTCCTACAGAGGGTCGATCTGGCGACCCTGGCCAATCGAATGGAGGTTCAAGAAATGCGCATGTGGCGAAGAGTGATTCGGCACCCTCGGTGGCTCAAAGGGGCCCAGATGTGGGCCTGGATCGCCCCTGATCCTGGTGCCATGTCAAAGCACATCAGGGCCATGGCAGAACTTACTCACGCCGGACGGCGATTCGCAATGACTTGGCGACGGCGCATGCTGCCGGCAACGGTCGCCGCCATTGCGGTGCTGGCCCCGGGCGTGCATGGCGATTGGGTTTCAGTCCACAGCGGACCCAAGAATGACCGCCGGTCGGTTGGACAGGTGCTCCGGGGTAACTGGCGCGAGGTCTGGCGCAGTCCTTTTGCTGGTCCCCACCCCCTCGTCAAGGATGGTATCGTCGTTTTTCGGACCGATCCGGGCCCTGCTGGCGGCGCATGTTCGAATGATGGCCCGGCACAGTATGCGGGTGTTAACCTCGCAGACGGCGTTGAACGGTGGGTTCACACTCTCGAGGAGGGATACCAGACCACCGGCTGCATCATTGCCGGGCGCGTTTTCTTCCCGGTATCGAATGTCGGCAGCGGAAACCCTCAGTGCACTCATACCCAGCGTATCGAGTCCGTCGATCTGTATACCGGTATCCCCGCTTGGTCGACCACCTGGGACACTGGAAATGTCGGCGGCGTAAGCGCTCTGCAGCCGCTTGCGTGGGACCCGCTGGTCCCACCAGGAGATGGCGTGGATAGAGTCGTGTTCACGACTTCAGACCGCGTGGCGTTGCCGGATGCTGGCGATACCCGAATCGTGGTGCTTGACGCCACGGCGGACGCTCCGAATCCGTTGGGGCAATCAACGATTGCTGATGCCACGTGGAACGGCACCGCAGTGGCGATTTACAGTTGGAACGCTGGCCAACCCCAAGGAAAGGCAAATGTGTTACACCACGAGAAGTCACGACATGTTATTCCCGGAGGGCATAACTGGGTTTCCACATCGCTTCGTGTGTACGATCTTGTGAGTCTTGTTGAACCAACCGAACCATTCCTCCCAGCATCTTCTCTCCTCAGCGGGACCACGGTATCGGACCAGTTGTGGACAATTTCTCCCTCTCCTACTGTCATAGGGCCAACTGGGTTGACAGGGTATCTGTACGAAAGTGGTGGGTTCCTACGCGCGTTCGACCTTCAAAACGGAGTGGAGATCTGGAGCAACAGAATAAGCACGACGAACATCAACATGATGCCATATGTCCTCCCAGGCCAAGGCGCGGGGGAGCACGACATTGTGGTGATGATCGACGGTGATTCGGGAATGATAAGCGCTTACGATGGCGTGACCGGGGACGCCGCTCCCTGGTCGCCGCTCGCGACACCGGCACCACCGTTGTGGACGGTCGGGTGCGTTCTTGACCACGGAATCATGCTGATTGCGTTGGAGAACGGAGACATTTACGGCCTCGACAGGGAGGGTGCTCTGATTGGACGATTCGACGAGTCGTGTAACTTAGTGGGATTCCATCACGAGCCCAATCTGGGAAATGTGATCGCAGTTGATGGGAAGTTCCTCGTTTGGGCGAATGGAGAGCTGATCTGCTACGAGCCCGCCGGGATAGGAGATTTCGACGGAAACGAACTCGTGGACCTTGAGGACTACCGGGTTCTGCACTCTTGTGTTTCTGGTCCTGGCGTCTCAACTCCTCCCGACTGTTGTGCGCCACTGGATTTTGCACACGCTGATGACGACGACGACGGCGACGTTGATCTGTTCGACTTCGGCATGTTCCAGGCTGCGTTCACGGCGCCGTAGCTGACGCTGAAGATCGGCGGGCTACCTTCGTGACAGTGAGAACTCGAACGTTTGACACGTTGATGGCCTGCGCTATCTTCTCAGCGCAAACCGGATCGTCAAGAGTCAGTTTCGTAGGCGGGACGCGCCCGGCTGGAGCATGAATTCGTCTCTATCCAGCGAAGGCATCGAAGCGTCCTCGAGGTCGGTCACGTTGTCGCGGCGGCGACATGCGTCTTCGCCGGACCGCGGCCGGCCTGCTGATGGCCGAGAAGCAGTTCCACCGCATCCGCGGCTGCAAGCTGATGCCCAAGCTGCTGGCGGCATTGGATGCCCAGACCACCGAGGTCGGCAATGCTCCGGTTGCAGCGTAAGGTGCGGTGGACGGACGATGGAGGACCGCTCAAAACCAACTACGTGTGGGACAACCTCGGCCCATCGCCCTCGCACAATCAACCGTGCCGCTCTGATCGTCCGTCCGAAGCAGCCCTACGTCGATCACAACCCGGACCATTGGCAAGCCGTTGGAACCGATCGCTGTTATCAGGAATACGTAGGAGGTTTCCACCGCACGTTCGGTTTTCGGCTGGCGGTGACTTCGTCCATTCGTCCGACCGGCGTGGTGTGGGGAGCGGATCTGACTGACTCAGGATCGCTCTCGATTTCCTCGGCGATGGCCAGCAGGGCGTCGGCGAAGGCGTCCAGGGTGGCCAGCGACTCGGTCTCGGTCGGCTCGATCATCAAACAGTGTTGAATCGGCCAGCTCATGGTCGGCGGATGAAACCCGTAGTCGATCAGTCGTTTGGCAATGTCGATCTCGGTGACCTCGCACTCTTCACTCCGTCCCTCCGGCCCTGCCGATTGCGGATTGACGATTGGGGATTGGGGATTGACGATTGACGATTGACGATTGACGATTGACGATTGACGTTCTCCCCAGGGCCGCTCCCTTACGGTCGCGGTTCTGTTCCTCCGTCCCTTCGTCCCTTCGTCCCTTCGTCCCTTCCTCTCCCTCCGTGCCTTCCTCCCCAACTCAGGCACCATGACGAACTCATGGGCGTAGGGCGGCGGGAAGGGCATGTGGTAATGGTCTTTGAGGCGGGCGGCTAGATAGTTCGCCGCCAGCACGGCCTTGCGGGACACGTTCAGTAACCCGTCGGCTCCGAGACTGCGGATGTAGGCGTAGGCCCGCACCAGAACGCCGGACTGCCCGTAAAACGATCGTACCTTGCCGATGCTGTGTGGCCGATCGTAGTCCCAACCGAAGGTGCCGTCATCGCGCCGTACCACCTGCGGCACCGGCAGGAAGGGCTGCAAGTGCTCCGCCACCCCCACCGGTCCGGAGCCGGGGCCACCGCTCCCGTGGGGCGTGCTGAAGGTCTTGTGGGTGTTGAAGTGCATGACGTCGACGCCGAAGTCTCCCGGACGGGCGATGCCCAGCAACGCGTTCATGTTGGCCCCGTCGAGGTAGAGCTGCGCCCCTTTGGATTTGAGGATGTCAGCGATGTCGGCGATCTGCTCGTCGAATACGCCCACCGTGTTCGGATTGGTCAGCATCAGCGCCGCGGTCTGATCGTCAACTTGGCTGCGGAGATCGTCCAAATCCACGCGGCCGTCGGACTTCGACTTCACCGTGCACGCTTTGTTGCCGCACATGGTGCAACTCGCCGGGTTGGTTCCGTGGGCGGAATCGGGGGTCAGGACTTTCGGCCGCGGCTGGCCGCGGCTGCGGTGGTAGGCGCTGATGATCATCAACCCGGTCATCTCGCCCTGAGCGCCGGCGGAGGGTTGAAGCGTCACCTCCGCCAGCCCCGCGATCTCTTCCAGAAACGATCGAACCGCAAAGAGGAGCTCCAGCATCCCCTGCACGTCGGCTTCATTCTGGCAGGGATGCAGGGCGGCAAAGCCGGGCATAGCTGCCGCTTTCTCGTTCACCCGCGGGTTGTACTTCATGGTGCAACTGCCCAACGGGTAGAAGTTCTCATCAACGCTGAAGACTCGATGGGCGAGCCGCGTGTAATGGCGTACCAGGTCCAACTCGCCGATTTGGGGCAGGTCGGGCCCGTCGTCAGCCAGAAACTCCGATCCGATGGCTTTGGACCGGTCCACCGCGGGCACATCCGAGTCGGCAATCGCCGCCGCACAGGCACCCGGCGAACCCATCTCGAACAACAGCGGTTGATCCTGGTCCTTGGGCAATCTAACCTTCGCCA
>JAZGDL010000473.1:0-8807 GCA_036477795.1 Phycisphaerae bacterium
TGAGCATGCTGCAACCGGCCATCGCGTTTCTCGAAGACGGCTTCGGCCTCAAGCGCACGGGCAGCGTGCTGTTGCTGGGGATCGTGACCGCGTTGGGGGCGCTGGCGCCCATCTACTTCACCCGCAATCTGGTGGGGCTGGACCATACGGATTTCTGGTGCAGCTTCGCGATGATTCTCGCAGCCACCGCTCAGGTTCTATTGTTCGGTTGGGTGATCGGGGCGGAGCGCGGTTGCCGCGAGGCGAATCGCGGCGCGGATTTCCCCCTGCCCCGCTTTATGCCGTTTGTGCTCCGCTACGTGACGCCGGCTTTTCTGATCATCGTTCTGGGCGCATGGGCCTACACTAATGCGCCCGCTTATCTCGAGGGCATGAGCCCGAGCACAGTCGGTGCGACTGCGGCGCGGGCTGTATATGAACCTATGGTACGTGGGCACCTTGAAGGAGAGAACCTCAGCGAGGAGCACTTTGAGGCCCGATTGACGGAACTCATCGGGAAGGATGCCGGCGGGTCGTCACTGCCCGATTGGCTGGCATCGTTCAAGGAAGGGGCTGAGGCCCAGCGGGTCGTAGCGGCGGCTGACGCCAAGGTGGCACGGCTGGTCTTCATCGGGCTGCTGGTGTTCTACGGTCTTCTGCTGGTGCTGGCTGACATCGCCTGCCGCAACAGGATCGGCAAGAGGATTGCGGCGGCTGAGGCATCCGGCGTACGTCTGGAGGTGTGATGATGAACACGTGGCGTCTTCTCGCCCAATCGGCGGAGTCGAACGTATCGCTGGAACCGGCGGGGATGGTGGTCATGGCCCTGAGCATTCTGATCGTGTGCGGTCTGACGGTGTTTTGCATCGTGCGAATATTGGGCGAGCGGTCTCCCTCGGAGCATCATCACGTCCCGCTGGACATCGACACGCACGACGCCGAGCCCTGAACCGGTGCTGTATTGAGCCGCCAGGGCCAGTAACCCTTGATAAGAGGCGCGAAATTGGGGTTTAGTAAGCCCACGGATTGCAATCGGTGGGCTTTTGACGAGAACGCGCGGTCAAATTCGCGCCGTGACAACACACTGCTGACGTACCGGAACAATTTGATATCTGCGCTTTACAGCCGGTATCGTTGCCGCTAATATGCTTATACCTATCAGTATGGACCAGGTAGGAGGATATGAAGCATGACCACGTTCAAGCCGGTGCACACGCTAGTAACGTTCGCTTGGGTGACGGCGACGGTTGTTCTGGCGAGCAACAACCTCAACCCGCCGGGATCACTCTGCCTCGACGTGCGCGGAGCCGGCATGGAGACGGCTCAAGGTGTCTGCCAGAGCAGCGACTCGGAGTGTGCCGGCGGCTTGCAATGCGTCGATAACGACTTCGACCCGCTGAACAGCGGCATCTGCGCGGACCGGGCATGGTACGGGCTGAATTTCGCGGTTGTCGTCGACGTGGAAATGGGGCCCACCACGGAGCCTGCCTGTGGTGCACAGGCGTTTCTCGAGTGGGACACGCAAGCACTGTCGTTCGTTTCGCTTGAGACCGATCCCGACGGCGAGTTAGGCTGGTCTTTCGCGCTGTGGCAGGCCGTCGACGAAGTCGCCGGAACCGTTGACCTGGCCATTGTTCTGCCAATAGGCACGACCTGTAACGACGCAGCCGGCTCATTCGACGGTGGTACCATCGCCCGACTCACCTTCGTCGCCGTCGATGCCGGCGAAACCGACGGCGTCACATTCCGTGCCACCGATCCCCCATCGGGCATCAGCGGGCGCCTCGGTTTCCTACCCGTCAGCGGCTGCAACGGGGACAGCCAGCCAAGCGGAACCGGCAGGTTGTATATCGATCCGTGTCCCTTCGATGACCCGGACGACACCGACGGCGATGGCGTTTGCGAGTCAGACGATCAATGTCCGGGCGAAGACGATGTCCCCGACTTCAATTCGGACGGCGTGCCGGATTGTCTGTGCGGAAACGGGTTTCGCGATGGGGGGGAGGATTGTGACGACGGCGGCACCGAAGACGGTGACGGTTGCGCGGCGAACTGCTTGTATGAGGGGAGTGTTCCCACTGTATCTCAATGGGGCATGATGGTCCTGTCACTCATGTTGCTGGCGGGGGTCACCATCAGGTTCGGTCGCCGTCGGCCGGCTACCGCATAATGTGACGGCACTCTTCCCTCTTCACCCCTCACTCTTCACTCTGCGAAGGCAGGCGGTTGCCCTACTCCGTGCCTCCGTGCCTTCGTGCCTTTGTGCCTTACGCCTCACTCTTCACTCCCCGCAGGACCTCCCTGAAATAGGCGACCGTATCAACTAAACCCCGCTCCAGCGACGTGGCGGGCGACCAGCCCAGGCACTGCTTGGCCCGGCTTATGTCGGGGCATCTCCGTTGGGGGTCATCCTGCGGCAACGGCAGACGCTCGGTGGAAAGTGGCCGCCCCATGGTCTTGCCGAGGGCCTCCACCAGCTCCGCTATCCTGATTTCGTGGGGATTTCCCAGATTAACGGGCTGGTCGGCGTCTTTGTCTTCGTAGGCCATCAACTTGACCAAACCGTCCACCAGGTCGCTCACGTAGCAGAAGCTGCGTGTTTGCCGTCCGTCCCCGTAGATGGTCAGCGGTTCATCGCGCAGCCCGCCGACGATGAAGTTGGACACCACTCGACCGTCGCCCACCGCCATGCGCGGACCGTAGGTGTTGAAGATGCGTGCGATGCGCGTGTCCACGCCGTTCTGCCTGTGGTAATCCATCATCAAGGTTTCCGCCACGCGCTTGCCCTCGTCATAGCAACTGCGTATTCCGATGGGATTGACGTTGCCCCAGTAGGACTCCTCTTGGGGGTGCACGCTGGGATCGCCGTAAACCTCGCTGGTCGAAGCCTGCAGCACCCGTGCCTGCACGCGCTTGGCTAGCCCCAGCATGTTCAGCGTGCCCATCACCGATGTCTTCACCGTCTTGACCGGGTTGTACTGGTAGTGAATGGGAGAGGCCGGGCAGGCCAGGTTGAAGATCCAATCCACCTCCAGCATGATCGGCTCAACGACGTCGTGCCGAACGAACTCGAAATCATGACGTCCCAGCAGATGCCCTATGTTACGCTTGGAGCCGGTGAAGAGGTTGTCCAAGGCCACCACGTCGTGCCCGTCGGCCAGCAGGCGGTCGCACAGATGGCTGCCCAGGAATCCCGCACCTCCGGTTACCAGAACGCGCATGATAACGACTCCGTAAAAGAGGTTGAAGGTTGAAGGTTAAAAGGTTGAAGGTTGAACATCCCAACGCTGTGACCCTTCAACCTTCAAACCTTCAAACCTTCAAACCTTCAAACCAAGGTTTCACCTTCACCCGCCGGGGATGACCGGCGGTTTGCCGATGGGGTGGTACTCGAAACCGTGGCGGCGCATGGTAGCTGATTCGTAGAGGTTGCGGCCGTCGAAGATGATGGGCTGATTCAAGAGGCTCCGCATCCGTTCAAAGTCCGGGCTGCGGTAATCGTTCCACTCCGTACAGATCACCAACGCGTCGGCGCCCTCCAGCGCTTGGTAGTTCCGGTCGCAGTATGCGATGCGCTCACCGTATTGAGCGCGCAGGTGGTGCAGGGCTTCAGGGTCGTGAGCCTGGACCGAGGCCCCCGCGCTCAGCAGTTTTTCAATCAAGGTCAGCGCCGGGCCTTCGCGGATATCGTCCGTATTGGGCTTGAAGGCAATCCCCCATATGGCGAACCGCTTGCCCTGCAACCCATCGCCGAATCTGGCGCGCACCTTGTTGAACAGCACCTCCTTTTGGGCTTCGTTGGTCCGGTGTGTGGCCCTCAGTATCTGGGGGGTGACTTTGTACGACTCGGCGGTGTGGATCAACGCCCGCACGTCCTTAGGGAAGCAACTACCACCGTAACCCGCTCCGGGATAAAGAAACTGGAAACCGATCCGCCCGTCGGTGCCCATCACCCGCCGCACGTCGTCCACGTCGATCCCGCAGGCGTCGCACAGGTTGGCGATTTCATTAATGAAGCTAATCCGCGAAGCCAGGATGCCGTTGCAGGCGTACTTGGCCATCTCCGCCGCCTTGCGCTCCATCATCAGGATGGGGCGCTGGTTGCGGACGAAGGGAACATACAGCTCGCGGATGATCTGGGCGGCGTCGTAGTCTTCGTAGCCCAACACCACACGTTCGGGACGCTGAAAATCCTGTACCGCGGTACCTTCCTTGAGAAACTCCGGGTTGCTGATCAGGTGGACGTCATGCTCGGCCTTCTCCCGCATGATCCGCTCTATGCGTTCGCCCGTTCCCACCGGGACGGTGCTCTTGATGGCCACCACCGTCGGCCGGCACATGGCCGGGGACATGTCGCGGGCGAACGATTCAATGCCGGACAGGTCCGCCGAACCGTCCGGCTGCGGGGCGGTGCCGATGCAGATGAGCACCACGTGAGCGTGCTCCATGGTCTCGGTCAGATCCGAGGTGAAGCGCAGCCGCCCCGCCCGGCGGTTGTGGACCACCAGTTCAGCCAGACCGGGCTCGAAGATGGGAACCTTGCCGTCGTTAAGAGCGTCGATCTTGCCCCTGTCAATGTCATAGCCGAGAACGTCGTTCCCGGTGTCCGCCAGACACGCCCCCGCTACCAGCCCGACATATCCCGACCCAGCCACGGCAATTCGCATGATAGTACTTCTCCCAAGACCTTCGTAAGCGGTCAGTGCTCAGCGGTCAGCGGTCAGCGGTCAGCTTTCAGCTTTCAGCAGTCAGCCAGCCCGAAAATCGCGGCCGTCGCTGATCACCGCAACTTCAAATCAGCGGTCAGTGGCCAGCACTCAACTGAGAGTCCCGGCGCGCCGGGACTGAAAGCTGACTGCTGATGGCTGAACGCTTACAAACCTTCGTCATCCGCCGCCCCCGCGGATTATAGCCAAAGATCAGCCCGCAGGCGACGATGGGCGGGTCTGCGCTAGGCACCGTCCGACGGCGACGGTTCATAATAGTAGACGCAAACCGATGACTTCGGCTGGACCACGCCAAGATCGAAGGATGCTTTCCACTCGACAACATCGTCAAACCATCGCGGCACGTGTCCGCGAACCGAATCTTCCGCTTCGAACACGATCCACGTCGGGCAATTGATCGCTTCGACTCCCTCTTTGGTCGACGGCAGCCTGCCGATATCGGCATCTTCGAGATAATACTTGCCGATCATGGGATGCCTACACATGACCAGGTCGTCGGCCTTTCGTTGAGCTTCAACATACTCAAAGGCATCTCTCCATCGCGTATGAAACCCGTAGCCGTTGGTGAAGTACCCGTGGTTCACCAACATCGCCGCCGCTGCGATTGCAGCCACAGGGGTGATGGCGGCGAGCCCGCCCAGTTGCGGCCGTACAGCCTCATAAAACCGTTCACCGGCGATGGCCACGATTGCCAGCCACGCGAAGAGGCAGACGAACGAGTACCTCAATCCAACGTAGACGAAGGGTGACGCAATCGCAAAAACCAATGTCGGCAGAATCGCCGCGGCCACAAGGAAAAAGGTCAGCCTCTTGTTGTGCTTAGTGTACAGCCATCCAACCACCAGCACACCGAACGTGACCAGGACGGGGTTCACCATAAAAACCATGCCCAGAATCATCTTGGACCAGTTCTGATAGCTGATTCCCGCGAACTGGACAAAGTCTTCCGGCGTATGCTTCACATCCTGAAACAGAACGGCTACACAAACTCCCAGCGAGATGAGGGCGGCGGTCCACCCGAATGAGCCCAGGTGAACGCGCCAGGCACCAGTCCGCCCGGCGATCCAATCAATCGCGAAGATGCCGCATATCACCAATGCCGGCGGCTGTGAAAGGAAGGCCAGGACCATCGCTACCATGGCCGCAATCATGCGCCACCGGGAGAATCGTTCAGTCGCCGAAAAGTACCAGATCAGGCTCAAGTTGTAGAAGAGGAATTGCAGCGTGTAATAACGCGACGCCTGCGACCAGTAGATGTGCCAGGGAGCGATGGCCAACAGTACCGCAAACAGGCCCGCCGCCCGTGCGCCCAGCAACCGGCGACTTGCCAGTGCCAGTAGCGGAATCGACAGGATACCGATGACGGCCGATCCGATCCGGGCCCTGTACTCATTGATCCCCAGCGATCTCCACAACTCCGGATGCTCTGCGGATATCTCGGAAACGCGCACGTCGTGAGACCACAGCCCGATCGCGGTGGGCAGGTATCCGGTCACCTTGGACCTGTGCATCCCCGGAAGATCCGCGCAAACCCGAATGGTATTGAGTTCGTCAACCCAGAAACTGGCAGCCCCCAGGCGATACAGGCGCAGCCCACCTCCCAGAATCGTCGCCCCCACCAGCCACGCAATCAGCACCCGCCCCGTCCGGTTGTCTGTCAAGCCGCCGCTGTCGGCCAAAGAGGAACCTCCAGCACCTCGGAATGCCGTACCGGCTACCGAGCACAAAAATACGCTAGCACACGCTGCTCAAGGTAGCAAAGGAATCGTGCTGCATCGCCCAATGCCTTCGTCCCGCGTCCCAAACCATTCCATCTGCCGATCTACCTCGTCAAACAGGATTACATACATCAGGATTACATACATCTCGAAAACTGCAACCCCTTACGCCGGCGGTAGTTATGTCGGGTGCACAGAAGCCGGACCTTTAGAAATCAACAGACTTTCAAGAACGCTGGGCTGCGATATTTCGCATACCCGTCGGCGAACCCAGGTGACCGCCTGGAGCGGTCCCCCGGCTCCCGTTACCATGCACGCCGGTTTAACCGCTACGGATTGCCCCGCGGCGGCGCGGACGCTCAGGGACTACACGCAAAACCACACCGGAGAAAGGCGACACATCCATGTACGGACGCATCAAAGCCAATCTTCGAGCCGACCTGCAAAGCATCCGCGACGCCGGCCTGTACAAAGATGAACGTGTCATCGTCTCGCCGCAGGCCGCCGACGTCAGCGTCGAATTTCCGCAAGGCCAACCGGGTAAGAAGGTCATCAACTTCTGCGCTAACAACTACCTGGGACTCTCATCACATCCTGAGCTTCTTGCCGCGGCAAGAAGTGTGCTCGACCACCGCGGCTACGGGCTTTCCAGCGTACGATTCATCTGCGGCACCCAGGACATTCACAAGGAGCTGGAGCAAAAGGTCTCCGAATTCCTGGGCACCGAAGACACCATCCTCTACGCCGCCTGCTTCGACGCCAACGGCGGCCTGTTCGAACCACTGCTCTTGGGCGACGATGCCGTCATCACCGACCAGCTCAACCACGCCTCCATCATCGACGGCATCCGTCTGTGCAAAGCCAAGCGTTACATCTACCAACATTCCAGCATGGCCGACCTTGAAGCCAAGCTCAAAGAAGCTGCCGACGCCCGCTACCGCATGATCGCCACCGACGGGGCCTTCAGCATGGACGGCGAGGTCGCCGACCTGCAAGGCATCTGCGAACTGGCCGAGAGGTACGACGCCCTGGTCATGGTCGACGACAGCCACTGCACCGGCTTCATGGGAACGACCGGCCGAGGCTCGCACGAGCACTGCGACGTTATGGGCCGCATCGACGTCATCACCACCACCTTCGGCAAAGCTCTGGGCGGAGCCTCCGGCGGATGCACCTCCGGGCGACGCGAGATCATCGAACTGCTGCGCCAAAGATCCCGCCCCTACCTGTTCTCCAACAGCCTTTCACCGGTGGTCGTAGCCGCCACCATCCGGGCCATCGACCTGCTCAGCGCCTCCACCGAGCTACGCGACACACTCGAAGACAACACCAGGCGCTTCCGCGCCGGGGTGACCGAAGCCGGCTTTGACATCAAGCCCGGCCGGCACCCCATCGTCCCCATCATGCTCTACAACGCCAGGCTTAGTCAGGACTTTGCCCGCGATCTGTATAGTGAAGGCATTTATGTAATCGGTTTCTACTACCCTGTAGTGCCCAAGGGCCAGGCCCGCATTCGTGTGCAACTGTCCGCCGGCCACACGCCCGCCCAGATCGACCAGGCCATCGACGCCTTCACCCGCATCGGCCGCAAGTACGAGATTCTCGGAAAACCCAAAGACCAGATCGTAGCCAGGTACGGAGAATAGCACCCTCAAATGCCGATCAAGTGTGCTGGTGCGAGAGTCCTTTCACGCGCTGGTGCGAGAATCCTTTCACGTGCTGGTGCGAGAATCCCTTCACGTGCTGGTGCGAGAATCCTTTCACGTGCTGGTGCGAGAATCCTTTCACGTGCTGGTGCGAGAATCCTTTCACGTGCTCGTGCGAGAATCCTTTCACGTGCTGGTGCGAGAATCCTTTCTCGCACCCATGTGCTGGTGCGAGAATCCTTTCTCGCACCCATCCGCTAAGGGAATCCCTTCCCGTAGCCCGCCGCGCGGGGGGACCGAGAAGGGATTCTCGGTCCAGCGTCTTTCAACCTTCAACCTTCGCAAGGGGAAGTTATGCCGCAATTAGCTCAAATCCCTTCTTGAATCCGCTGTACATCGGGATATGTCATTCGTTATGGCGCTGACTTGGCTAACTTCTTGGCCTACTCCGTCTCTGCGGTCTCGGCGTGCTCTGCGGTGAATTCCCCCTGCTATAACCCCAGTTGCACCTTCCCCTTCCACAGTGCCGGCAATGTAGCGGTCCGCACCGTGGTGATGCGTATGGAGACGAACTCCCTGCCGTCGCACAGGGCCAGTGCCAATTCGCGCGGCATGTCCCAGAGGGTGAAGGCCCGGCTTAACGGAATCCGCCGGGCTACACACTCCACGATCTGCCAGTCGTCCCGGTACACGATGGCGTTCATGGCATCGCAGATCGGTTTGGCCATGTTGTCCGT
>JAZGDL010000474.1:0-23703 GCA_036477795.1 Phycisphaerae bacterium
CCTTGTGGGTGGCGCAGAGCGAGGGTGCGCCACCCACAAGGGGTGGCGCAGAGCGAGGGTGCGCCACCCACAAGGGGTGGCGCTACAGACTAAATCGACAACCCCTACAGCGCCAAGCGGTCTTGCATACCGTTGCGGCGTCGGCGATCATTGCCAATCGAGGATCCGAAAGACCAAAACTCCAATGACCCAAACTCTGTCCATCGTGGCGTTGGTGCTCTGGATGCAACTGTTCTTGTTGCAGCCGGCAGGTGCTGAACCCCAAGGCTCCGCCCAACCGATCACACCAACGAGCCGCGACCGTAAGGAAGCGGTTTCCCCGGCGCTGAGCGCAGCGCTGGAGCGTGCTCAGAAACAGGCCAAGTACTTGTTCGTCGCCGTCTTGAAAAAGGGCGACGACGATAGCGCCAAGCTGGTCCGTACTACGCTGGCCGACGGTGTCGTGGTTCAGTGGATGGAGCACCGGGCCATTCTGCTTGAGCTGCATGTCGACGATCCCGACGTCCAACAGTTCGTCGCCGACCGGAAGATCGAGACGTTTCCCACGGTGCTGGTTCTGGCTAACGACGGCCGGGAGTTGGGCCGGCAGAACGGGTTCACGCCGCCGCATGGTTTCCTCACCAGAGTCAACGCGGCCATCCAAAGCGATGCGATTCGCCCGGAATCCGGCATCCGTAGCTGGGCGGGCGAAGACGTCATCATGAACATCGCCAAGCGGGCCCGGGCCATCACCGCAGGGGGGCGGCATGAAGAGGCCCTCAAGGAGTTCACCTGGTGTCTGGATCATCGGGCCGCCCGTTCTCCGCTGTTTCCGTCGACGCATCTGGAGGAGCTGGTTGCAGGGGTGGCTAAACTCGCCGAAGCGTATCAACCGGCGATGAAACTGTTCCGTCTCAGGCTCTCACAGGCGGAGCGCAAGTCGCTCCAATCGGCGCGACCACAGGTCTACTCTTTATACTTGGTCAAGTTCGGCCACCTCGCACTGGGACGCGAAGACAAGGTGGTGCAGCACTACGACCGCTTGCTGCGGCGTTGGCCCCAGAGTAGCCACGCCACGGTGTTCGCCCGCATCATCTACGGTCCGCTGCTCAACGCCCGCCGTTATAAGGCGATCGCCGATACGGTGTCCGACGCGCAGGCGGTGGATCTTTTCCTGGAAGAGTCGCGTCGCAAGAACCGCGACGTTCGAGAGGTGCAGAGCTTGCTGGCGGGTCGATACGAAATCCTGCTGGGGTTGGGCCGGGATCGTGACGCGGAGGTCCTGGTGGAAAAAGTGCTGGCCTACGACCGCTCCGCCGGCACCTACCTGGCCCTGGCGGAGGCGGCCCTGCGCAGCGGCAGGGCCACCGACGTGAATATCGCCCAGGCCCGCAACGCCTACACCATGACCAAGAAGAACAACGGCGACGCGGTAATCCCGAGCCGCGACCGTAAGGGAGCGGTGATCGTGTTGGCTAAGCTGCTCGCCCAGCGAAAGCCGTACGACCCGGAAGCGATTCAGATTATCAAATCCGCCCAAGACGAACTGACCACGGAAGCCGACCAGGCGGCGCTAGCTGAATGTCTTCGTGAAATCCAACTGAACAACATCCCGTTCACGAAGGAACGTTCGAAGTGACTTCTCAGGTTAGCGCAGTGAACGCGCGGGTGAGCGCCTTCTTGCGGACGGCCGACAGATCACCGGGCTGAAGGATGCTGATCATGGACGTACCGGCGACTTGGTCGCCGGCCGCCTTCCGCAGAGCCGCAACCAGTTCATCGCATCGCGCCGCGCCCAGTTGTTTGCGCAGCGAAGCGCAGGTCAGCTCTATTCGATCTTTTTTTCTTCCGAACGCCGGTGCCAAGAAACAGATGCCGATCTCTCGTCCATCCACGACGGCCCTCAACCCCACACCTCCGGCTCCCCATCGGAGCATCCCACCAGCCTTCTCCCACGCTTCAAGAAGGTTGCGGAAGTACGCCCCGGTCTTGTGGTCGCTTTGGGCGTAGAACTGTTCTTCGTCCATAGTACCTACGCGGCATTTGTTCTTCGCATCGTAGCGCGACGCCATGGTTTTCGTCTCCTCCGGGGATTCTCCATTTACCGGATTTTCGATCATCATCCTATTGCATGAGACCTCTCGACTCCAGCGAGAACGACCTCTCTCGCCATGAATCGCGCCCATTTGCCCGCTCCAAGGGGCCAATCCGGCCTCTGATGCTTCCGCGAGGACGATTCGGCGCCCGTTTCCGCGTAGCATCAACCTCTGCCCCCATCCCGGCGCGCCGGGACCAGCCTTCGTTCGGCCGCCGCGTCAGCCACGCTGCACCAACGGGTCCGTGACAGAATCGGCGGCTGTGGTGGCAGGCTGAAGGCCTGCTCTGTAATAGCCGGGGGCAAGCGCAGCGCCACCCCCGGATCGCGCCGCCACCGAACCACCCGACCTGAAAGGGTCGTCTATTCTCTGCGGCGTGTGCGACGGGACGTTTATGTGACCCCTACAGGGTCGAATGGAACGGGTGTTGGGGTTACCGTGGGCGGCGTCCCGCCTCGGCGGGACTTGCCCACGGCTACTGTAGGCCAGCCTTTCAGGCTGCATCAGCGTGCGGCGCTGAAGCCGCCGGAAGTGTCACGGACACTGCACCAACAGCCGCGGCACACCGGCGTTGCAGCAGCCGCCACTCCATGTTATGCTTCTGTAAGTTGTCTAACGG
Organism: Phycisphaerae bacterium; assembly: GCA_036477795.1. Classification (GTDB taxonomy): domain Bacteria; phylum Planctomycetota; class Phycisphaerae; order UBA1845; family UBA1845; genus JAZGDL01. The sequence continues at coordinate 2,695 of JAZGDL010000474.1, forward strand.
TCCCTGCAGAAGCTCTTTCACTGACGGGAGTTTGACCTCTGCAGCAAAGCCCCTGTAATCCGGACACGCTCGGTCTCAGTCCGATCGACGGGCGTTGAGGTAATCCAGGGAGGCAGGTTGTAATGCCGATCCGCATAAAATGCCGTGATAAACCGCGAGACAGAGCGCAACCTACACAAGATGCAGGACTTAGCGCGCCTCTGGCGGACGATCCAGAGGCGTGTTATGCGGCCAGAAAACCAAAGTTCCGCATGTTATGCGGATCAATCTAATTATTGTTAGGCGTCTTCGACAGAATTATTCGCAGGTTTCCGTCTCGAAAGAACCAAGTAGTGGATGAAGACAACTTTGTGACGGGCGCGCCCGACAATGCAGCGGCCAAGGCCGATCAGTTCATGGCCGGCCTGAACAAGCGGGCCGCCGAGCTGCAGGAGACTGGGCTTTCTCGGGGAGTCGCCTTTGGGACGGCCGACCTCGAAGCACGCATAGCCAGCTGGCCTAAGAAATGGGGTGATGATCTTCAGGTGCTGATTTACGGAGACTTTGACGCACCGAACCACGATCTCGACTACCCGGCGCTCGGCATCACCGTTGAGGCTGGCAAGTGTACGAACACCATCATCAAGACCGCTCTTTGCGTCGTGAGCGCGCGCGTCACCGTGCGTGAGAAGAGCTTGTCAGCAGTACTGGATGCTGCCGCACGGTTGAACACCTTTTTGGGCATCTGGACGATCATCGACTGGGGAAACCGGGGCGTCGGCTGGTGGTGTCACCTGACCAGCGGCACAATGGGGACCGTCGGGGGGCCGTTTGAGAAAGAAGGAATCGAACGCGCGTTTGCGGGAATCGACCGGCTGCCGCCGGAGGTCAAGCGAAAGGTGACAGCGGCGCTGTACTGGATTCGGGAACCAAAGCACATGATGCTGGAGAAGTTCAAAAACGACATCTTGCGCGTCTATGCGGGGTACTGGAATGCGTTTGAATGTCTTGTCGAGGCCGTCTGCCTGATTCGGCCACGGAGGAAGATGAAGAAGCAGGAAAAGCAGGACGGCATAACTCAGTTCATCGCTGATCGGCAAGGGAAACTTGATGTCGCTTCGTTGAGCGAGTGCTACCGATTGTTCGTGGACCCAGGCTTCGTCGCGAAGGCGAGCCATGCGTTGTGTTCGTGCTGCCCGGATCGGGCCGACGGGTACATCAAAGAGTGCTTTCGCGCGAAGCCGGATCAGGAGCGGCTGTACGCGGTGCGAAACGCGATCAACCACGGCGACGTCGATTCCGATAGCATACAAGAAATGATCAGGGTAGAGGACAAACTCCAGCGACTGAAAATGATCGTGTTCGCGATGCTCGGCTGTTTGATCCCATTTCCGTATCCTCTCGATTCGGGGCCTCGCTAGCGCCCCCCTTATCGAGTTTCGCCGCCCATGTCCTTTGGACATGGGGGAGACGATGACATACGCTCGGTTTCGCGGCCCATCTGGTCCGCACAGCGGACCCTACAAAAATGGTGATGCTATCCGCGACGATCATCGCCTCCCCCACCTCCAGAGGAGGTGGGCCACCCAGCAATCAAACTGAACACGAAGTGCTTGCTTTCGCCTGTCACCCATCGAGTGCTCCTGTCAAAATGGCCGGAAACCCTTTAATCACAGGGGAAACATGCACGAATCCCGCCATCACGATCGATCCATCGGGGAAATCCGGGATTACTCCCCGAGCTTGCTCAGCGCGTCCTGAACGGTGTCCATCAAGGGGCCGATGGTCTCGATCGAGAAATCGAATCTGATATTGGCGGCTTCGAAAAGCTCGGGCAGCTTGCGGCTGCCGCCCAGAGCCAACGCGCGGTGGTAGTCGCCCAGCGCCTGGCCACGGCTGCGCCGGGCATTCTGCCATAACTGCAACGCGCCGAGCTGGGCGATACCGTACTCGACGTAGTAGAAGGGGGCTTCGAAAAGGTGAAGCTGGCGATGCCATGAGCACTCCAAAGCCCGTTCGTAGCCTGAAAAATCCTCCAGCCCCCCGAACCTCTGGTGCAGGCTGAGCCACTGATCCCGCCGCTGCTCGGGGGTGTGCTGCGGGTGGGTGTACATCCAGTGCTGAAACGCGTCGACCGTGGCCACCCAGGGGAGAATGCTGACGATGCTCTGTAGTTGATTGCGCTGGGCGCGTTCCAGGTCCTCGCTGCAATAGAAGACATCCAAGTGATCGAAGGCCATCAACTCCATGGCCATCGAAGCCACCTCGGAGAACTCCACAGGGGCGCTGCGATAGTGCACCAACGGCTCATCGCGGCAGGCCAAAGCGTGAAAGGCGTGCCCGCATTCATGCAGCAAGGTGCGCACGTCCCGCTCCAGACCGACCGCGTTCATAAAGATGAACGGCCGGCGTGCTTCCTGGAAGGTGGACTGGTAGCCGCCCGGGGTCTTGCCCTTGCGGCTGTCCAAGTCCAGATCACCGCGTGCGGCCATGTCGCGGAACTGATCACCCAATCCCGGATCGATGTGATCGAAGATGGCCGTGCAATTGCGGACCAGCTCTTCGGATTCTGCAAACGGCTTAAGCGGCGGTCGACCCCTGGTATCCACGCTCAAGTCCCAAGGACGCAGGGCCTCGACCCTCAGCCGGCCCTTTCGCGAGGCATGCTGCGCGCGGAGCAAGGGGACGCATGTGCGTTCGATGGCATCGTGAAATCGCAGGCAGTCTTCCGGCGTGTAGTCGAACCGTTCCTTCAATCTGAACACATACGCGCGGTACTCGTCAAAACCCGCGTTGAGCGCCATCTGATGGCGCAGTTTGAACAGCTTGTCGAACAGCAACTCCAGCCTCTGGGCGTCTTGCAACCGGCGATTGATGCTCAGCTCCCAGACTTCCTGCCGGACACCCCTTTCGGTTCGTTCCAGGTATTTGCTGAGCTGTTGGAGGGTCTGCTCCCTGCCCTCGTACGTGACGGTCATGGCCGCCATGGTCTCTTGATAGTTCTGTTCCAGCCTGGCCTCTTCAACCTGTAACGACACGTTTTCATCGTTGTACAGTTCAACCGCGTTTCTAATGCAGCGGTCGAACACCTCGAAGCGTCTACGAGGCAACGACTGCGCCGCCGGCGATGCCATGTACCTCTTATTCAGCACGTGCCACATCGGCTTGCACTTGGGATCGATGTTCTCCACGAAGTCCAAATAGGCCTTCTTGCACTCGGGATCGTCGGTGTGGCAGGTCATGTTCACGTAGCGGCGTTGGCCGACCTCGTCGATGCAGGCGGCCAACTCGCTCCAATCCACCAGCCAGCCGTTCATCTGCTGGGGTGTATCGAGGGCCCGCGATTTCAAATCCTCGAAGTACGGCGCGATGCGGGACCATTCTGACAACGTGTCCCGAGCTTCAACAAACTGCCGTGGGAACTCCTTGTTGGCCATCGACTCTGTTCTCCGCTTGTTCAGGTTGACTGACAGGTTAGAAAACCTGTCCCACACTACCGGGGCAGGCAGACTCTACCCGATCCCACGCAGAGTCAACAAGCCCACGGATTCGAATCCGTGGGTTTCACGCTCCCTATCAAGCGTTGTTCACCGCTGCAGCGCTGTCATGTTAGGTCGTCCGGGCAACATGGAGCGAGCCGTATCCCATTCCAACCATTGCTCGAACCACCACACCAGACTGCGCCACCGACCGTAGCGTTCGTATATCTTCTCGACCTGTTTGACCGTGGGCTTGCGGCCGTTCAGGTAGCGCCCGGACACATAAGTCATGGTCCAACTGTCCACCGAGACACGGTCGAAATGCCCCAACTGACCCAAAAGGAAATGCGCCCCCGCCGGCCCTATCCCTTTGATCGAAAGCAGCCGTTTGCGCAACTGCTCTGAGTCGTTTGAGGCGGCAAAGGCGTCCAGCCCCTCGGCATCAAAGGAGCCCTCGCGGACGGCGCGGCAGAAGGCCACTATCGATTTACAGCGGTAGCCCACCCGGGCCACGTTCAGCAGGTAATCCTCACCTGCGGCAAGGATCTCCGCAGGCGTAGGCCAGGCGTTCAGATTGCGGAAGTTCTTCAAGCAAGGGCCCAGCTGGCCGATGCGATTGATCATCTTGACCGCCTGCGCCCAATTGACGTTCGTTCCGCAGATCGTCTTTATCACGGCTTCGCTGATCGACACTGAGCGCAGGAGGCGCCCGGCACCGATGCGCGGTATCGCCGCCAGACGATCGTGCGCGGCAGCCAGTTTGTAGAACTCGTCAAGGTCCAGATCGGCCCGCAGCATTGTGGCCGTACGCTTCCGCATCAGTGCCACTACCTGGTCACTGACCGAATCCGCCTCGATGGCAATCCTGACCCGCACGCGCCTGCCGCGACGTTCGCCCTGCGTGATCGAAAGGCGCAGGGGCATGTTGCCGTCGCGTTCGATCACCTGGAAGCACGACCCGCCCTCACACCAGGTCATCGGAGAGCATTCGTGCCAGCCATGGCTCAACACCGTCGCTTTCAGCGAGAAGGGTGATGGAACCCACAACGATGTCACTCGCTTGTGCACGACGCGCTCAACCTCATGCCATGGGGCCAAGGCGAGTGGGCCGTGCCGTGATCGCCCCGGATACCGGAGAGACGCCGCACGCCGATTATCAAGCTCTCATCAAAACCGAAACGTTCGAGGCGGTACGGCGACCGGTAGAATCCTACGCCATCCGACGCCGCATGCAAAAATCGACCTAAGGTCATGCCCTGCATGGCGTTGGCGGAACCTTGTCTGATTCTAGCCGAAAACTCTTGACTACAACAACATGTTGGGGTACAAACCACGATTGCCCACTAGATATAGTGATCGGCAGCGCGGTGCCTTATCGCTTCTCACGATACTGGGCGGTCGTTCGTTGCTCTGGCCTTTGTGAATGAGCTGGGGGGCACTCGCGGTTTCGGAGAACCAACGGCCAATGATGAGGTGGGTGCGTCGGCCGTGGCAAATAGCAGTCTGAGGTTGAAGTTTCTTTCAGCCGGTAGGGACGCGGAGTTCGTTATGTCGAGTGTGAAGGATCGTCGGAGTTGTTCGGTCAGGGATGACACCGGGTTCACCCCGTCGCGGTTCAGCGACAACACCTTGCGGGTACTCGAAGCCCGTTACCTGAAAAAGGACGAATCCGGAACCTGCATCGAAACGCCTGCCGATCTCTTTCGGCGGGTGGCCGGCGCGGTCGCCGATGCGGAGTTGCTCTACGATTCCGACGCGGGTCATCGCAGCGAGTGGGAGGATCGATTCTTCGATCTGATGATGGCGCAACGTTTCATGCCCAACAGCCCGACGCTGATGAATGCCGGGCGGCCGATGGGCATGCTCAGCGCCTGCTTCGTCCTGCCTGTGCCCGACAGCATCGAGGGTATATTTGATTCGATCAAGTATACGGCGTTGATTCAAAAAGCCGGTGGCGGCACCGGCTTTGCATTCGACGAACTCCGCCCCACCGGCGACTTAATAAGTAGTTCGGGCGGCACTACCAGCGGGCCCATCAGTTTCTGGCGGGCCTTCAGCGAATCCTCCAACGCCATTCAGCAAGGCGCCTTCCGCCGCGGCGCCAACATGGCGATGATGAACATTCACCATCCCGATATCTTGAAGTTTCTCCACGCCAAGGAAGATCTTGACAATTTCACGAACTACAACATCTCGGTCAAGATCACGGATGAGTGGATGGACTCTTTCCAGGCTGATCCTCAGTCCTACCACGTCGTCCGCAACGTACGCACGGGCCAGCGATACCTGCTTCCCAGGTCACTGAGCGTCTGGCAGTATGACTTGCGCTGGCTCAGACCCGTGGACCACGACGTGCCGACCTGCGGTGATTTCTACACCAAACAGGACATCTGGGATATCATAGTCACAAATGCCTGGCGCACGGGCGAGCCGGGCGTGGCCTTCATCGATCGCATCAACGAGTCGAATCCGACGCCCCACATCGGACGTATCGAGTCGACCAACCCCTGCGGCGAACAGCCGCTGCTTCCGTTCGAATCCTGCAACCTGGGCAGCATCAATCTGGGCAGGTTCATCACCCACCCCTGCACCGCGCATGCCAACGTGGCCTGGGAGGCGCTGCGCCGCACGGTCCATCAGGCGACACGCTTTCTCGACGACGTGATCGACGCCAACAAATACCCGCTGCCCCAGATCGACCGTATCTGCAAGGCAAACCGCAAGATCGGTCTGGGCCTCATGGGGTTCGCCGACGCGCTGTACATGCTCGGTGTCGGCTACAACAGCGCCCAAGCTGTCGACTGGGGGACGCGGTTCATGAGCTTCATCAACGACGCGGCTCACGACTACAGTGAACGGCTTGCCCGGCAGCGCGGCTCGTTTCCGAACTGGAAGGGGAGCGTCTGGGACACGGTGCACCATCGCCCCATGCGTAACGCTACCTGCACCACCGTGGCCCCGACCGGAACCATCAGCATCATCGCCGGCTGCTCCTGCGGTATCGAACCGCTGTACAGCCTGGCGTTTCATCGCAATGTACTGCGCGACCAGGAGGCCGGCACAAGCCCCATGGTCGAGATCAATTCCGTCTTTCAAGAGGTCGCGCAATCACGCGGACTGCTCAGCGAGGAACTGATGGATCAGATTGCCAGGGATGGCACCCTCGCTGGGATTCACGGTATCCATGAAGACATCCGGCGAGTCTTCGTATGCGCCCACGACGTCAGCCCGGAGTGGCACATCAAGATGCAAGCGGCGTTTCAAACGCACTGCGATGCCGCGATCTCCAAGACCATTAACTTCTCCAAGTCGGCGGTGGTCCAGGACGTCGATACGATCTTCCGGCAGGCCTATCGGCTGCGGTGCAAAGGGCTCACCGTGTATCGCAACGGGTCGCGCAATGGCCAGCCGATGACTTTGACCCGCGCCAGCAAGCAGGTATCCGAAGCGTCCCAGCCGGCTCATGCACCGGGGCAGACGAGACAGGCTGGAAAGCGCGGCCCACAAACGGGCGACGGAGGTCCGGCTGTGGGACCGGCTTTCCAGCCGGTCCGTGATAGACCTGTGACTGACCGGCTGGAAAGCCGGTCCCACAAAGAGCCGGGCGGGGGCAACGGCCATGGTCGTGCCTCCCCCATCCCGGTAATTGAGAACCCTCTATGGAGCAACACAGGCCGTAAAGCCAGGCTTCTAAATGGTGTTTTGGAGCCGGATACGCCGGCGGAGCAGCACGACGTACTTTGCCCAGATTGCCGAACACCCCTACGTTTCGCTGAAGCATGCGTCAAGTGCGAGGATTGCGGGTTTGCCCATTGTTAAAAGTGCTGTATGGAAGTGTAGATTCGGAAGAATTTGCAGACTTTTCCGGTTTTGAGTGTAGAATTAGATGATTGGTCTAAGCATTGCTACAGTCTTTGCCGATAGTGTAACCTAGGCTGATAAGCCTCTTGCTTGGACCCTGTAGTGTGTGTTTATTCGGTCGCTGCCCTTGACGAAGGCGTGCGACCCTGGAAGCGGCGATTTGTTTTGGGTCCGCTGTCCGGGCGATCTTGCGGGTTTCGCGGATCGTACCAACTACTGGCTTCTTTCCCCTCCGGAAAGCACCGTGGCTGTGCCTAGCACGCGCGGTGCTTTCTTTTTGTCTACGCCCTGCTCGTACCACTTCAAGGTCGAAGGTCGAAGGTCGATGGCCGGGTCTTGCAACCTTTGGCCCTTTACCTTTCAACCTTCATGGTCACATGAGCCGTGAACGGCCCCAATGGTGATTGACGTCGAACCCAACAAGAATGCTCGCCCGACGACCGGAGCCACCATCTCTGTCGGATTTTGACTTTGCCAGATTCCTCGCCAATCGGCTCAGCAGCCGATCAGAACCGCGAGTGCAGGGGACCGGTCAGCGCGCGGGAGAATCTGCAGTCGCCCGGCCGCTCCCTTCGGGCTCCCGCCTCGTTCAGGCTCCCGCCTTGGTCGCCTTCACCCCTCAGGGTCGCGGTTCGAGCCGGAAGTCGACATGCGGTGCATCCGCAAGAGAGCGTTGAGCGTGTCCGATATTTCAGGTGAGGTTGCCTGAATATGGGTGCGACGCTTACGCAAATCGAGCGGGTGAGGTATGGGATCGCCTTTGGAGCGTTTGTGGGAGCCGTGTGCTTGGTGGTCGATGCCGTGGCGGTGGGGGTTTGGGGCTCTCGCATTCCCATGACGCTGCCGGTGATTCTGGCGGGCGTATACGTGGTTGGCGGTGGATGCGCGGGGGCGGTATTCGGCGCCGTGCAGGGGATGGTCGAGTGTGGGTGGGAGGCCGCGCGGGCTGAAGCCCGCGGCTCGCATAGTGAAGCGCGCCACCGGAAGGATGATTTCCGCGATTGGGAGAACAGGCGAGAAGGAACTTCGCTACGGGGGATGGTCCGTGGGCAGATCAGGCGGGCTTGCTGGTTCGCGTGCCTGGCCGGGTTCGGGGTCGGCTTTGTTGAGCGCGTCCGACTTGGCTATGAAGCGTATATGGACGGACAGCTCGGCTATGTGCCGGTGGCCGCTGGGTTGACCGCGGGGGTGCTGAGCATTGTCGCGCTTGGTCGGCGGCCCGCGGCCGGATGCTGGAGTGAGCCAGCGGTCTGGCAGATCGCCTGTGCGTCGTTGTTCTGCGCCCTGTGGCAGCCGTTCAGCAACCTTTATCAAGCGCCGGTGTTGAGTCTCACGAGCCTGCTGGCCAACGCCGGTTATCTGTCGGCGGCAGTGTTCGTCTGGCTTGGGTTCAGTAGGTTGGCGACGCGGTTGATTGGTTGCGTTCAGTTGGAGTGCTCGCGTGGTTGTCTGGGCGGGGCGGCGGCTACGTTGGCGATGGGTCTTACACTTTCGTGCGGTGTGTTGTGGTTGCGCGCGGGCCGGCCGATCGATTTGCCTCACGCTGTTGCCGAGGAAGGGCTGCGCCCGGACGGATTCCACCAGGAAGCGAATCGACCGGATGTGGTCTTGATCGTGTTGGACACAGTGCGGGCGGATCATCTGTCGGTCTACGGTTATGCGGTGGACACCACGCCCAATCTTGCGCGGTTTGCCGATGGGGCGGTGCGGTATCAGCAGGCGATTGCGCCGTCGTCGTGGACGCTGCCGTCGCATGCGTCGATGTTCACCGGCTTGCTGCCGACCGAGCACCGGGCGCACAACGTTCGCCTTCACGGGCGATGGAACATTCATCCGCTGGAGGAGGGTTTTGAGACGCTGGCGGAGGTTCTTTCAGCCTATGGTTACTATTGCGGGGGCGTGGTGGCGAACACGGGATGCCTGTCGCGCGAGTTCGGCGTGCACCAGGGGTTCCATTACTATGACGATCACTCGGGGCCCAGCCTTGCGGCGGCCAAGCCGAAGACCATTTCGCCAAGTCTTTGGATTTGCCACATGTATCAGTGCTTTGTTGATTCGTGGCGGATGGATTGGTCGCGCAGCGCGGAGGAGATCAACCGGGATGTGGTCAGGTGGTTGAACCACACGGTAGCGGCACCGCGTTTCTTGTTCGTGAACTATCTTGACGCGCACGCACCGTATCACCGGCATCCGGAACTGGCGCTGACGCGACGGCAGGGGCCGAGCGTTGCCGGTGGTATACGGTTGGCTGCGGAGAGGGCCGAAGATGCCTGGCGGTACGATCAGGAGATCGCCTACCTCGATGCCCAGGTGGGAGCCTTATTCGACGAGCTTAGATCCAGACGACTATATGACAACGCCCTGATCATCGTGACCAGCGATCACGGCGAGGCCTTCGGCGAGCACGACAACGTGGGGCATGGCCAGACGGTGTATCAGGAGGAGATACGGGTGCCGCTGTTGGTGAAGTATCCGGCGTCGGTGACTGGTACCGTGGAGACGGAGCCGATCTGTCTGACCGCGCTGCCGTGCATGATTCTGAATCACCTGGGTATCGAATCGCCGGCATGTGCGGACGTCGCACCGGTGGCGAACGCCGGCGGAATCATGGCCGAGCTTCGCCAACCCACCGATAGCAGCGCCGCAATCGGAGGCCCTGCCGTCGTACGGGCCTTGTTCGACGAAGAAGGCTACAAGGTGATCGTGCGGGACGGCGGGACGGCGGAGTTGTACGACCTGATTGAAGATCCTTTCGAACTGCATGACCTGGCGGGCGATCGCGCTGAGCCGGTGCGCCGGGCATTGCAGCACGTTGACGATTGGACTGCTCTGGTCGAGTCTCGGAGAAAAGTCGCGGATAACGCCTTTACCATGAGCAAGGGGCTGCGCGATAAGCTCCGTTCGCTGGGCTACGTCGAATAGCATTCATTTGGGGTTTTCCCCTGGCAAGACCGCTCCCTTCGGGCTCCCGCCCGGGTTGTCCTCAGGGTCGCGGCTCTATTCCTTGACACAGCGGAAGTCGGTGCTGAAAATCCTGTGGGTACCGGCAAACGTGCCTGCTATGTTCGTCCGACGTGATCGTGGCACGGTGAGCGGTGCGGCGTCAAAGGAATCCCCATAGGAGGAATTGTGTATGGCTCAAGCCAGACCAGCGGGCAGAGGCGGTTTCACAGCCGTGCATGTCTGGATGATCAGTTTTGTATTCCTGTGGTTGACGGCCATGATACTGCTGGTTTGGCTTTACACGGACCAGGAGGGGCTCAACTCCAACCTCAACGAGCTTCGCAGCCGTAACGACCAGTTGACCCGCAGCAATAACGAAGTCGAGGCCCAGCGAATGGAAACAGCCGTGCTGGCTGTCGGCGAGGAAACGCAAGATGTAGATGAGGTTCGTGCCAGGATTCGGGCACTCTTCGACACGATAAGCTCAGATGGTCTGGTGGAAGATCCGTCGGTGTTCTCCACGCTTGAGCTGTTGCCGGCAATGTCGGTGCTCTACCAAGACTTCAGGGGTGAACGCGACCGCGGTTCGGCGGCTGAAGAGCGTGCCCAAAGCGTTGAGAGCGAGCATGAGGAGCTCATAGCAGCCTATGCCGAACTGAAGGAGAAGTTCGACAATGCCACGAACGACCTCAAGGGCCGAGTCGACGATATCGAGTCGAGCCGTGCGACGTACGCCGCACAGCGTGACCAGGAGGTAGACGACTTCGACCGCAAGATGGATGAGCTTCGCCAGCAGTATTCACGCGATCTTCAGGAGCAGCGCAATGCCCTTGAAGCCGCAGCACAAAGACGCAAGGAATTGGAGAGCCGTTACGCCGAATTGCAGGCAAAAGTTGGCGAACAGCAGATCAAGCCCGGGGAACAACTGACCGCGCGAACCGCCGACGGGAAGGTGGTGTTGGCCATGCCGGGCGACGACGTGGTCTCCATCAGCCTGGGTCGCCAACATCAACTCACCACCGGTCTGCAATTCGCGGTATACCCGTCCTCGGGCATCCCCATCGACGGCCGCTCCAAGGGCCGTATCGAAGTGACCAGGATTCACCAACGAACGGCTGAATGTGAGATCGTGTCTCTGGACTCGATGGAGGTGATCGTCGAAGGCGATCTCATCGCAAACCCGGTATACGATCCCGGCCGGCCTTTGCGGTTCGTTGTCGTGGGAGAGTTTGACCTGGACCGAGACGGCCGAGATGACACGCAGGGCGCCGAGCAGATCGAAGGGCTTATTCGAGCTTGGGGAGGAGATGTGCTGGGCAACCTCTCCAGCCGTGCGGATTTCGTGGTCGCGGGATACGCGCCGGTGGTTCCAGAGACGGTCAGTATGGACAAGTCACGGCGTGATCCAGGCGCCGTCGAGAACGAACGACTGCAGAAGGCAAGGCTGGAAGAGTACAACGGCATTCTCGCCTCCGCCTTGGAGTTGTCGATCCCCGTCCTGACGCAGGATGTCTTTCTGCGCTTCCTGGGGTACTAGGCGTAGGGTCCGCCGTGTGGACCAGCAAGTGGGCACCAACACGCTGGACCGAGAATCCCTTCTCGGTCCTCCCACTTGGCGGGCCGCGGGAAAGCATTCCCGTGGCGGATGGGTGCGAGAAAGGATTCTCGCACCAGCTATCTCGTGTTCGTGGTCCGCAAGGCGGACCCTACGCGTCTGGGGCATTAGCGGAGATGAGGCGGAGAATCCTCCTGAAAAGGAAGAAAACTCGCTTTTTTCCAAGAAAAACCTGGTTGTAATTTGACCGGCCCCCAAACGCGGGTTATATCGGAAGTAGGTATACTAGCCAGTATAGGTGTTAGCGAGTTAGTTGTAGCTTGCTTTTTCTTATCATTACTGCAACATGACAAGGCCTTGTTGGGTGGTAGACGTATGCCCGACAACGGCGTGTGCTATTCAGTAATCCGATTAACGGGACCAACTAGAGGCAGCGGTTCTCTTGCACGACCCAGTGGCGATTCGCGAGAAGATTCGCAACAGTGTGGATCTGGTGGACCTCGTCTCGGAGCACACCGCGCTCCGGCGGCAGGGTCGTAACTACATCGGTCTGTGCCCGTTTCACCAGGAAAAGACGCCTTCGTTCTCGGTGAATGCAGAGCGGCAGTTCTTCAAGTGCTTCGGTTGCGACCGGGGCGGGGATATTTTCACGTTCGTGCAACTCCGCGAGTCTGTCGAGTTTGTCGAGGCTCTGCGGATCCTGGCGGATCGTGCCGGCGTGGATCTGGCTCGTGCCGGCACGGGCCGTAGCGATCATACCAGCCGGTCTGATCTGGCCCGGGCCAACGCCTGGGCGCTGGAATACTTCCGCAGTCTTTTTGAGAGCGAAGCAGGCGGCTACGCCCGCAAGTACGTGGAGTCACGAGGGCTATCACGGGAGAGTATCGAATCTTTCGGGATGGGGTGGGCCTGCGGTGACGGAGGGGCTCTCATCCGAGCGGCGAAACGAGCGGGGATTGATCACCGGGTGCTATCGGACGCCGGCCTGTGTCGCCAAAGTGCCAACGGGGATTCCTATGATACTTTTCGAGACCGTCTTGTTTTTCCCATCCGGGACACGATGAAGCGCTGTTTGGGATTCGGCGGGCGGACATTGGTGGAGGACCGGGCGAAATATCTGAATACGCCGGAGACGGCCTTGTTCAATAAGAGCAGGTGCCTGTTCGGCATAGATCTGGCCCGACCGGCGATCGAAGCGGCGGGGGTGGCCATCGTGGTCGAAGGGTACACCGATTGTATCGCAGCCCATCAGCACGGCTTTAGCAACACGGTGGCAACTCTGGGCACGGCGGCCACCGAGGCGAGTATGGCCCAGTTGCGGCGGTATTGCAGCGAAGTGATCCTGGTCTTTGATTCGGATGCGGCTGGTGCGGCGGCTGCGGACCGGGCCCTGGCGGTCGCTCTGAGGCAGAACCTGTCTGTGAAACTAGCTCATGTGGACCACGGCAAAGACCCATGTGAATTTCTGCAACATATTGGTGCAAAAGGGTTTAGGAATATGTTGAATTCCGCCGTGGATGCGCTAGGATACAGGTGGACCCAGACGCGAAGCCGATTTGACGCCGGGCATAGCCCAACAGCGCGTCGGCAGGCGGTTTTGGAATTCGTGACGCTGGCGGCGGAGCTCTGCGAGTTCGGAGTTCTGGATGCCATCCAGCGAGGCGTCATTGTCAGCCAACTGTCGGACCTGTTGTCGGTACCGGCGGCGGAGGTTGGGCGGCTGATCGCGCAACGTCACGTGAGACGGCGATCGGGACCGGAGCAAGGTGCCCCGCGCGGGCGTCAAGCCCGTTTGATCGGTGATCCCGAGCAGGCGGCGTTGGTGACCATGCTGGAAGTCCTGGTCAATGAGCCGGGGCTGATGGAGAGCGCTGGAGACCAGTTTGATCCGGCGGGCTTCGCCGATGCGGGATACCGCCGGATCGCCGAGCAGGTCAGGGAATTGGCGCTGGCCGAGGGAGCGTTTCGATTCGAAACGCTGCAGTCGCGTATTGAAGACACTCAAGAGGCGGAACTCTTGACCGACTTGGCGATACGAGGTTCTCAGGTGGGGAACTATCTGGTCACGCTGGAGGGGGCCTGTCGGCGGCTGTCGCAGATTGCGGCGGCGCGCGACACCCGGCGTTTGACGGACGAAGTCAAGCAGAGAGAATCAGACGGCCAACCGCTTGACGACGAGATGCGTGATCAATGGCGGACGATCCGCGAGCGACTGGCGGGACATCGTCATTTCTCGAGGCCACGTGACATCGCCGAACATTGTGATTCTCAGACGGCGGGACCATCAGTGTCTGAGAATTGAAAAGGACCTTGGAAGGCACAGATGACTGAACTTACGGAAACTGCGGTTGAAACGAGCGTCACCCCGGACCCTGTGGAAGCGGCGATCAAGTCGCTGATCGAGCAAGGCCGCGGTCGCGGCTACCTGACGTGGGAGGAATTGAACGATTCCATCCCGGACGAGGCGGTGGACCCCGACAAGCTTGAGGCGTTGATGATGCGACTCGATGAGGCGGGGATCGACATGCTCGACGAGGCCGAGGCGGCGCGGCTGGAATCGGTGCGCAATCGCCGGAAGCGCGGTCGCGACGCCAGAGAGCGGGCCAAAGAAGGGAAAGAGTCTGTGGGGAGGGGCTCGCAGAAATCGGCAGGTAACGGGAAGCAGTTGAACACGCTGGCAGCGAACGAGGGTCGGCGCATCGACGACCCGGTGCGGATGTACCTGTCGCAGATGGGGGAGATACCGCTGCTGACCCGCGAGGAAGAGATCCAGTTGGCCAAGAAGGTGGAGTTGACGCGGATGGCCTTCCGCAAGATGGTTCTGGAGAACGACTACTGCAGTGAGCAAAGTGTACAGATTCTTCAGCAGGTGTATGACGGCAGCCTGCCTTTCGACCGCACCATGAAGATTTCGACGTGGGAGCATATGGCCAAGAGCACCATCATGGCCAGGCTTCCGACTAATCTGTCCACGGTGCGGGCGCTTCTGGCCAAGAACGAGGAGACCTGGGAGAGCTTGCAGGAGCCGCGGGTGTCGAAGACCAGGCGCCGGGCGGTGCTGGCGGGAACGGATGCGCGGCGTCGAAAAGTGTCCCGTTTGCTGGAGGAGCTGTCGCTGCGGACCAGTCGTATACAGCCGTTGTTCAAACGATTGCAGAACTTGAATCGCAAGATGAAGGATCTGGAGCGCCGCATCGCTGCGGAGGCCAAGCGTCAGACGGTGTCGGAGGAGGATTTGTACGGCATGGAGGAGGAGCTGGACGGCATCCGCTCGCTGGTGCGCTGCGACAGTGCGACGCTGACCGAGCGCATTCACAGCATTCGCCGGGTCTTCAGCGAATACGAAGACGCCAAGCGCAAGCTGTCCGGCGGCAACCTTCGCCTGGTGGTCAGCATCGCGAAGAAATACCGCAACCGCGGCCTGAGCTTCCTGGACATCATTCAGGAGGGCAACACCGGGTTGATGCGGGCGGTCGACAAGTATGAGTACAAGCGCGGATATAAGTTCAGCACCTACGCAACCTGGTGGATTCGCCAGGCCATCACCCGTGCCATCGCAGACCATGCCCGGACCATTCGCATACCGGTGCACATGATCGAGACCATGAGCCGCCTGCGGAACATCAGCAAGCAGTTGCTGCAGGAGCTGGGTCGGGACCCGACCATCGAGGAGATCGCCGAGTGTGCCAAGATGCCGATGAGCGAAGTCCGGCGGGTGCTCAAGATCAGCCGCCACCCCATCTCGCTGGACCGGCCTGTGGGTGAAAGCGAGGATTCGTATTTCGGCGACTTCATTGAGGACGGACGGGCCGAGTCTCCGGTACTTTCCGCCGGTTCGGAGATGCTCAAGGATCGAATCGAGGAGGTGCTCAAGACGCTGACCTACCGCGAGCGCGAGATCATCAAGCTGCGGTTTGGCATCGGGGATGGGTACACCTACACGCTGGAGGAGGTCGGCAAGATCTTCAAGGTGACGCGGGAGCGGGTACGGCAGGTGGAAGCCAAGGCCCTCCGCAAACTTCAGCACCCGGTACGGGCGCGCAAACTTGAAGGATTCCTCGGCAGCCAGGTGGAGGGCGTCGTCTAACCGCGGCGGTTTCCGGCGGACCGCAGCAAGCTGTTTTGACGCTATACATGGGGAGTGACATTGAACGTCGCTCCCCATTATCTTTGGGCGGGCCTGCGGGGTTGCCAGACGCCCGATAAATCGGGTATACTGAGGGGCTGTAGCAGGCCCTGTGGGACCAGCGTTCCTGCCGGTCAAGGACCGCGCCCGAAAGATTGGTCCCATAGCGTGTCAGGCGATCCAAGATGGTAACGGCCACCTGATGGAGCGTCGCGGTGTGCGCGGCGCGGCCGCGGTGGCATCAGGCTTTTTTCAGATGGAGTACGGCGCTGAATGTGACGTACCCCATGCATCCGTGCCGATAGGTTTTGGCTGATCGGTGCCGGGTGCGACAGACAGCAGGGGCTTATGGTAAATCAGAATCTCATTAACGAACTGGACATCAGCGACGAACTGTTGCAGGTCGAGTTGGGCGACATAAACGAGAACCCGGCTGCCTTGGACGACGTCCTGCAGGATCAGAAGAGCGGGTTCAAGGCTGGGACGATCCTCAAAGGCCACGTGATCGGTCGTAGCGGCGACGATGTTCTGGTGGACGTCGGCCTGAAGAGTGAGGGGGCCATCCATAAGAACGAATGGGACGACGTCGACAGCCTTGACGTCGGCGACGAGGTGGACGTCTGGCTGGAATCGATCGAATCGGACAGTGGATCGATCGTCCTCTCGAAGCGTAAGGCGGACCGTATGCTCAACTGGCAGCGGATCGTAGCGACGAACAAGGAAGGCGACAACGTGACGGGCCGGGTGATGCGTAAGATCAAGGGCGGACTCCTGGTGGACATTGGCGTTCCGGTGTTTCTGCCGGCCTCTCAGGTGGACGTGCGGCGTCAAGGCGATATAGGCGAACTGATCGGCCAGGAGATTCGGGCGAAGATTCTGAAGATCGACACGGACCGCCGTAACATCGTCATTTCGCGGCGTGAACTCATCGAAGCGGACCGCAACGCCGCCAAAGAGAAACTGATGGCAGAGATCGAGGTGGGCCAGGTACGCGAGGGACAGGTGAAGAACATCGCGAACTTCGGAGTCTTTGTGGACCTCGGGGGCATCGACGGATTGCTGCACATCACAGACATGAGCTGGGAGCGCGTCGGGCACCCGTCGGAGATCGTGAAGGTCGACGAGTTGATCAAAGTGAAGGTTCTCAACATCGACAAGGAGAAGGAAAAGATCGCTCTGGGCCTCAAGCAGCTTCGTGATAACCCGTGGGATAATGTTGAGGAGAATTATCCGCTGAAAAGTCGAACGAAGGGCGAGGTGGTCAACATCACCAACTACGGGGCGTTCGTGAAGCTTCAGCCGGGTGTCGAGGGCCTGGTGCACATCAGCGAAATGAGCTGGACCCGCCGCATCAACCACCCGTCGGAGCTTCTCAGTGTCGGGCAGGAGGTGGAGGTCGTCGTTCTGGACGTGAACAGAACGAAGCGGGAGATCTCATTGGGGATAAAGCAGACCGAGCCCAACCCTTGGACCAGCGTAGTGGAGAAGTATCCACCCAACACGCGCATTCGCGGTCGTGTTCGGAACATGACCAACTACGGCGTGTTTGTGGAGATTGAGGAGGGAATCGACGGCTTGCTGCACATATCGGACATGAGCTGGACGAAGAAGATCAGCCACCCGTCGGAGATGGTGAAAAAGAGCGACGAGATCGAATGCGTGGTCCTGAAAGTCGAGGAAGAGAAGCAGCGGATCGCGCTGGGCCTGCGGCAGTTGCATGAAGATCCGTGGCTGCATGCGGTACCGGCCAATTACATTCCCGGACAGATTGTGGAAGGAACAGTGACCAAGATCACCAATTTCGGTGTTTTTGTGGAACTTGAACCGGATCTGGAGGGTCTGTTGCACGTCAGTGAATTGGCCGATCATAAGGTTGAGGATCCGCACGATGAGGTGAAAATGGGGGACCGCATTCAAGTCAAGATCCTGCGTGTGGATTCGGTGGAACGTAAGATAGGGCTTTCGAAGAAGCGTGCGGAGTGGTCGGCCGACGCGGAGGCAGGCGATATGCCGCCGCCGAAAGCGCGCCGTGGGGGTCTGCACGGGCCGGGCGACGAAACAGCGGCGTTGCGCGACATTGCGCTGCCGGTACCTGGGGCTGCGACGCCCAATGCACCGCCGCAAGCGTCCGATACGGACGGGGAGCAGAGCGTAGCGCCAGACTCGTCAGAATCGGGCGAGCAGAACGCCGGTGGGAGCGAGGATGCGGTCGCCGCCGGTGGGAGCGAGGATGCGGTCGCCGCCAGTGAAGACCAGGCCCCGGCCGCCGGTGAGGCGGAATCGCAGGCCGACAGCGAAGCATAGGGGCGATCTCGAATTGCGACGGGGCCGCGCGGCGGTGGGCAAACGAGCCCGCCGCCAATCGGGGTAGGTTTGGACGGAAAGTGGGTGCCGCCATCACTAAAGATAGTGGGATTCAAGTCTATTTGAGGCAGATCAGTGACACACCTCTCTTGACGGCGGAGGAGGAGCAGGGGTTGGGTCGCGCCATCCAGCTTGCCCAGCAATGCGCTAAGACGCCCCGCTCGGTGGCCGAGTTGCGCGATAAGGAGAAGATGGATCACAAGGCGGTGGTGGCCCGCGAACAATTGGTCAAGTCGAATCTCCGGCTGGTGGTAACCATCGCCAAGCGCTTCAACCGTCGTGGGATGCCGTTGGCGGACCTGATCGAGGAAGGCAATCTGGGTCTCATACGGGCGGTGGAGAGCTACGATCCGACTCAGGAGGCGCGTTTCAGCACGTACGCCTCCTGGTGGATCAAACAGGCGATCAAGCGGAGCCTGATAAACAGCCGACAGGCGGTGCACATCCCGGCGTACATGGTGGAGTTGATCGCCAAGTGGAAGGAGGCCAGGGCCTGCTTCGCGGATCGCGACGGCCGCCAGCCGACCATACAGGAACTGGCTGAGCACCTGTCACTTCCCGAACGAAAAGTGCAAATGATTCGCCGGGCGGTCAAGGCGTTCAACTCCTCGAGACAGTCGTTGCAGGATGATGCCGAGGGGCCTATGCTGGACATGCTGACCGACACGCGGACACCGCAACCGGATGAGGCGATTTTTTCCGAGGCTGAAAGCAAGGCCCTGCAACAGTTTCTGGATCAGATCGACGAGCGTGAGGCCAAAGTCCTTCGTATGCGTTTCGGTCTGGACGATGGCGAAGGGATGACGCTGAAGGAGATCGGCGCCAAGATCGGCCTGACGCGCGAGCGGGTTCGCCAGATACAGGACGACGCCCTACAGAAGCTGGGGGAACTCCTCAACGACGAGAACTAGGAATCCGGATTAGAACGCGCGCCTCGAAATCAGAGCCCCGACCGATCAATCGAATTCCTGTGTAGGCGGGTCCGGATTTCCACCGGGATCGCCGCCTTCCAGCGGATCATCATCCGGATCCCCCTCCTTGTCGGAATCGCCACTCGTGAGCGGAGGTTGATCGGGGTTTCCAGCCGGGTCGCCGCCGTCGTTCTCGTCCGGCCCCGGGCCATCATCGTTGCTACTCATCAAGACGCCCGGGTCGCGCACCGAGACGATTTGAATACCGTAGTTGACTACAGCGGAGCGTTCAGGATCGAAGAGAACCGGGACTTGAACAATGTGCTCACCGGTGAGCCAGCAGACTGAATCGCGACTGGCTTCGAGGGAACCGCGCTTCCCCCTTCCAGCGGACCGGTGAATATCAAACCCTTCGATCGCGGCTTGTAGCTCAGCTTCTCTGGTGAAGGGGAGCTCGGTATTCACCACCCAATCCATGTACTGGCGAAAACCGCGACGGGTCTTGATCACCAGGATACGCTGAGCGACCTCAAACAGATTGATCTGAACGATTTCACCATCGGGATGCCGGATCGCGGTGGCCACTCGGATAGGCTTGGAAGGATCGCGATCTGCACCAGACAAGCCGGACAACAACGGCTCGTCGGACAACGTGACCACGCGAATGGTCATAGGCAAGTCCCAAGGACCGTCGATGGTGGCCACGGAATTCGGGTCGTCGGCAACTAAAATGACGCTATCGGCGTCCGGTGCGGTCGTCGCGCCGGCGCCCGCTGCCCAGGAAATCGCCGGGAACACACTGAGAAACCCGAGCGCAATCAGAAACGGCTTGTTCGGCAAATGCATGATCATGGCTCGTTCCTTCAACTCCCTAACTCTGGGTCTGCAATTTCGGAGCTTGGGTGACGCTCGCCCGGCCGTTCAACAGTCCCCAGTAGTTGTGCTTTTTGAGATATGCCCACTCTTGTGGATCGTCCAAATCGGCGTTGATGCCCTTGGGCCAGCGCGCCCGATTGGTGCCTTCGTGCGCGACAAAGAAACGCAGCAACTCTTTGGCCCAGGCCTGATCTTCGAGGTCGTTGGCGCAGGTCAGGGCCCCGCGCACGGTTCCGGGGAAGTAGCAGGTTTCCAGCGATTTGCTGTGGAGGAACCGGGCAAGACGAAGCATCCTTTTCCTTCGGTGGGGCACTTCCTTGGCAATCCGCAGGGCGACTCCGCCGCCGTTGTTGAGGATCACCGCCAACGTTCGAACGCGGGTATCATCGTCGAACATCACGTTGAACTTGATTCTTTCGCAGGCCCGCCGGCCGGCTTGTGTTACCCTGAGGGCGGTCCGCAATTGACGCGGTGTGGAGCTGGGGGATGCATAAACACTCTTGAGCACGTACATGATACTCATGGGGCCGTAAGGGTTCCACTTGGGATGCACGGTGCTGCGAAGCGCCTCGCCCAGCAGCATATCGAGTTCGCTTCGCTGAGTCGGGGGATCGATGGTCAGCAACACAGCGTCGGATTGCTGTTGCACGGCGATAGCGTGGGCCTGTTCGCGCTTGCTGATGCAGGGCAGAATAGAGATGTTGAACCCGACGCTGTAGACATCCTTGCACTTCAGCGACCCGCCGAACTGCTGCAGCCGGCGGGCGAGTTCCTCGCACTTGCGCAGAATCTGGTAGCCTCGCTGCAGATTGATGTCGCCGACGCGAGCGTTCTTGAGTCGTGAAAGCTCTGCACTGTCGACGCACAGGAAGTTGGCGACCGCGCGGTTGGATCGTATCCCGAATTGTCTGAACG
>JAZGDL010000475.1:0-7972 GCA_036477795.1 Phycisphaerae bacterium
CAGAAAGGCACGCCGCAGTCCATGCAGCGGGCCCCCTGCTCCTGCAACCTGACCACAGGCAGCGGAACATCGAACTCCCCATAGTGCTTGACCCGCTCTGCGGGCGCCATGCTGGCGGGGACCTCGCGGGCATATTCCTTGAATCCCGTGGGCTTACCCATCGGACACCTCCACCGGCCGTCCCCCACCCCTTCCAGGGGCGGGGGACGCAACGGAGGCACGGGGCTGCCCGGGGTGAGGGATTTCCCCACCCTCACAGAGGGTGGAGGCCACCGCCCTCTGCTGCAGCACCCGTTTGTAGTCGATGGGCATGACCTTTACGAACCGCGGCAGGTACATGTCCCAGCATTCAAGCACCCGCCGCCCCACGGCGCTGTCGGTGTAGCCTACGTGGGCTTCGATCATGCCGCGCAAAGCACTCGCCTCTTGCGGGTCAACCACCTCTTCCAGCTCTACCATCTTCCGGTTGCAGCGGAACCTTCCGAAGTCGCCTTGGGCGGGGGTGGGGATGGATCCCACGGATTCGAATCCGTGGGCTTCGGGTTTGTCTAACACGTAGGCGATGCCTCCGCTCATGCCCGCCGCAAAATTCCGCCCCGTGGACCCCAGAACGACCACTCGCCCGCCGGTCATGTATTCGCAGCCGTGGTCTCCCACGCCTTCCACCACCGCCCGCAGGCCGCTGTTGCGAATGCAGAAGCGCTCGCCCGCTATCCCTCGGACGTAGGCCTCACCGGAAGTAGCACCATAGAATGCGACGTTTCCGATGATGATGTTTTCCTCCGCCACGAAGGTGGACGCCTTCGGTGGATAGATTATTAGCTTGCCGCCCGAAAGACCTTTGCCGTAGTAATCGTTGGCGTCGCCTTCGATCTCCATGGTCATGCCCCGCGGAACGAAGGCCGCGAAGCTCTGACCGGCTGAACCGAAAAACTTGAAATGAATGGGTCCCACGGGGTCTTCCCCTGTGCAAGAAGGGATTCTCGCACGAGCGAGCGTTACTTCGCTGCCGGTGATCGTTCCCACGGTGCGGTTGGTATTGCGAATGGGAAGCTCCTGGTAAACACGTTGGCCGCGTTCAATAGCCGGAGCGGCCAGGTTCAGCAGCGTGGTGACATCGAGTGAGCGGTCGATACCGTGGTCTTGGGGGTGTTTTTGTAAGGGTGTCGGCCGCGACAGGCTTAGCGGTGTCGCGTGCGACACCCCCGCGGAGGAGACCGGGTAGTGCAGAATCTTGCTGAAGTCCAAGGTGCGCGCCTTCCAATGGACCCAGGGAATGGAATGGGTGTCTTGGGTGTCGCGCGCGACACCGCTAAACTCGAGTTTGTCAACCCGACCGACCATCTCTGGGATCGTCCGAAAGCCCAGAGAGGCCATGATTTCGCGCAACTCCTGAGCCACGAAGAACATGAAGTTGATCACGTGCTCCGGCTTGCCGGCGAACTTTTTACGGAGCTCGGGGTCCTGCGTGGCGATGCCTACCGGGCAGGTGTTCAGATGGCACTTGCGCATCATTACGCAGCCGGAGGCGATCAGCGGCGCCGTGGCGAACCCGAATTCCTCAGCCCCCAGCAGGCAGGCGATGGCCACGTCCCGGCCGGTTCGAAGCTGGCCGTCGACCTCCACAACGATCCGGCTGCGAAGATCGTTCATTACCAGAACCTGATGGGTCTCCGCCAACCCCAGTTCCCAGGGAAGTCCGGCGTGCTTGATGGACGACAATGGAGAAGCCCCGGTTCCGCCGTCGTGCCCGCTGATGAGCACCACGTCGGCCTTGCCCTTGGAGACGCCCGCCGCGACCGTACCGACACCCACCTCAGCCACCAGCTTGACGTTGATCCGTGCCCGGCGATTGGCGTTCTTCAGATCGTGAATCAACTGGGCCAGGTCCTCGATCGAGTAGATATCATGGTGCGGCGGAGGCGAAATCAGACCCACGCCGGGCGTGGAGTGACGGGTGCGCCCGATCCATTCATCCACCTTATATCCAGGCAACTGCCCGCCCTCGCCCGGCTTAGCACCCTGGGCCATCTTGATTTGCAGCTCATCGGCGTTGACCAGGTACTCACTGGTGACCCCGAAGCGGCCCGACGCGACCTGCTTGATGGCGCTGCGCATGGAATCGCCGTCCTGGAGAATCTCAGCGGCCCACGGAGACAGTTCCGCCAACTCCTGTCGCCGCTTAGCGGTGTCGCGTGCGACACGAAGCTTAGCGGTGTCGCGTGCGACACCTTGTCCGCCGGTGCCGTTGAGGAATGGCTTGAAACGGATGGGATCTTCGCCGCCCTCCCCGGTGTTGCTCTTGCCGCCGATGCGATTCATGGCGATGGCCAGGTTGGCGTGGGCTTCGAAGGAGATCGACCCGAACGACATGGCCCCGGTCTTGAACCGCTTGACGATTTCCTCCGCCGGCTCCACCTCTTCGATTCGCAGGGGTTGGTCCGCGGGCTTGAACTCCAGCAATCCGCGCAGGGTAGCGAGCTGTTTGGTCCGGCGATTGGTCAGTTCGCTGAACTCGGCGAAGGTCTTGGGACAGTTCCGGCGAACCGCCTCGGCAAGCTTGACCAGCGTCTCGGGGTTATTCAGGTGGTACTCCCCGCGGCGTCGCCACTGGTACCGCCCCCCAACGTCAAGACCACAGTCCCGCGCAGGCGCATGCGGTTTAGCGGTGTCGCGTGCGACACCTTTCGGGTAGCCCCGGGCGTGTCGAGCTTGCACCTCCGCCGCCAACACATCCAAACCAACGCCTCCGATCCGCGACGGCGTCCCCGTAAAGTACTGGTCGATGACCTCCGCGTTCAGCCCCACCGCCTCGACGATCTGCGCCCCGCGATATCCGTCCAGGGTGGAAATCCCCATCTTGGAGATAACCTTGACGACACCCTTGTTGACCGCTTCGGCGTAATTCCGCTCCACCTGTTCCAGGGTCAGGCCCTTATCCGAGCCCCAAGCGCCAGCGCGGGGTTTCCGGTCCAGTTGGCCTTTGCGGTGCATGTCCGCCAGGGTCTCCAACGCCACATAGGGATTGACCGCCCCCACGCCGTAGGCCAGCAGCATTGCGAAATGATGTACCTCTCTGGGTTCGCCCGACTCCAGTATCAAACCGCACCTGGTGCGCGTGCATTCGCGGATCAGGCGGTGGTGAACAGCCGCGACAGCCAACAGCGCCGGAATCCCCGCGTATTCGGCATTGACCCCGCGGTCCGACAGAACCAGGATCGAATACCCTTCCAATACCGCCGCAGCGGCGGACTCGCACAGTTCCTCAAGCGCTTGGCTTAGCGGTGTCGCGTGCGACACCGGGAACAGCATCGGCAGAGTCTTGCACCGCAGGACTCCGTTATCGTGGTTCCTGATCTTGGCCAGGTCCCGGTTGTCCAGGATGAAATGCTCGATGCGAAGTTGATGGCAGTGCCGCTCGGTCTCTTCAAACAGGTCAGCCTCGGGACCGATATCCGTCGCGGTGGAGGTGACCAACTCCTCTCGAATAGCGTCCAGAGGCGGATTGGTCACCTGGGCGAATAGTTGTTTGAAGTAGTCATACAGCAGCGGTGCGTGGTCGCTCAGCACCGCCAGCGGCGTATCGCTTCCCATCGAACCGAGCGGTTCCGCTGCATTGTTGGCCATCGGCCCCAGGATCAGACGCAGGTCTTCCAGAGTGTATCCGAACGCCTTCTGGCGCGTCAGCAGGGTCTCGAAATCATAAGGTTTAGCGCTGTCGCGTGCGACAGGTTGAGCGGTGTCGCGTGCGACAGGTTGAGCGCTGTCGCGTGCGACAGGTTGAGCGCTGTCGCGTGCGACAGGTTTAGCGGTGTCGCGTGCGACACCCTTGGAAAGGTCAGCCAGCCTGACCAGATGCCGGTCCAGCCACACCCGATACGGTTTCCGCGCCGCCAGGCCCTCTTTGATCTCGTCATCCGGGACAATCCGCCCGCCGTCCGTATCTACCAGGAACATCCGCCCCGGCTGCAGGCGCCCTTTGCACAACACATTCGCCGGATCGACGTCCAGCACGCCGGTCTCCGAAGCCATGATGACGTAGCCGTCCTTGGTCACCGTGTAGCGTGACGGTCGCAGCCCGTTGCGATCCAGCACTGCCCCGATGATCTTGCCGTTGGTGAACGCGATCGAGGCCGGTCCGTCCCACGGTTCCATCATGCAGGAGTGGTACTCATAGAAGGCCTTTTTCGCCTCGCTCATGGTCTGGTGGGATTCCCACGCTTCGGGAATGAGCATGGCGATGCAGTGCGGCAGCGAACGGCCGGTGTGATAAAGCAGCTCGATGGCATTATCCAAAATGGCCGAATCGCTGGCCCCCGGCGTCAACACCGGCACGATCTTGCCCATGTCCTCGCCGAACAACGGCGACTTGAACAGCTTCTCGCGGGCGTGCATCCAGTTCACATTGCCGCGAAGCGTGTTGATCTCGCCGTTGTGGCACAGAAACCGGAAGGGCTGAGCCAGATCCCACGTGGGAAACGTGTTGGTGCTGTAGCGTTGATGTACCAACGCCAGGCCCGACTTCATGGTCGGGTCCGCCAGGTCCGTAAAGTATGATTCGATCTGAGTGGCCAGCAGCAACCCCTTGTAGACCAGCGTATGTTGCGACAGGCTGGCAACATGGAAATACTCGGCCCCGCCCATACCCGCCTCCGAAGCCCGCGGATTCGAATCCGTGGGATCCATGCGAACACGGCGCTCCATCACTTTGCGGATCACATAGAGCTTGCGTTCGAAGCTGTCGTTGTCCTTGACACCCTTGCCCCGACCGATGAAGATTTGCTTGATCACCGGCTCGGTCGCGCGGGCCACACGGCCGGCCACCTCGCTGTTCCGCGGCACCTCGCGCCAGCCCAGGAAATCCTGCCCCTCCTCGCCTACCGTGGCCTCGAACATCTGCTCCAACACCCGACGGTGGCGTGCGTCACTGGGCAAAAAAACCTGTCCGATTCCGTATTCGTGCAGGTCCGATAAGCGAATGCCCGCGTCGCCCGCAACGTTCTGCAGAAACTCATGGGGTGTCTGAATCAGTATGCCGCTCCCGTCACCGGTCTGGGGATCACATCCGCATGCCCCGCGGTGTTCCAAGTTCATCGCGATTTGCAGGGCCTGGCGCACTATATCGTGCGACCGCAACCCCTTCAGACTGGCAATAAACCCCACGCCGCAAGCCGCGTGCTCGGTGGCAGGGTCATACAGCCCCTTCTCAGCTTCTGGAATGTTTGTCGCGCGCGTCATAGCTACCCATGCCGGGCAAGGGACTTGCCCTCCATCGCACTACCGTTCTTGCGGAACGGCAGGCTTATACGTTCTTAATGACTAGGATCGCCGGGCAGTGGATCCCCGCCGGCCTAAGGATTACTTGAACCTCGGTGGTTCTTACCGAGGCTCTGACCACCTGTGAGATATGTGGTCGATTATGTGAAACACAACCCAACATGCCCCCAGTATAACGAAACGCCCCGCCGAAGCACAAGAAAAAAGTCCAATAATTGGCAGATTCCCGCTTTTTCGCCTTCTGACGGGGATTTGTTATCATTCCCTCAGTGGGTAGCGTTGGCCGGTCTTCCGTCAGCTTCGAGATTGTGGGGGTGCCGACAATGATGGAGGAACAAGCAAAGCCACCATGAGCAACTGGATTGAGGTATTTCGCCCCGCCGCCGATCCCAGCGCTGAGGAAATACGTCTGGGCGACTGGATCGGCCTTTCCCGCTACGGCGATCTCGAGGGTGAGTACCACACCGCCCGAAACCGGATTGGTCTGCACGACCGCAGCTATCGAGGTTTGCTGGAAGTGACCGGTGCGGACCGCGCCTCCTGGCTGCATAACCTCACCACAAATCAGATCGGCACACTGCAACCCGGCGAAGGCAATTACACATTCGCGACCAACCTCAAGGGACGCATCCTGTTCGACATGAACGTCTCCGTGCGCCCCGAGGCCATCTGGTTGGATCTCGATATTCGTTGGCTTCACCTTGCCCAACGGCACTTCGACAAGTACACCATCGTCGAGGACGTGGTGGTGCGTGATCGGAGCGACGAGTTTCTGAGGCTGGCCCTGATCGGGGCCCAGGCGCCGGCCCTGTTGGCCCGTCTCGGAGCCTCCAACGCCGCCGTCATGCCCTTCCTGCAAATCAGCCGCCTCACCGTGGATGGTGCCGAGATCGCCTGCTTCCGCCATGATCTGTGCGGCCTGTTCGCGGCGGATCTCCTGGTCCCCAAAGACTTTGCGAAGGCGGTTTGGAACACCCTGCGGGCTTGCGACGGCGTGACGCCGGTCGGCTACCAGGCCGTGGATATGCTTCGTATGGAGGCGGGAATCCCCTGGCCGGTGAGCGAAATCAATGACCAGGTGCTCCCCGCCGAGACTGGACAACTCCACCGGGCGGTCAGCTTCACCAAAGGATGCTACCTCGGCCAGGAGATCGTCGAACGAATGAGGTCGCGAGAATCGTTGGCTCGGAAGCTCTCGCTGCTCCGCTTCGACGGGCAACGAGTTCCCCAGCCGGGTGACCAACTATTCGCCGACCACACCCACGTCGGCCAGGTCAGCAGCGCCTGCCGTTCCCTGAAATTCGGCGCCCCCATCGCGTTGGCCTACCTGCGCGCCGCCCACGCCGCGCCGGGCACGTCGGTGAAGCTCGAATCCGAAGCGGGCGACATCCAGGGCACCGTCGTCCCACTCCAACCGGAAGATTGACACGACAGCGCTGATGCCTTGGGAGATTCTCCTCCAGAGAGTGCTGGTGCGAGAATCCTTTCTCGCACCCCGGAACCGACACAAGCCCACGGGTTGCAACCCGTGGGCTTTTCACGGGTCTGTCCCACACCGCCAGGAGGGCGAACCGGGAAGGGATTTTAATAATAATAACGGCCCGGCGCGACCTTGTGCGGTAGGCATATCCAAGCGCTCAGACAAGATGATCTGTCAGATAAAAAAGAGGCCCGGCGGGGTGGACCGGGCCTTGGGGGAACCGACCCATGGGGGATGGGTCGGTGAGTGGGATTATTCATAGGTTGCAGATCGCGGCAGAAGACATCAGCGACTTAACACCCCGTTTCAGCGCTCGCGCATTTGCATTCTCTTCTGTGGTTATCGGCATGTCAAGCCTTTTCCGGCTATCACAATTTGCGGCGATCTCTTGCGCGACTGGGTTTTCACTCCGAAACCTGTGAATTTCCGATGCAGACGGCGTTTATTGGGTGTGGTTTACGAATGAACCGTCGCCGTGCAATATGTTGTGAATAACGGCCTGTCGGCCGTCGTAGATGCCGGCGGAGGAGGTCCGGTAAAGTCGGAGGGGCGCTTTTTTCCGCCGTTGGGGTTAAAATGCGGCTGGAAAGGGGCTGTGTTTTTTTGAAGGGCCCCGCAAAGCGGGAATTTGTACCGGCCTGAGAGGACTTTTGTATATTGCGGAGGCTGCTCTTCCTGCAGGGCGGGCGGTCCAGAGCAAACAATGCCCTTGCCGCCTCGCGACCGATTCGAAGAGCACGTTCTGCCGCACCTGGACAGCGTCTTCCGCGTTGCCCGCCGGCTGGTCGGCAACGACGCCGATGCCGACGACCTGGTCCAGGAAACCATGCTGAGGGCGTTCCGCGCTTTCGGGCGTTTCGAAATGCGGGAATACGGCGTGAAACCATGGCTGCTGAAGATACTCCACAATGCGTCCTTTACGCGTCGAAGCAAAGTCAAGAAACAGCCGGTGTCGCGCGACGACGCCTACTTCGCGCAGTTCGCGGGACGACTGCAGGGCAACGACCAGACCACTGGAATCGGCAACATCGACTGGGACTCCATCGATGAGGAACTGAAAGGAGCCGTTGATTCGCTCCCACCCGAGTATCGGTTGGTTCTGCTGCTGTGGTCTTTTGAGGAGTTGAGCTACAAGGAAATCGCAGATGTTTGTGATTGTGCGATCGGTACCGTCATGAGCCGCCTGTACCGCGCCCGCCAGTTGCTCGTTGACAA
>JAZGDL010000476.1:0-5870 GCA_036477795.1 Phycisphaerae bacterium
CCTTGTGGGTGGCGCACCCTCGCTCTGCGCCACCCCTTGTGGGTGGCGCACCCTCGCTCTGCGCCACCCACAAGGGGTGGCGCTACATTGGGGAGCCCCACGGGCGACTGAATCGACAGATCCTGCAGTGCCGGGACGTTCAAAGAACCAGGGCCCGGAACCGCACGCTACCGTAGATCAGCCCGGCGCACATGAAAGCCTGTCGCGCGGTCAGAAGCGCCGCGCGGGCCGGCATCTTCAACAAGCCCATCGGCGACAAGCGAACGCCCCCCGCGGTGGCCGCCCACAGCAGAAACGGGACCGCCAACAACGCAAATCCCCAGTGCAGCGCCGGCCCCAGGATGAACCCCATTATCATCAGATAGAAGAGCACGTTCTCCTTGCAGAAGAAAAGTCCCCAGATCAGAAGCTGGTCGCGAATCGCCGGATGCCGCCGCACGATGGCCGGCGCCAGCCACAGCCGGTACGGCTCGCGCATCCACGTCCACCACGGCTGCGTCTCCACTTCGTGATAGATGGTCATCTCCGGCACGAAGACGTTGCCATAACCCTTCTCCTTGACACGCCACGCCAGATCGGTGTCGGCGCATTCGTTCACGCGATTGAAAATGTCGCAAAAGCACAGGTCCCCGTCGAACCCCCCCATCTCCAGGAAAACCTCCCGGCGATACATGGCGTTGCACGTGGGGTAGGAGGCGTGCTCCGAGGTCACCCCGCTGTTGGTGCGGGTGAAGAACTTCACCGGTTGTTCCGGTTTGTCCAACACCGACCCGGTCACAAAGGCAACCTCTTGGTCGGCCAGCGCCGCCACGCCAAGCTGCAGCCATCGCGGATCCGCTCGACAGTCGCTGTCGGTGAACGCGATGATGGGGCCGCGGGCCATTTCCACGCCCTTGTTACGGGAGAACGCCGGGCCCCGGTCCTCTTCCATCCGGTGATATCTGAACGCGCACGGCGACCGCTCCTGAAGCGACCGGGCCACTTCGAGCGTATCATCGGTGGAGCAGTTGTCGGTCACGATGATCTCGAACTTGCCGGGATCGAAGGTCTGCTTCCATAACGACTCGATGACCTCAACCAGCAGGTCGCTGCGATTGCGCGTGGGAATCACCACGGATACTTCAGGGACGTTGTCCGGCGTTTCCGTCATCATCGCTCACCAATTATTGTACCAGCAGGCGGTAGATCCAGCGCGGGATGTATCTCTTATGCTTGTTCAGAATAGCCGCAACGATAGTACAGTTCTCGGCGGCGAACTGCCGCTTGATACGTTCCAGCATTTCGTAACGCGTACGCCCAGCCTCCACCACCAGAACCACGCGGGGAATCAACGACGCCACCTGCATCACGTCAGCCTGTTCCAGAATCGGCGGCGTATCCACCAGGACCGCATCAAACCTGGAGCCCATCGACTCTAGGATCTGCCCCAGCACCTTGGACTTATCGACAGACCGATCCGACCGCCCGTTGGATGCGCTCGCCGGGATGGTGGCAATGCCTTCGGCAAAACGCTGGATGCACTCCTGGGCGGTCAGCTTCCCCGAAGAGATAGCCTGAAAAGTCTTGTCCGCGTCCAACCGCAGAAACTTCACCAACACCGGTCTTTCCAGGTCAAGTTCGATGACCAGGGGCTCGATGCCGCAATTCGACTTCAGATGCCGGGCAACGTTGAGGATGGCCGTGGTCGTGCCTTCGCCGCGGGTCGCGCTGGCAAAGAGAAACGAGCGCTGACCACCCTCACGAATCAGGTTGGCAATCGCCAGGGCGGCCTTGCGGTAGTTTTCGTTGGCCTCGACGTTCATGACATCCTACCGCCGCCGCGCCAGGAGCACACCCTCACCAGCGCCGCGCCCAAACCAACGCCGCCGTACCCGGGGGATCACCGCCACTACGGACACACTAAGGCGATTCTCCAGGGCCTCGGCGCTATAGATGGCGTGATCAAAGAATTCCGCCACCGCCACCCAGCTCAGGGCCGCCAGAACCGCCACCACCGCCGAGATCCCCAGCAGCATCACTTTGCGCATGCCGGACGGCTTGAAGGCATCGATGGCATGCTCCACCACTACCACATTGCCGATCCGGCGCGAATCCAAAGCGGCACGCGCCGACGCATCCTCCAGTTTGCTGCGGTAAAACATGTCCGTCATCTCCAACGTAGTGGCCCGCCGCTTCAGCACACGCCACTCCATCTCCTTGCCATGCACAGCCCCGAGCTCGCCTTGCAGGGCGTCAAACTCCGCCTGGCGTGCCCCATAGACCTCCTCCTTCTCCAACAGATCGGAACGCAGATGGGACGCTATCTCCCCCACGTGCACCCTGAACTGATCACGGTTGTTCCGTATGCGAACGCTGTCATCAAGCTCGGTCATCCGCAATTGCTCGCGCTCTCGTTGCAGCCTGGAAAGCTCCAACATCACCTTGGCGGGGAACGAATTCGGATCAAAACCACCCAGGACGGCGAAGTCCGGCTCGTCGGATTGCAATTCACGCTCCAGACGGGCGAGTTTTGATGAGGCTTCCCGAAACTCAATCCTGCCGGCCGTCAACGACGAACGAGCAGCCGCTATCTGCTCCAGAAAGATCTTCTTTTGTTGTTCGAGGGCACGAATATCCCAGCGCTCCTCGAACGCCTGCAAATCGTGCTCGGCCTGCGTCAATTCGGCGGAACTCTGATCCACCCGGGATTGGAAGAAGTCCACCGCACTGCGATCTTCCAGCACCTCCAGACGGAAATCCAGATAAACCTTCAGCAGGTGGTTCAGCATGAAGCTGCCGTACTGCCGCGTCGGAAGGAACAGACTCACCACGATGATGTTGGAGTCCTTCTGCGGTCTCACCAACAGTCCCTTTTGCAGCATCGCGATCGCTCCCTCGCGCGCCGTCAGTCGCGGGCGCAGACCGGCTTTGATCATAAGTTCGTGATACCAACTCTTGATCCCTTTCACCAACGCCTTGGCATAAAACCGCAACCGGGCGATGAGCTTCTCCGGTACCGGAGGCGGCGGCCCGGGCTTGTCCAGGCCCAACTCATCCACCACCCGCCCCAGCAGGTCCACGCTGTACAGAATGTCCCCCTCGGAGTTCACATCCTGGAAACGCTGCCCGATGATCTGCAGCGGACGGTCGCCCAGAGTGGTGGCGGGCACAGCCTGTTCATGCCCGATACGGACCAGGACTTTCGCGGTGACCTGGTAAAGTTCGCCGCGTATCAGGAATATCCAAACCACCGCCGACACGAAGGTGGCCACCAGAATCACGACCACGCTCCATTTTCGCTTGAAGAGAATGAAGGCCAGGTCGCGCACCGAGGTCTGAATAGCGAATTCTTCCATCGATCCTCGTCTTTGTAGCCTGTCCCAGAACCCCTGTGGGACCGGCCTTCCCGCCGGTCACCCTGTGGGACCGGATTTCCAGCCGGTCAATGTTCCGAACAATAACCGGGCTGTCCCATCTGGCAACAAGGCTGACTGTGGGACAGGCTTTCCAGCCGGTCAATTCGACCGGCTGGAAAGCCTGTCCCACGCGCAGGCCGCTTCGAGCCCTTCATCAATCCGCTGGGCGAATCGGTCCCATGAGAACAGCTTTACGTGGTCTCTTCCCGCTCTACCCATCTTTCGGGCTGTTTCCGGGTCGGCCGCCAATTCCGCCATGCGTCGAGCAAATGCCTCCGGCTCCGGCTCCTCTCGAAAGCCCTGAACGCCATGCTGGACCGACTCGCAGGGGCCGCCGCGATCGGTCACGATGGCCGGCTTGCCGAACGACATGCCTTCCAGGGGGACCATGCCCCAATCCTCGTTGAACGCCGTGAACAGCACCGTATAGGCTTCGTCATATAATTCGGCAAGTTCTGCATCGGACGGATGAATCCGAAACTCAATGTTCGAATCCGCGCCGGCCAGCGCCTCCAGCCGGGCCAGATAGGGTCGGCTCTTCTCATCCACGATACCGGCCACGATCAGACGGAAACGCCTGAAATCGGGATCGAGGGAGCGGAATCGCTGAAATGCGGCGATGCCCAGTTCGATGTTCTTGGTCCACATGATGCGCCCGGGCAGTAGGAAGTAATCGCCGAAGCGATAACTGGGCGACTCCGGTTCAAATCCGAGCCCGACGTAGTTTACCTCCATCCGCGATTCGGGCGCCAGGCGGCCGCGCAGGCAACGCCTTTTCACCTCCTCGCTGATACAGAACACCCGGGCGTAGCGCCGCCAGGCCATGCGGTCCATCCACCGAAAGGGCACCGACCCCGCGGCCACCATCCATCGCGTCAGCCAACCGCGCTCCCGCATGTATCGACGGCGATAGTGCGGGTCGAACGCGATCCGCAGCGGTGTTAGACATATGCACACCACCGGACGTTGCGAATTACGAAACACCACGCAGTCGCCCAGGCCTTCACAAACGACCACCAGGGCGTCGTATCGTTCCATGGGAAGCCGCTGGGTCACGATCCGCCAACCGGCCCGTGCCACCGAGCCGATGGACCGCTTCACGCTCACCGAGGGGAGCTCAACCACGTCGCGATCGGCGAATCCCGGGAAGGTGTTTTCAGGTTCAAACCGGTTGGTGAACACCGTCCAGCAATGGCGGCTGCGGCCGGTGAGCTCCAGGATGGTCCGCTCCGCGCCGCTGGTCAGGTAAACCCAGGGGTAGTACAACGCCACGTTCATTGTGACGAGTGTGGCGCCGCACCTGCGAAGCCCACGGATTCGATTCCGTGGGGTTCTACGAGAAAATCACTGTACCAGCGGATGGTCTCTTCGAGCCCTCGGTCGAGCCCGTACTCGGGTATCCAACCGAGGCGTTCCCTGGCCTTGTCCGCCACCATGTATTGTTCGCGGATTTCGGCGGAAACGCGGTTTTCGATGATCGGCTCCAGGTCGCTGCGATTCATCAACGACAAGACCTTTTCAACGATGTCCAGCACCGTGGCGCGGATGCCCAGGCTGAGATTGAATGATTCACCGGCCAGCGAGGGGTCCTGTGACATCCTCTCCGCTAATCGCACATACCCCGACACCGCATCTTCGACGTATAGGAAATCGCGAACAAACTTGCCGTCGCTGCGAATGCGAAACCGTTCGCCGCGCAGCGTCGCCAACACCACACCGGGAATGGTCCGGCTGAAGTTCAGGTCGCCGCCGCCGAACAGATTCCCACAGCGCGTTACGCACACCGGCAGTTCATAGGTCTGGGCGTACATCCGGCAGATCAGGTCCGCACAGCTCTTGGAGACGTCGTACGGATAGCTCCCCTGCATGGGATGCGTTTCCAGGTATGGGAGCTGGTTGGAAGCGCCGTAGGCCTTGTCTGATGAGGCCGCCACGATTTGCTTCACGCCCGCCTGACGGGCCGCTTCCAGAAGATTCCACGTTCCGCGAACGTTGGCCTCCAGAGCCCCCACCGGGTCCGCGTTTGCGACACCGACGATGGCCTGAGCCGCGAGGTGAAAGACCGTCCGCACCTCATACTCACACATCACCCGTCGCAGCAGGTCCAGGTCCGACAGAGACCCGTGCACGCTGTTGATCCGCTGCACCCACCCTTCGCGCACCAGCATGCTCGCGGACGTTCCGTCCCGGATCAAAGCCACCACGGACGCCCCACGTCCGCAAAGGTCCTTTACCAGCCAGCCGCCCAGAAAACCCGTAGCCCCGGTGACCAGCACCGCCCGACCCTGCCAAAACGTCTCGTCAACGCCCATTGTCAACCTCCAGTCACGAACCTCTTGCAGCCCACGGCTTCGAATCCGTGAGTTCGTCTACCCACGGTTTCACTCACCTTAACCGAAGGTTGCTCACCGTTGTAGCGCCACCCCGTGTGGGGGGCGCCCAACGGGGGTGCGGCCCCCCCCAGGGGGGGCGCGA
>JAZGDL010000477.1:0-7104 GCA_036477795.1 Phycisphaerae bacterium
ATCGTTGATGAACTGGGCGGCGAGAAGATCGACATCGTTCGTTGGAACGAGTCATCGCAGATTCTGATTTCCAACGCGCTCAAGCCGGCGGAGATTCAGGAGGTGGCCCTTTGCTTCGAGCTGGGCCGGGCGACGGTGGTGGTTTCGGAGGACCAGTTGTCACTGGCCATCGGCAAGCGCGGGCAGAACGTGCGGCTGGGAGCGCGATTGACCGGGTGGGACATCGATATTCTAACGCCGGAGGAATACAACAAGGGGCTTGACGATTTGGAGAAGACGCTCAAGTGCGTGGAGGGCGTGGAGGACGTTCTCTTGGACAAGCTGCTGGCCCTGGGCATCATTTCGTTGATGGATGTGAAAGAGGTCGGTGCTGATCCGCTGATCAAGGAGTTGGAGTTCGGCGAGGACCTTGCCAATCGCATTGTGGCCACTGCGGAGGAGGCGGTGGTGCGTCTCGCAGAAGAAGCTGAACGTGCCAAAGCGGCTGAGGAACAGAAGGCCGCCGAAGAACTGAAAGCCGCCGAAGTTTCGGACGGTGACGGCGAAACCGCAGCGGATGATGTACCGGCGACGGACGGCACCGGTGGTGAAGAGGCCGGGGTGGCGTCGGAGGAGGTCGCCGAATCGGCGACCGATTCGCCGGCCGGCGCTGAAGCTGTGTCTGAAGAACCAGCGGAGGAGCCCATGCCGGAGACAGTCGAGCAAGCGGAAGAGGCAATAGGCGCTGCGCCGGTGAATGAGGAAAGCGGCCAGGCCGAGAAGGCGTCTGCCGAATGACGCCGTAGGCCGCGGCCGGGCTACTTTCGCCGGCGGCGTGTAGTTGGAGATTGGCATTTGACTGACAAGACGCGTGTTCACATCCTCGCGAAAGAGCTTAGCGTTGCGAGCAAGGTGATCATCACCAAATGCAAGGCCGAGGGGCTGGACGTAACCAACCACATGTCGACGCTGTCGGCCGGTCTGGAGGCCACCATTCGCGAGTGGTTCAGTGACGGGCTGCATAACACGACGATCGAAACGACCGATCGCGTGGATTTGAAGAAGGTACGCAAGCCTCGCGCCAGAAAGAAGACGACACGCAA
The DNA here is from genome assembly GCA_036477795.1 of Phycisphaerae bacterium. GTDB lineage: Bacteria > Planctomycetota > Phycisphaerae > UBA1845 > UBA1845 > JAZGDL01. The sequence goes on from JAZGDL010000477.1 coordinate 1,083, forward strand.
GAAGACCACCGCGTCCGAAACGACGGCTGCGAGCGGTGCGGCTGTTGGTGTAGCTGGTGACACCGCCGTTGCCACCGCGACGGCGACGATTGCTGCTGAGGGGGGAGGTGTCGCGGTTGCGGTCTCAGAGGTAGCCGTAGACTCCAAGGTAGACGTATCGGCGGTTGCCGAGGTGGGGCCCACATCCGAAGCTGAGGCGCCTGCGGTGGAAATCCCTGAAGCTGCAGCCACTGCAACAGCGGCTCCGGTGGATGTAGAGGCGTCGGACAGGGCACAGCCTTCAGTGGTCGGCGAGGTTGAACTCGCGGACAGCGATGCGGCCGGACCGTCCGCTCAAGCTCTGTCCACGGCGCGCCCGGCAGAGGCTTCGGCAGCCGCAACGGAAGATGTCTCCGCCGCCACCGCCGCGGTAAAGGCGCCCGAGCTCATCACACCAGCCGGACCTCAGAACATTCCGCAGCCGGTAAAGCTGAAGGGCCCGCGCGTGGTCCGTTACGAACCGGTGGGCCAGGGCGTCTATCCGCCCGGTCCACCACGGGCTCGCGTCAGCCCCAGTTCACCGCGCGCCACGGTTGCGCAGCCGGGCAGCTTACCCGCAGACACCGACCAACGCCGACGGGGGCCGGGTCGCGGTACGACGGGGCGCCCGATCGCTCGCAAGGGACGGAGCACTCCGCGCCGCGGCAGCGTGGACGTTGCCCTTGAAAAACTCAACGAGTGGCGCGACCGTGATCTGGTCGAGCGCAAAGAGCGTATCAGCGATGCGACGGGTCGGCGGATCCACACCCGCCGCGCCGTGGAGTTGCCCGGACGTGGCAGGCAGGCGGGGCCGGCGGCTCCCAAGACCGAGGCCACCGTGCAGGAACCGATCATCATGAGGGAGCTTTGCGCAGCGACGGGGGTGTCGATGGTGCAAATGCTGCCGATTCTCAGGAGGGAGTTCGGCCTGGTGGCCACCATCAATACGGAGTTGAGTTCGGATGTCGCTGAATACATAGCGTTGGAGCACGGTATCGTGTTGACGGTGGTGCCGGCCAAGACCCTGCTGGACGAGCTTACCGAAGAGTATGCCGAGCACGAAGCCGAGGATGTCAGATCGCGCCCGCCGGTGGTCACTGTTCTGGGCCACGTGGACCACGGCAAGACCAGCTTGCTGGACGCGGTGCGCAAGACCCGAGTGGTAGAGGGAGAGGACGGCGGCATCACGCAGCACATCGGAGCCTATCATCTGGAGCACGAGACCGCGGGCAAGGTGACATTTGTTGACACTCCAGGCCACGCAGCGTTCACGGCCATGCGCGCCCGGGGCGCCCAGATCACCGATATCGTGGTGTTGGTAGTGGCCGCGGATGACGGTGTGATGCCGCAGACTTTAGAGGCCATCAATCATGCCAAGGCTGCGGAGGTTCCGGTGGTGGTGGCCCTGAACAAGAGCGATCTTGGCACTCAGAACATCAACAAGATCTACGGCCAGCTCGCCGAGCAGGGTCTTCAACCAAGTGGCGACTGGGGGGGCGACGTGGATGTCATCCATACTTCCGCCGTCACCGGGCAGGGAGTCGAGGAGCTGATCGAGCATTTGGTGGCCCTGGGTGAAGTGCTCGATCTGAAGGCGGATTTTCAAGGTGAGGCGGCAGGGACGGTGATTGAGGCGGAGACCAAGGAAGGCGTGGGGGCGGTGGTCCGGGTGCTGGTGCAGAACGGTCTCTTGCGAACTGGTGATACGGTGGTGTGCGGCAACGCCTTCGGCAAGGTCCGGGCGCTGCGGGACGATCGGGGCGGGCGGATCAATGAAGCCGGGCCGTCGATTCCTTGTGAGCTGTGGGGCCTTGATGAGGTTCCGTTGGCGGGTGACCGGTTTTTCGTGCTCAAATCGAGCCAGCGTGCCAAGCAGGTGGCGGGAGATTGCCGGCAGCGCCGGGTGCACGCAGGGCGAGCGCAATCCCAACGCGTGAGGTCTTTGGAGGAGGCCTTCCAGCAGCACAACGCGGACGAGATTCCCGAGCTCAACATCATCATCAAAGCCGACGTAGACGGATCGGTTGACGCCCTGCGCTACATGCTTATGAAGATCCCCTCGGAGGAGGTCAAGCTGGCCATCCGTCACTCCGGGGTGGGGGCAGTGAATGAAAGCGACGTTCTTCTGGCTGACGCTTCCGACGCCATCGTAATCGCCTTTCGTGTGCTGCCCGGCTCAGGGGCCAAGCACCTCGCAGAGGAAAAAGGGGTGGATGTACGCCAGTACAAGGTGATTTACGAAGTCGCGGACGATGTCAAAGCGGCCTTGGAGGGGCTGCTGACACCGGACGAGAAGATGGAGACGCGGGGGACTTGTACGGTGCGCGAGGTATTCAGTATTACCAAAGTCGGGCAAGTTGCCGGGTGTATGGTTACTGATGGTGTGGTGCAGCGCAATCACCTGCTTCGCTTGATCCGCGATGGGACGGTGGTGCGGGACCGCAGCAAGATCGGATCGCTGCGCCGGTTCAAGGATGACGTCAAGGAAGTGCGGGCGGGCATGGAGTGCGGGATTCGTATCGAAGGGTTTGATGACGTCAAGCCCCAAGACGTCATCGAAGCGTATGAAATCGTCAAACTCGCGCGAACTCTCTAGAAGTGGTATGGAGAGCACTTCTTCGGGCACCGCGCGGCATGGATGCTGCGGCACGGGCGGCGGCGAAACCGCTTGAAGGATCTCAAGGGTTTGTTGTGGCCCATAAGGTCGATGATCGAGTTCAAAGCAGACTGTGGCCATACCGTCCGTGCCAAGGATGAAGATGCCGGCAAGGTGGTCCGCTGCGCCTACTGCGGGCGTGAGGCTCAGGTTCCACAAGACGAGCAGGACGAGTTGGATTTTCTGTTCTCCCCGGCAGAGGCTGACGATTCGGCATCGTCCGCCGCCGTCAAGGCCCACGGGGCGCCGAGCAGGCGCCGGTCTTCGGGGATGCCGTTTCAGCCGAGCCGTAGCAGGGCGGACCCGTTCCTCTTGGTCAAACGGATGGCGTACGTAGCTGCGATATTGATATGCGCGATCTTCGTGGGCAAGAAGTACGCGTGGCCGGCGGTGGAACGAGCCTTCTTGCAGGACGAGAAGCCCGCGGTAGCGCCTGCCGATTTTGCGGTCCACCGGCCCAAGAAACCGACCATCGAGGTTCAAAAACCGCGCACAGCCGGGCGGATGGGGTTTCTCCTGGAACGGCTGGACAAGCTGGGCCGGGAGGGGGTTTATGTCAGGTCCGTTCCCGAGGGAGCGACCGTTTACCACGCTGAGGCGGAGCGGACGCCCAAGGAGCTCAAGTGGCTGGTGGAGCCGAACACGGACCGTGTGGTGTCGCCGATGTCGATTGACTTGAAACCCGGCCGACACGTGCTGGTGGTAACGCTCCCTATCAACGACAGGCACCTGAAGGAATACAGGCACTTCGGCTACAACGAGTTGCGGCGCAAGGTGGAAGAGGACCCCGAGCGCAGCGACGACACGGTGGATCGATACTTTCGTCCCGACACGGCTACGGATGTTAGCGTAGTTGTTCTGCGGGGGCGCATCTATATCGCACGCAAGTACGAAGTGTCCGTGCATAGGAACGAATGGACCGTTCTCGCGCCGCTGTTCTTGCCGTATCGCTGCGCGTTAGCGGACCTTCACAAGCTGGTGTCGCGCGAAGAAGCTTACGGATTCAGCGAAACGGACATTCTGAGCGAGCTGGAATTTTACGGTGTGGTCGATCGTGACCACCGCTACATTGTGGATATTCTGCGTCGGGTGGGATCGATCAGTTATCATACCGATTCAGGCGGGTGGCGCATGTTCATGATCGATTCGCTGGGCGGTGATTTCACCGCGCCGAAGTTGGCCCATGTGCGGCGTGGGCCTTGGGAACCGCTATCGCAACCATGATAGTGGGGATATTGAGGCTGGAGTTGGCCATTCACGACGCCCACTCACTTAAGGACAAGCGCCGGGTGGTCAAGAGCGTGAAGGATCGTTTGTTCCAGACGTTTCGCGTTTCGGTGTCGGAGGTTGATGCCCTGGATGTGTGGCAAAGTGCGGTGCTGGGCGTCGCCCTGGTGGCCAACGAGCCTCGCTTTGTGCACAGTTGCCTGGACAAGATCGTCGAGTGGATTCGCAAGCAGCGATCGGTGACGCTGGTTGACTATCGCAAGGAAACACTTTAGCGGATGAGTTGTGGGGAGCGAACATGGCGTCACACCGGGTTGAAAGGATGGCCAGCATAGTCCGCACCATCGTCGCCGACGCGATCAGGAACAAGCTGAACGATCCGCGAATCGCGCCTCTTAGCAGTGTGACGCGCGTGGAAATGAGCGGCGACCTTCAGGTGGCCAAGGTTTTTGTCAGCGTTCCGGGCAGTGACGCGGTCAGGCGGCGAACGTTGGCGGGCTTGACCCATGCTCGCGGCCACATACAGCGCATCGTAGCTCACAGTCTCAGCGTGAGGCAGTGCCCGGAGATCCGGTTGAAGCTGGACGATTCGCTGAAGCTGGCCGCTGAGACGATGCGGATTATCGAACAATCAGTCGGCCAGGCGGATGATGCTCCTGGGGAGGAGGAGGACGATAAGGAGCAGGAGGAATCGTAGTGTCGTGTCACTTTCGAGGGAGCGAGTTGGGCACAGGTGCCACGGGCGGTTTGCCCGCTGTGGGACCGGCTTTCCAGCCGGTCCAATGACAGGCTCGAAAGCCTGTCCAACTGGCAGCAAGCTGCCAGAGGCGCCCGGGCCGGCAGGATGAATCGGTCGGATGAAAAACGGAACACTATACGCCAGGCGCGTCAAGAAACTGCTGTCGCGTCTGAAGAACACCTACGGCCGGCCGCAGATACCCGAAGAGCCGACCAACCCTGTTGATCAGCTTATTCTCGGCCTGCTGTCTGTGGAGACTTCGGATGCTAAAGCTCGTCGGGCAGTCACAGCCCTTCGTGAAGCCATGGTGGATATCAACGAGGTGCGGGTGTCCACCTCGGCGGAAGTCGCTGCCGCGATCGCGACGCATGTTCCTGAGAGCATACACTGCGCCGACGCCATTCGGGCCTCGCTTAACGCGATCTTCAGACGTGAGCACGGGGTGACGCTGGACCATCTACAAAAGACCGGGCTGCGCGAGGCCAAGCAATACCTTGAACACCTCGACGGGGTTGATCCCGGCGCCGCGGCTTCGGTGCTGCTGTGGAGCCTGGGCGGGCACGCTATCCCGGTGGATCGGCGGATGCACGAAGCCCTTCGCAGGGAGAATTGTGTGGAACCGTCGGCCTCGAGAGGGGAGGTTCAGGCCTTCCTGGAGCGCAACATCAGTGCCAGCGACGCTAAGATGTTCTGTCTTCTGATGAACAGGTTCAGTTCAGCCACGGCGCCGCGACCGCACGTTTCAGCACCGTCCAAGTCACGGTCCGCGGGTGCAGGAAAGGCCAAGACCGCGGCGGGCCCATCCGCAAAAAAACGCAAGAACAAGACCACTTCCCGCAAGACGACCTCCAAGACGCGGAAGCGCGCATCCAGCCGTTGAGAACGAAGGTGTTTGCACAACGATCATCACAGCCAATCCGTGCCGGTCGATCCATGATGGCCGCGTTGGCGCTGGTAGGCGTGCTAGCCGGCTGTGCCGCTGGGCCCGGTCGGCACGGCGGCCCCACCGACGGGCGGGAACCGGGATACGATCCGTCTCGGGCATTCCTGACATTGAAGCGGATAAAGCCCGACCCGCCGGCACCGCCGCCTATGGACTCGGATCAGCCGGAGCTGTCGGCCTCCAGCGAGCGCCGCATGGGGCGGGCACGAAGATTCTATGAGCGTCATCGGTTCACCGAGGCGGTGTTGGAGTTGGACAAAGCGCTACGGCGCGATCCCGACCACCCCCGTCTTCACGGTGAACTGGCCAAGGCGCTCTACGTCACCGGCCAGACGGAGCGGGCCCGCAGGCATTTGCGAAAGACAATCGAGCTCAAGGGCGGCGATATGGTGACCTACTACCTGCTGGGTCGATTGTCTCTCGATGACGGAGAGCAGGC
>JAZGDL010000478.1:0-4547 GCA_036477795.1 Phycisphaerae bacterium
CCGCAGGTCGGTGGACTTCATCATCGCTATGAACGTCTCGCGGCCTGATCCAAGTTGCAAATTTGATCCCGCCATGTCACGACCCTTCGGCCGCCACGAGACTTCTTAGCTCCCTCAGTTCCGCTCGCCGCTTCCCCCAATAGCTGATCCCAGCTGCGCCTGCGGATCGGTTCTTTGTTTCCTGACCACAGCACCAGCGACGAGCCGTCAGACGAGGGAGAGACCGATTTCAAGCCCGTACGGATCGATTAAATAGAAGGGACAGGTGGCCTGGCTCATGGCGAGAGATGATGACCTTGCGGAAGGATTCCTTCAGCATAATCAGTTGACTCGAGAATTCGGAACCCCCAGGTCTCCACCATTCATACGTCAGGATCTGATTTCTGGCAGGGACACCATCTGCGACTGCGCAACTTGTAAAGCTGGCCAACTGCCCTGCTGCTTCGGACCAGGACATGCATGTATCTTCGGCAGGTGCTCCACACCCTACAAGAACCCGCCCTCCTTGAACCGGGTGAGGAAGGCCTGGAGGCGCTCGCTTTTAGGCTCGGCCAGCACCTCGGCCGGCACGCCTTGTTCGACGATCTTGCCCTCGTCGATGAACAGCAGCAGGTCGCCCACGTCGCGCGCGAAATGCATCTCATGGGTGACAATCAGCATGGTCATGCCCTCCTCGGCCAGTTGGCGCATCACGGTCAACACCTCGCCGACCAGTTCCGGATCGAGGGCCGAGGTCACCTCGTCGAACAGCATCACCTTCGGCTGCATGGCAAGCGCCCGGGCGATGGCCACGCGCTGCTGCTGGCCTCCCGACAGCTTCGACGGAAACTCATTCACCTTGTCCGAGAGGCCGACCTTGTCCAGCAGCTCGACGGCCAGGCCCTGCGCCTCCTTCTTCGCCATGCCCTTGACGTTGATGGGCGCCATGGTGACGTTGTCCACGACGGAGCGGTGCGGAAACAGATTGAAGCTCTGGAAGACGATGCCGACCTCGGCACGCATGCGGGCGATCTGGCGTTCCGACTGGCGCTTGCGTTCGCCCTTGGCCCCGAAGGTGTAGCCGACCGACTCCCCCTCGATCCAGATCTCGCCGTCGTCGTACTCCTCCAGGAAGTTGACGCAGCGGAGCATCGTGGACTTGCCGGATCCGCTGCGACCAATGATGGTCAGAACCTGGCCCCGGTCGACAATAAACCCGACGCCATCCAAGACCTTCAGAGTGCCGAAGCTCTTTTTCAGGTCCTTCACTTCGATCATGGCCAACCTCTCGGACCGGTGACACGCTAGCGTGTCTATCAGTGGACATACGCGGTCTTCGTTTCGAGCCATCGCCCGTACACCGCCATCGGATAGCAGACGACGAAATAGAGGATCATGGCGCCGGAGAAGACCTGGAACGGCGACAGCGTCAGCTCGGCCATTTCGCGGGCCGCGTAGCTCAGTTCCCAGACGCCGACCACCGACACATATGCCGTCGATTTCACCATTACGATGGAGTTGTTGAGAAGCGGTGGTATCGACAGCCGCATCGCCTGGGGAAAGACCACCAGCCGGAGGTATTGCGGCAGGCGCATGCCGACACCTTTGGCCGCGTCGATTTGGGTGCGCGGCACCGCCAGGATGGCCCCGCGGGTGATCTCCGTGACGTAGGCGCCGCAATACAAGATCAGCGCACCGGTGACCGTCACGTAATCGCCAATCCGCACGCCCAGGGCGGGCAGGGCATAGTAGGATAGGAACATCAGGACCAGGATCGGGATGCCGCGAATGACAAAGACGTAGGCTGTGACCATGCTGCGAATCACCGCTGGGGCGTAAAGGTTTAGGATGCCGAGCAGGACACCCAGCGTCGTACCCACAACGATGGTCACTGCGGCCATCCATACCGTGTGCACGGCACCCTTCATCATGTACGGAAAGCTCGTGACGAGGCTGTCGAACATCGCCTAAAACCTCGCCCGGTAGCGCAGCTCGACCTGTCGCATCAGGAGGCCAGCGATTGTCGTGATAACGAGAAACACCAAGGCGATGAAGACGAATACCTCGATCGTGGTAGCGCTGGCTTCTGTGAGCTGCTTGCCGATCAGGGTCAGTTCCGTGACGCCGATGGCCGAGACCAGCGAGGTATCCTTGATCAGCAGCACCAACTGATTGCCGATCGGCGGCAATACCTTGAGCATCGCCTGGGGCAGGATGACGAGGCGCATGATGGAAAGACGCGACATGCCAAGCGCCTTAGCTGCCTCGCGCTGGCGCTCGCTGACGGATTCGATGCCGCCCCGGAACACATCGGCCAAATAGCAGCCATGCTGCCCGGCCACGGCCAATGCGCCGCAGACGAAAGCGGACCAGACCAAGCCAATCTGGGGGAAGCCGAAATAGATGACGAATATCTGGAGTAACAAGGGCGTGTTGCGCGAGAACTCGATATAGGCTCTGAACAGCACCTGCAGCCACCAGAACCGTGACATCAGCGGCAGCACCAGAAACAAGCCCCAGACGAAGGCGAGCACGAGGGCGACCACCATCGTCTCGAGCGTCCAGGTTAGGCCTACCCAGAAATCGGGCAGGCTGCGGATGATGTAGTTTAGGTCGAAATAACGATGAATGGTTTCCATCATGGCGCTGCTCGCGTCACGTGATCTTGCCCAGTCGGCTCGGCCGGCCACACACCTTGGCCATCACGTTGCCCTGCCCGTGAGCCACCATCCAAACCGGGGATCCCACGATGCCATTGCGCTAAGGACACGAATAGGAGAGGCGTACGCGTCGCCTGTTGACGCGCACCCTCTGCTCCTAGATCTGACCGTAATCGAGACTGATCAGTAGCTCAGCTGCGGCGGCCTGACACCGAACCACTTTTCGTAGACGTCCGCGTATTCGGAGTAACGCGCACCACCCCGCATGGTTGCCACGATCGTGTCCAGGGTGAGCCACCACTGGAAGTCGTTCTTGCGTAGGAAGATCGCGTTGAAAGTGCGATCGGTCAGCAGCTCAGGCAGCACCATCATGTCGTCGTATTTAACAGTGTACCAGTTGGCGACCGGCAGATCGATTTGCAGGAACTGGGCGCGACCGGTCCGGACGGCCGTCAGCTGCGCCGTACCGCTGTCGAAGATCGTACTCTTAGCCTTTGGGAAGAACCGATCGTGCCTCTCCTTGCTCTGCGGATTGGTCAGGATGGCGGCCGTGTACTTGCTGTCATTGAGCTCTTTGATCTTCTTGACCCCAAGGTCCTTTTGGACCACCACGGCAATACCGGAATCGATGTAGGGCCGGGTAAAGGCGACCTTCAGGGCCCGCTCCGGATAGACCGTCGTCACCTGGATACCGAAGTCGATCTTGCCGCTCTGCGTGTTGGCCCAGCGCGCAGCGAAACCCTGCTTGACAAACTCAATCTTGGTGGGGTCTTTGAATAGTCCCTTGGCAATCACCCGGGCGATGTCTACGTCAAAGCCGGTTAAATTCCCATCTTTGTCGACGAAGCCGAAGGGCGGCGTCTCGCTGCTCACGCCGACGATGACGTAGCCTCGGGCCATCACCTCGTCGAGCTTCGATTTCTCCTGCGCGCCGGCCACGCCGATTTGGCCGAGAATCAGGGCCACGGCGAGGAGCCAGCTCAGTCGTCTGACGGTTTGCGCGATCATTGTTTCCTCCTCTGTGTCGTAATCCGGTCGGCGCTACGTGCTCCGGAGCCGGGACGCGATTCGGCGCCTTCCTGGCGCCACCGGGAACCGGCGTGGGCAGGCCACGTCAATTCACCAAATTCTTGCGGCCAGCCAGTTCGCGAATCTGTCCGACGATGTCCACACCGACCATCTCGCTCCAGGCGTCCAATAGCCGTGTCGTGATCGGCCCGGGCACCGGCTTGCCCATCGGATGACGGTCGATTGTGCCGACCGGCATGATGCAGAACGTCCCCGCAGTCAGGAACGCCTCGTCGGCATTATAGACGTCGTAAGATGTGTAGAAACCCTCCTCGATCGGGATCCCCAGTTTCTCCGCCAGCTCCACCACAGTCATCATGCTCTCGCCGACGAGGACGCCGCTGCGGCTGGGCATGTAGAGAATATTGTCTGTGACGAACATAAAGTTGGAGCCCTGGCTCTCGGTGATGTAGCCGTTGACATCGAGCATAAGCGGCTGCGCGTCCTCGTCCACGTCGCGGGCCTCGAAGGCAGCGATGAAGTTGTTCATCTTGGCCGAAATTTTGGCCTTCGCCGAAAGGCATTGCGGCGGCGTCCGCCGCGTGCTCGGAATCACCAGCGGCATGCCGCCGTCGTCGTGGTACTTGGCGAAGCCGGCGAAATTGATTGACATGCAGAAAACCACAATGGTGGGCGGGCTGTCCTGGCCGCGATGCACGGTGCCCTCATCCGATAACGGGCCGCGGCTGACATGCATGCGGCACAAGTAGTCGCCGCCGGTCTCGAGCAGCGGCAGATTACGCTCGATGACTTCTAGGACCTTCTCGTAGAACGCCTCGGCCGGCATGCCAATGTCGATGCGGCAGTATTTCAGGGAGCGGTAGAGCCGCAGCACGTGCT
>JAZGDL010000479.1:0-10976 GCA_036477795.1 Phycisphaerae bacterium
TCACCGATTCCGTTGATGGTGCCCTGAACATGAGTCGCGCCGGCGCGAAGGGCGATGATGGAGTTAGCCACCGCGCAGCCGCTATCGTTGTGGGCGTGGATGCCCAGCTTCGCTGGCGCGAGAATCCCTTCTCGCACCCTTCCGGACCGACCAAGGTCCATCGCCTCCGCCACGTGCTTGACGGCGGACTCGATCCGCCAGGGCATGGTGCCGCCGTTGGTGTCGCACAGCACGATGGTGTCAGCCCCACCGGCGGCCGCCGCTTGGAGAGCGGCCAGGGCGTATTCGGGGTCGTCGAAATAACCGTCGAAGAAATGTTCGGCGTCGAATATGACCTCCCGCCCGCGCTTCTTGAGAAAGGCTACGCTCTGCTCGATGAGCCGCAGATTGTTGTCCGGTTCGGTTCGCAGGACCTGGGTGACGTGCCGCGTCCAAGCCTTGCCGAAGATGGTCGTCACCGCAGCCTCGCTTTCGAGCAAGGCTCGAAGGTTGGCGTCGTCGGCGGGCGCCAGTGAGGGGCGACAGGTGCTGCCGAACGCGGCGATCCGGGCATGCTTGAGCTCAAGATCACGGACCCTGCGGAAGTACTCGGCGTCCTTGGGATTGGACCCGGGCCAGCCGCCCTCGATAAGGTGAATCCCGAAATCGTCGAGCATGGCGGTGATGCGCAGCTTGTCCTCTACGGTCAGGCAGATGCCTTCACCCTGGGTTCCGTCGCGCAGTGTGGTGTCGTACAGTTCGATCATGAGGCTGCCCTCCGCGGTCCGACCAGACCCTTGCGGCGGGCGTAAGCGAACAGGCCGCCCGCGGAGACCACCAAGCCGACTTCGCCGAGGGGCCGCACCGGCCAAGCCCACGGATTGCAATCCGTGGGATCAACCGACCCCGCACCTCGAAGCTGCAACGATTCCAGATCCAGCTCGACCAGGTCGCCGGTCTTGAAATCTTCGCACAGCCGGTATTCGCACTCTACCGGGTAGAGCTCTCCGGTGGCTACGCAGTTGCGGAAGAAGATCCGGGCGAACGATTCGGCGACGACGGCACGGATACCAGCCGCACCTAACGCGATCGGGGCGTGCTCGCGCGACGAACCGCAACCGAAGTTGCGACCGGCGATGAGCACGGAATAGTCCGAGGGGGCCTGGTCCAAAGGACCGGTCGCTGGCGCTCGCGGCTCGGTTTGTAGCCGCTGCGGATACTGATCACGAGGCAGTCCACACAACGCGTAAGTGCCCAACCGCTTGTACTCTTCCTTAATGGTGGGCACCAGGGAGAGATACTCGGCGGGAATGATCTGGTCGGTGTCGATATTGTCGCCGACCACGTAGACTTTCCCTTGAATGGTCTCGCATACTTGGCTGTTCGGGTCCGAGTCGTTGCTAGTGCTCATTACATGTAGTCCCTGGGATCGGATATGTGACCGGCCAGCGCTGAGGCCGCTACCGTGTAGGGGCTGGCCAGGTAGATTTTCCCTTCGCGGTGGCCCATACGGCCGGGGAAGTTTCGATTCGTCGTGCTGATGCAACTGATCGGCTCGTTAAGTCGGGCGAAGGTGTCAGAGGGGCCGCCCAGGCATGCGGCACATCCGGCGTTTTCGGTCATTTGTACGCCGGCGTCGACCAGAATCTCCCAGGTGCTCTTGTCATCGTTCTTGTCATCGTTCTTGTCGGCCTTGAGCTCTTTAACCACCTGCGGTGTGGCGGGCACACCGAAGGTATCGATAGACACGCGCTTGCCGCGCACCACGCGAGCAAAGGCTTTGAAGTCGCCGGTCTTGCCGCCGGTACACGAACCGATGTAAGCGCGATCGAGCTTGATGTCGCGGCACTGGCCCGCCGAGGTACGTCGCCCGGGATTGGGATGCAACGCGACGGTCGGTTCGAGCTGTGAGAGATTGATGGTCGATTCGTATACGTGCTGGGCGCCGCGATCGGCTTTGAGCACTTCATATGGACGCGTTGTCCCGTGGGTGCGGGCGTTACGGTCGACGGACGCGCAGGTTAGCGCATCGGCCTCGAATAGGGCGTTCTTGGCCCCGGCTTCGACGCCCATGCTGGCCACGGTCATGCGGTCCTCCATGGACAGCGTCGAGACGCCCTGGCCGCCGAACTCCATGGCCTTGTACGTGGCCCCGTCGAAACCGATTTCGCCGATGATGTGCAGGATGATGTCCTTGGCCATCACCCATTCGGGCATTTGGCCTTCGAACCGGAAGTACATGGTTTGGGGGATGCGAAGCAGGATCTTGCCGGTACCCATTACGAAGGCGGCGTCGGTGTTGCCGATGCCGGTGGCGAACTGGCCGAAGGCGCCGGCGGTGCAGGTGTGCGAATCGGTGCCCACCAGAACTTCGCCGGGTCGGGTGTGGCCCTTTTCGGGCAGGGCGATGTGACACACGCCGGCATAACGCTGGCCGTACTGAGCCAGGGCCAGCCCTTTGCCGGGATCGAACTGCCACTTGCCTTTGCGATCGTCGATGACGTCGTAGAAGTATGCCAGGCCCTGCTCGGCGGCGAATTCGCGCAGGATGTCCACGTTGCGATTGGAACGTCGATCGGCAGTGAAGATGTAGTGATCGGGAATGATGACCACCTTCTGCCGATCCCAGACGCGGGCGTCTTCGCCGAATTCACGCTTGAACACGCCGATGGTCCCCGGACCGCATATGTCGTGGGTCATGAGGACGTCCACGTCGACCAGAAGGTTGTCCCCGGGGGCCACTCGCGCCTTGCCGGAAGCGCGGGCCAGGATTTTTTCCGTCAGCGTCATGCTCATGACTCGACGCCGATCTCTTTGGTCTCGCTTTCGAGCGCTGCCTCAGGTGGGACAGGCTTTCCAGCCTGTCTGGCGCGGGCCAGCTTGTTGATGGCGGACACGTAGGCCTTGGCGCTGGCCACCAGAATGTCGGTGTCCGCACCGTGTCCGCTGAACGTACGGGGGTTTTCACCGCCGCCGCGAATCCGCACGGTCACTTCCCCCAGGGCATCGATCCCTCCGCTCACCGCGTGTACCACGTACTCGAGCAGCTCGGCCTTGAGGTGCACGATCTGATCCACTGCGGAAAAAATGGCATCGACCGGTCCGGTGCCGATCGAGGCCCGTGTCTCATGCTCGCCGTCGGGCAAGGTCAGCGAGACGCTGGCGGTGGGAATCGACGGTGACCCGCAGGAGACGTGCACCCCGTGCAGCTCGAACAGGGCTTCGGGCTGTTGGAATTCGTCAGCGGCCAACGCTTCCAGATCAGCCTCGGTAACCTCCTTCTTCTTGTCGGCCAGACGCTTTAAGCGCTGGAAGGCACGATCCAGCTCTTCGTCCTGGAGATGATCGTAGCCGAGTTCTTCCAGGCGTTTGCGCAGGGCATGGCGGCCGGAATGCTTGCCCAGCACCAGACGGCTCTGTGTGAGCCCCACGGTTTCGGGCTTCATGATTTCGTAGGTGGCACTATGTTTGAGCACGCCGTCCTGGTGGATGCCGGCTTCGTGCGAGAAGGCGTTGGCGCCGACGATGGCTTTGTTGGGTGGGACGGAGATGCCCGTGCGGATGGCCACCAGGTGGCTGGTCCGCGTCAGTTGGGTGGTGTCCACCGCGGTATGTAGCCCGTACCACTGCCCGCGAGTGTGAAGGGCCATCACGATTTCCTCGAGCGAGGCGTTCCCGGCCCGCTCGCCGATTCCGTTGATGGTGCACTCCGCCTGCCGGGCCCCGGCCTGCAGCCCCGCCATGGTGTTGGCCACCGCCAGGCCCAGATCGTCGTGGCAGTGCAGCGACAGGACGCAGCGGTCGATTCCGGGCACGTTCTCGAGCACTCCACGGACCAGATCGGTGATTTCGGCGGGTTGAGCATAGCCCACCGTATCGGGCACGTTCACGGTGGTGGCCCCCGCTTCGACGGCTGCGGCAAGCACTTCATACAGGAACGCCGGATCCGATCGGCAGGCGTCTTCGGCGCTGAACTCGACGTCGGCGCAATAGCCGCGAGCGCGGGCTACCATGTCGGCAGTGCGCTTGAGCACCTGTGATTTGCTCATTTGCAGCTTGTGTTTCATATGCACGTCGGAGGTCGCAATGAAGGTATGTATACGCGGCCGGGTCGCCGGCTGCACCGCCTTCCAGCATTTATCGATATCGCCGGGCATGGTCCGGGCCAGACCGGCGATCGTCGGACCGGTAGCGCTGGTGCAAGAAGTGCTGGTGCGAGAATCCTTTCTCGCACCGACTTGCTCGGCGATGCGCATGACCGCGTCCAGGTCACCGGGTGAGGCTGCGGGAAACCCGGCTTCGATCACGTCCACCCCGAGCCGGGCGAGCTGATGGGCGATCTCCAGCTTGGCATCGGTGTCCAGGGTAGCCCCGGGTGACTGTTCCCCGTCGCGAAGTGTGGTGTCAAAGATGTGGATGCGGTCACTCATCTAATAGGCCTCCTGCTTCGAGTCCGGCTGACTGCTGAAAGCTGACCGCTGAACGCTTACTGCCCGCTTTGACTTCAGCCAGGGCATCATGGCCCGGAGCCGGCGGCCGACTTGCTCGACGGGATGCTCCGCTTGGCACTGGGCCTGGGCTGTCATCTCGGGTTTTCCGGCTGCGCATTCAGCCATCCATTCGTCCGCAAACGCACCGGACTGGATGTCAGCCAGCAGCTTCTTCATAGCATTGCGAGTCGCCTCGCCGATGACCCGCTTGCCGCGAGTGAGGTCCCCGTATTCAGCGGTGTTGCTGATGGAGTGCCGCATCCCGGTGATCCCGTGCTCGTAGATGAGGTCGACGATCAGCTTCACCTCGTGCAGACACTCGAAGTAGGCCATCTCGGGGGCATAGCCGGCTTCGGTCAGCGTTTCGTAGCCCGCCCGGATCAGCTCGGTGAGGCCTCCGCACAGAACAGCCTGTTCGCCGAAGAGGTCCGTTTCGGTCTCTTCTCGAAACGTCGTTTCCAGGATTCCCACGCGGCCTCCGCCGATAGCGCAAGCGTAAGCCAGACCGATGTCACGGGTGGCACCCGACGGATCCTGGTGCACCGCCAGGAGACAGGGCACGCCTCTGCCGTCCTGGTACTCCCGCCGGACCAGGTGCCCCGGCCCCTTGGGCGCCACCATAAAGACGTTTATCTCGAGAGCGGGCACGATCTTCTTGAAGTGGATGCAGAAGCCGTGAGCGAACCCCACCGCGGCCCCCGGTTTGAGATTCGGTCCGATGTCCTTGTCGTAGGCTTGGGGCTGAAGTTCGTCCGGGATCAGGATGGCGACCACGTCGGCCCGGCGGACCGCCTCGGCGGTGTCGTAGACCTCCAACCCGGCTGCTTCAGGTTGGGCTCGGGAACGGCTGTCAGGGCGCAAGCCGACGATCACGTCATAGCCGCTGTCGTGCAGATTAAGGGCGTGGGCGTGACCTTGCGACCCGAATCCAATAACGGCGATGCGCTGGTCCTGGAGCGCTTCCGGTCGACTATCTTTTTCGTATAAGACGTTCACGGGTTAATCTCCTTGTTCTGTCCTCCAACACTCCGCAGCCACACCCGGCTTAGCGGTGTCGCGTGCGACACCACATCAAGCCGGTTGCCGCAAGCGACCGGCCTCGCGTATCTTGGTTGAGCCGCGGCCGCTGATCGCATGCAGCTCGGTCAGTTCCAGGACGTCGACGATTCGGCGCAACTGCGGCGCGAACCGATGTGCCGCGTAATTCGGCGCCCTCACCACAACGTTGGCCCTGCCCTCGGCGGCGGACACGAACGTCACCGTTCCGCCCAGACGCTCACAGTGCAGCAGCACCTTGGTCAAAGCGGTCATGCGTCTCAAAATCAATGCAAAGGTAAGGATCTTCATGGGGCTGACTCCACCATATCCGCCAGGCCTGCGCCTGCGGGAACCATGGGAAAAACGTTTTCTTCCAAATGACAAACGGCGTGCAAGAGCGCCGGACCTTCGCAGTTCCACCACGCCTCCATCGTCGCAGCCATGTCATCGAGACTATTGAGGGTAAAAGCTTCAAGCCCGTAAACGCGGGCCAGGGCGGCGAAGTCCGGATTATCCGACATGTCCACGGCGCTGTAGCGGTTTTCAAAGAACATCTCCTGCCACTGCCGCACCATACCCAAGTACTTGTTGTCCATGATCAGGATTTTGATCGGCACATTGCAGCGACGAATGGTGGCCATCTCGGCCATGGTCATCTGAAATCCGCCGTCGCCGACAACAGCCAGAACCTTCTGGTCGGGACAAGCAAACTGAGCCCCCATGGCCGACGGTACTCCAAAGCCCATTGTGCCCGAACCGCCGGAGGTGATGAACTTACAAGGATGGGCCGGCCGAACGCGCTGGGCCGTCCACATCTGATGCTGCCCCACGTCGGTCGCGACGATGGCCTCTGAGCCGATGAACCTGAACAACGCATCGAGCAATGCGGTCGGAGGAATGGTGCCCGGCTCCGCCGGAACGGGCGCAGTCAATCCATCGCCGATGGCCATGGCCTGTTGCTGCCACTCGACGAACGGAGTGACCGGATCGGTCGTCAGAATGGACAGCCAGGCCTCCAGCACGGCGCTCAGGTCGCCGTTGACGGCCACGTCCACCGTGACGATCTTACCGATCTCAGCCGGGTCAATGTCGACGTGGATGATCCTCGCCTCGGGGGCGAACTTCTCCAGGTTGCCGGTCACGCGATCATCGAACCGAATGCCCATACCCAGGATAAGATCGCTTTGAGTGATAGACTTATTGGACCGGCGATGCCCGTGCATGCCCGGCATGCCCAACCAGCCCGGGTAGTTGGGGTCGGCTGAGCCGAGACCTAACAGCGTGGTAATCACCGGAACCTGGGTCACCTGGCACCAGCGGCGGAACAGCTCGGTGGCCCCGGAGAGCCCGCACCCGTTACCCACGATGCACACGGGTCTGACGGACGCCCGGAGAAGCTCATGAGCCTTCTGCAAAGCAGCCGGGTCAAACGTGGGCGCCGGCTCATATCCGGCCAATTGGGTCAGCGGCGAGTAGAGCTTTTCGGTCTTGTCCACCAGAACGTCCTTGGGAATGTCCACCAGGACCGGCCCGGGGCGGCCGCTCCGGGCAAGGAAGATCGCCTCCGCCATGATCTCCGGCAGCTCATCGACCGAGCGAACCAGATAGGACTGTTTGGTGATAACGGCGACGATGCCCAGCACATCGGCTTCCTGGAAACCGTCGGTCCCGATCAACGTGCGGGCAACCTGCCCGGTGATGCAAAGCACCGGGGAGGAGTCCATCATCGCGGTGTTGATGCCCGTCACCAGGTTGGTGGCCCCGGGGCCCGAGGTGGCTATGCAAACGCCCAATCGCCCCGAAGCACGGGCGTAGCCGTCGGCGGCGTGGACAGCCGACTGCTCGTGGCGGGTCAGGATGTGCTCTACCCCACAGTCCAGCAGGGCGTCATACAAGGGCATGATGGCCCCGCCGGGATATCCGAACGCAACATCAACCCCCGACTCGACCAGAGCGTCGACGACCACTTGTGATCCCGTTCGATGGGCCATTAACATTCCTTTTGCCTGGCAACCGCTCCTGACCGGCCCGCACGCCGCGGACCGGGCAACAAAAAAAGCCGACGACCCGCGGCTGCGAGCGTCAGCTTGAAGTTCTTAGTCAGTTTCTTGACTAGGTCAGCTTCATGCCTCCCTCGCGCCGCTGTACGCGGCTGACAATAATAAGCACCAGAGGTAGCAAAACACCGATCGACGCTGTCTCCGACCCGCCCTCAAACCGGCGCGGACTCCCCGCCACCACCGTACCGCTCGCCAAAAGGTTGTCACGGACTCGAAACTGCATAGATCACACTACTGCCCGCACTACTCCCGTCTGCCCTCCAACATGCACAGAATACCATATTATTATCGAATACAGATTGCCTTTGCAACAGAAAAATCAAGAAAATCACAAGTTTTTCGGACGATAAACAACCGCACCGAAACGGGATGGGTCCGGATTCAGCGCTTTGTGGCCACCGGCAGTTGACGCTATATTGCCGGGGCGGGCCCGGATGATCGTATGACCGTCTACGTGCGGAACGAATTCGACGAGCGAGTCGAAAAAGCCACCGGCTCGCCTCTGCGGGCCCAGTCGATCGACACTATCCAGGTCAACATCGGCCTGACGTGCGACCTGGCCTGCCGGCACTGCCACGTCGAGTCCTCGCCGAAACGTAAGGAACAGATGGATTGGGAGACGATCCTGCTGACACTCTCCGCCGCCAAGCGAGCCGGTGCCCGTACCATAGACATCACCGGCGGTGCTCCGGAGATGAACCCGCACTTTCGCCGCTTGGTACGCAGCGCACGGGACGAGAACCTTGAGGTGATCGTCCGTACCAATCTGACCATCATGGGCCACGATGGCTACCAAGACCTGCCGGAGTTTTACCGCGACCAGAGGGTGCACCTGGTGGCGTCTCTGCCCTGCTATAGTCCTGAGAACGTCAGCAAGCAGCGCGGACTGCACGTGTACGACGCCAGCATTGCGGTGATCAAGCGGCTCAACGCCGTGGGATACGGGATCAACGCTTATCCGAGCCCCAAGCGCCAGCGCGGGGTCTGCGGTGACCTGAAGCTGGATCTGGTCTACAACCCCGTAGGCCCCGCGCTGCCGCCGGATCAGATCCAACTGGAGGTGGACTACCGCCGGGAACTCCATCGGCGCTTCGGCATCAAGTTCACCCGGCTCATCGCCATGACCAACATGCCCATAGGCCGGTTCCTGCACGATCTGCGTCGCGACGGGGGACAGCAGCGGTATATGCAACTGCTGCGCGACTCATTCAACCCCCAAACGCTCGACGGATTGATGTGCCGGTTCCAGGTACACGTGAGCTGGGATGGAACGTTGCACGACTGCGATTTCAACTACGCCTGCGGCCTGCCGACGGAAGCGAGCGCTCCCCGGCACATCCGCGACTTCAACCCGGCGTCGCTGGTGAACCGTCCCATCGTCACCAGAACGCACTGCCTGGGCTGCACGGCCGGACACGGCTCTTCCTGCGGGGGGGCCTTGGCATGAGTCCCACGACATGTCCGACGACCGGATCGGTGCCAGGAAGCCCACGGCTTAGCGGTGTCGCGTGCGACACCTTTACAGACAACTCCATCGCCGGATCGACACCATGCCAACGTCTGTCGGTCATCATCCCCGCGCGCAACGAAGAGGGAACGATAGCGCGGGTTCTCGAATGTCTGTGCGACGCAAATCTCTGGGAGGTGATCGTCGTCGATGGGCAAAGCGACGACCGCACCCGTGAGATCGCCCACTTGCACGGGGCCTTGGTCATACAGTCTCAGCCGGGCCGAGGTCGACAGCTCAACATCGGCGCTGCCGGCGCCACCGGGGACACGCTTCTGTTTCTCCACGCCGACACATTACTGCCGCCAAAGTTTGACGAGCATGTCTTTCGTGTTCTGGCCCGCCCCCGGACCAGCGCCGGTGCTTTTCGGCTGAGAATTGACGCACCCGGAGCCTCCTTACGATTGATAGAGCAAATGGTCAATTACCGATCCCGCTTCCTGCAGATGCCCTACGGCGACCAGGCGATTTTCGTCAAGGCGGACGCCTTCCGTCGGGTGGGCGGATTTCCGCAACTGCCGGTCATGGAAGACTACGAGCTGGTTCGACGCTTGCGCCGTCTGGGGCGAATCGAGATCGCCCCCGCTGCGGTGGTCACGTCGGCCCGGCGGTGGCTAACCGGTGGCGTCTGGCGAACCACTTTATACAATCGAGTCTGCGTGGCAGCGTACCGCCTGGGGGTGCATCCGGATCTTATCGCTCGATGGCGTGACCCACGGAATGCAATCCGTGGGCTTTGACGGACCCACGGACTGCAATCCGCGGGCTTCCAGGAAGCACCCCGACGCGAAGGTGCGAAGGATGTCGGTGCGAGCGGTAGACACGCTGGGTGGTCTTCTTAATAAGATCCTGCTCGTCGGCCAGAAAGATATTGTCCAGGTACTTTTGAGGGTTGCGATCCACCAGTGGAAACCAGGTGCTTTGTATCTGAATCATGATCCGATGACCTCGCTTGAAGGTGTGCAGCACGTCCTGCAGCTCGAAGGCGACGTGGGTGGGCTGATCGGGAATGAACGGTTCGGGGTGGGCGTAGCTGTCGCGATAACGACCCCGAATGACCTCGCTGCGCACCATCATCTGGTAGCCGCCCAAACGTTTCCCCGGAGGCATCTCAGCGTGGTCCGGTGTATCGGCGGGAAAGACGTCGATGAGCTTGACGATCCAATCGGATGCAGTGCCGGAGGTTGACACCCACAGATCGGCCATGATCGGTCCAGCCAGGGTGACGTCGTCTTTGAGCACTACGGTCCGGTATACCAGAACGTCGGGTCGGCGGGCGGCGAATCGTTGGTCGTCGGTCATGTACTCCCGGGTCATATCGGTCGCCACGGCTTCGGTGAAAGGCACCGGTTTTTGCGGATCGCTCACGAATTCATCGAACATCAGAGCCCCAAGCGCAAGCGCGGGGTCTCCTGTCTCATGCGGTTCATCGGGCGCGTCAAAGGAAAGCGTCCCGCCCGGGCGACAGTAGAGGCTTCGCCGCTGGGTTGCCGACGGCGGCCAGTGGTTGAAAGTCCGCCACCGGTTGGCGCCGGTTTCAAAAACGTAGGCTTCAGGAAGCTGCATGTCACCCTTATCCTTGAGAAAGTGGTTGAAGAAAGGCAACTCGATGTGCTCCTGATAGAACAGTGAGGTCTTGGCGCCGAATTGGATGTGGCCCAGCTTCTCGCCCTCGGTGCGAGCCCAGCCGCCGTGGGGCCAGGGCCCCATGACCAGGATGTTGAAGACACCGGGGTTGAGTTTCTCGACGTACTTGTAGGTGTTGAGCGAACCGTAGAGATCCTCGGCATCGAACCAGCCGCCGACGGTCATGACCGCCGGGGCCACGTTCTTCAGGTGGGGCAGTATGTTGCGCCTCTGCCAGAATTCGTCGTAGTCGGGGTGCTCGACGATCCTGTTCCA
>JAZGDL010000048.1:0-12901 GCA_036477795.1 Phycisphaerae bacterium
TTGGCAGATCGACAAGCCAAGCCAGAAGGGTGAGGATCAAGATCGACGTCCCGCCGTTGACCGCGGCCACAAGCGAAATCGCCTTACGCTCATCGTAGCTGGCCAGCAGAGACGGGATCGACAGGCGCGCACGCCAGCGCGAACACCATCGACGCATACGAAGCCACCGCGTTATCTCGGACATCGATTTCCTTTGCCGGTGGGCGGCTCCCTGGGCCGCTCTCGTCCATATATATCGGCCTTATCTGGGCCAGCCTTTCTCGTATCGTTCCCGCTCGCTACGACTTCTTGACCCGTTTGAACAGGTAGGCACAGTTTTCCAGACGGTTTCTTCCGTCGGCGTGTACGGCGAACTTGGCGCCGGACCATATGGATGCGGCTCCGAAGCGCCCGTCTTTGGCTAGCGCGTACATTTTGACGTCGAACCGGGGTTTGCCCTGATCATTGAGTAATCGCGGTTCTCTGGTGTGATCGGCGATTCGCTTGAGCAGGGTGAGGCAAGCTTGCGTCGGGTCCGCGCCGTTGCGCATCAATTCGACTACGGCAAATGCCCCGCAGTTCTTGATCACGGCTTCGCCCCGGCCGGTACTGCCCGCTGCACCGATGTCATTGTCCACGTACATTCCGGCCCCGACGATGGGCGAGTCGCCGACGCGGCCGGGGATTTTGTAACTCAGTCCGCTGGTGGTTGTGACGGCGCTGAGGTTTCCGTGCCTGTCCAGGGCGCTGCAGTGAATGGTGCCGTAGGTGTGCAAGGTAGCTGCGGCGGAACGTGATTGTTTCTTGTCATCGGGCGGCTGCAAGGGCTCCAGCCAGTCGTCCTGGTCCGAGAGAGATTCCTTCCAGCGCAGCCAGGCTTCGCGGGCCTCATCGGTGAGAAGGTTTTGTTCCTTGAAGCCGTGGGATTTGGCAAAGCGCAGAGCCCCTTCGCCGACCAGGAGGGCGTGGTCGGTGCGTTGCAGCACGAGCTTTGCCACGCGCGATGGATGCATGATGTTCCGCAAGGCGGCCACCGCTCCGGAGTTGTGCGTCGGCCCATGCATGACCGATGCGTCAAGCTCAACGATACCATCCTCGTTGGGCAGACCGCCGTAGCCGACCGAGTGATCCTTGGGGTCGGCTTCGACGATGTTGACGCCGGCGATGACGGCGTCCAGCGTGTCTGAGCCCTTTGCAATCATGGCAACAGCCCTTTCGGTGGCGGGCAGGCCGTTGGCACTGCTGATCGCCACCGACCCGCCGGGGCTATGCCGGTGCCGGTCTTGGGCAACGGCCGTCGATTGCTCGATGCCCGCCCCCGCTGCAGCGGCAGCTGCAGCGGCCGATGCCAGAAACGTGCGTCGCGTCAATGGTTCGCTCATGATTCGCCACCTCGTCAAGGGTAGTTATCAGTTATCGGTTGTCAGTTAAGTGCTGCGACAAGCGCCATTCGATGGGTCGGGCTGAACCGAGACGCGACCGTGAGGGAGCGGACGAACGAAAGTCTCTGATACTGCTGCAAACCGCTTCCTTACGGGCGCGGCTCGGATTACCCATCGATTCAGGCGTGCCGCGGCACTAATGATATGATAGCATAACCATGAGGAAAACCCTCGTGGTCGCACGAGCCTCGGGGGGGCGGATCCGGAGATGAATTTTGGGAGCGGGCGCGAGGAGAAATCGTGGGCGTCGGGCACGACCCCGGCGATGGGTGCGCGGGGTGCTTGGCGTTACGCTGATCCTGGCGCTGAGCGGCGGGGCGTGGGTCGTGGTGGCACGCTGGGTTGGCAGCGGCAAGCTCAACGTGCTCTTGGTCACTATCGATACCACGCGGGCCGATTACCTGCGCTGCTACGGACGGGCAGCGGCCCAGACGCCGAATCTCGATGAGTTGGCGCGCGGGGCGGTCCTGTTCGAACGGTCTTCCGCGAGTTGTCCACAGACACTCCCGTCCCACAGCACCATCATGACGGGCTTGTATCCATTCGTTCACGGCGTCCGGCGCAACGCAACGGATCGGTTGCCGTCGGCCGCCGTTACCCTGGCTGAAGTGCTCAAAGAGGAGGGCTACGCTACGGGGGCTGTGGTGGCGTCGTTCGTGCTGAACGCGAAGTTCGGGATCGATCAGGGCTTTGATGCTTATCGCGACTTCTTTCCGACCGGCGACGTCGCTGACGAGCGCAGGGGTGACGAGGTCTGTGACGATGCACTGGAGTTGCTGCGATCATTCAGCGGGCAGCCTTTCTTCCTCTGGGTTCACTTCTTCGATCCGCACCATCCGTACGAGTCGGAGCGCTTCGGGGACGTGGACTCGGCGGACGCCTACGCGGACGAGATCAGGTTCATGGACCGGCAGATCGGGCGCCTGCTGCGCGAATTGCACACGCTCGATGTGGAGGACCGCACACTGGTGGTCGTCGTCGGTGATCACGGCGAGGGCTTGGACGACCATGGTGAATACCTGCACGGGTACTTCGTGTACGAGACCACCATCCACGTGCCCCTGATCATCCGCCGGCCGGGTGGGGCGTCAGCCGGTAGTCGCATCCGGGCGCAGGTCCGAACGATCGACATAGCCCCCACCGTGCTCGATCTTGTGGGTGCTCCGCCCTTGCCCCAGGCGCAGGGCGTCAGCCTGACGCCGCTGATCTCAGGCGCTACGGAGGACCTCCACTTGGCTGCCTATGCCGAAGCGACGGAGGGCCACTCGGCGCTTGGTTTGGCGCGGTTGCGCTCACTTACCGTGGACGGCTGGAAGTACGTGCTGGCGCCCAGTCCCCGGCTTTACCGTATCGAGACGGACCCTGGTGAAACACGGAACCTGATCGCTGAGCATGCTGAAATGGCGACGAAGTTGCGCGGGCAACTTCGGGCCTTGATCGCCGACGCCCCGCCGCCCATTACGCCAGAGCTATCGCCGGTGAATCTGACGGCCGACGAAATCGCCCGCCTGGGGGCGCTGGGCTACGTCGGCGCGGTTCCCCAACGGGAGGAGCCGGGCTTGACCGAGCTGGACACGTTCGAGCCGAAGGGGAACGATCCCCAAGACTACGCCCACGCTATTGAGCTCAGCCTTCGTGCCCACCGAACGCTGGCCACCGGCGCATTTGTGCTCGCGGAGAAGCAGTTGGGTGAGCTCATCCAGGTTTTCCCCCAGGCAGCGGACCTGCACCGCGATCTGGCCTTTGCCCTGGAGAGGCAGAACAAGGTGGATGATGCCATCAGGCGATACCAGCAGGCCGTCACCATGAATCCCCACGACTCGGAGACTCGTGTGCACTTGGCCAACCTACTGATGAGGCAGCGCCGCTGGGAACAGGCTATCGGGCAACTCGAGGGTGCGCTGGAACAGGACCCCGAAGACGCTATCACTCACCGTCTACTTGCAACTGCGCTGGCTTCTGTGGAGCGCTTTGACGAAGCCCGCGCCCATTGGGAAACCGCCGTGATACTCAACCCACAGGACGCCCGATCGCTGCAAGCCCTGGGTGAGCTTCATACGCAACAGGGCCGGTCCGCCGAAGCGTACGAGTGCTTCCTCAAGGCCGCCAAGCTCGCGCCGCGCCAGCGCCAGCCTTAGCAGCCCGTGGCTCAGGCCACCGCCGCCCGCCGACTCCGCCGAATCACGATAGTCGCCACCGTGAACAGCAACAGCCCCATCGCCATCATCCCCCATTGAGAGACGGTGGGAATCTGCTCTTGGGGCGGGCATTCCAGGTCTTCAATGGCGAAAGCGTCGATGCCGGCCTCGACGACCGACCCCGCGCCGAGGTCCGACGCGATGAAGCGGACCTGCACGGACGTCGAAGGCGACACGCCGTCGGGCAGTTCATGCGTCACGTGGAACCATCCACCAGCCACCTCCGCGCCGGCGGGACCAACCGTCTCCAGATTCACCCAATCGGTGCCGTTGTCGGTTATCTCCACGACGAAGGTGTCCGCCTGCGGCGAGGCGCCCACCACATTGGAGTACCATCGTGCGTAACTGATGCGCGGAAAGGCCAGCGCGCTCAGATCAAACGGCGGCGACGTAAGAATGGTGGACCCGCCGTCGACGTCGGAATTGTCCACAACGTTGTCCGTCAGAAAACACCGTCCCGAGCCGTCAGAATCAGACGTCGGGTCGCCGCGGGCACCGTCACCAGCCGGAACGCCGGTCTCCCATTGGCCGTCAACTGCATCACCCGAAACCGTCCAGCCGATGTCATTCTCGAAATCGAAGGATGATACCGGGATAATCGAAACAGCCGAGATCGCCGAAAACGTCGACGCTGGCGCATCGAAGGGGTTGGTAACCGTTTGTCCTTGCAGCGTGTCGATGCTTATATAGTAATTGATCGCACTGCCGCAGGGCGTTGCCCCGATTTGTCCGACAAAATCGCCGCCGTCCTGCTGTAGCGGGCTTGCCTGGAACACGCCGCCGTCGACCTGTACGAAAAGCTGCCCCGTCGACGGATCAGGATCCGCGCTTCCCGACGAGATAGCCACACGCACCTCGGCACCGGATTGCGGATCAACAATGTCGGGCGTTCCCAGGGGACAGCCGAATTCGAGCGGCCGTGCCACGTCGACAACAAAGAAACCGTCTTCCAGATCGCTCAACAGAACCTTGTCGGCGCCCAGAAGCGGATAAACCCCCCAGTTGCCGTCGAAACCGCCGGTGTTGGCGAACAGCGACGTATCGAAACTGGCTACGAACTCCAGGGCGCCGGTGGCACAGTTGACGTCGAACACTTGGAGGCCCGCCTGATACCAGGAGATGTACAACCGGTTACCGACCATGACCTGGTTGTGCACGCTGTTGGCATCGTCCGGCAGCACCAGCCCACCGCGCAGCGTGAAGGCCAGTGTACCCGGAGGGGACTCCGTCATCTCGTAAACTGTGATCCCGCCGTTGGTACGCTCTTCCCCGGTCACCACGTAGTTGCCGTCATCCGTGGGCCACATCGAGTGCGTGCTGGCGCCGGGGGTGCTGCCCATGAACGTCGGCATGGTGTTGGCCACGTCGCTCACGTCATAAACCCATAGCCCGCTGTTCCACGCCGCGGCGTAAAGCCGGCCGTTGCGAACGGTGATGTCATGCACGAACACACTGCCCACGTTTTGAAGCAGCCAGGTCAGTTGCGTAATCGGGCTGCCCGGTGGATTGTCGGGGTCGAACAATGTCAGATCCAGTATCCCCACGCGCGGCGTGGAACTGTCAACCATGTAGAGAAACTTGTTGTCGTAAAAGACGTTGTGTATCGCGGTAAGACCTGAAATGCGTACCGTGGCAATCTGGGCGCGTGCGTTGGGATTACGAATGTCCACGATGGCCACGCTGTCGGGACTTCCGCCTTCCAGCCCGATGAACAAGAGGCCGTCGCCGGTCTTCACGTCCTGGGGCGAGGAGAAATTGTTGGGAGACGGGACGAAAAAGGTCTCGTCGAGGAACGGGCTACTGGGGTTGCTGATGTCGATGATGTGCACGCGGGCGGTCATCCCGTCGCCCAGCGCGAAATTTGGAAGGTATGCGTAGTTTCCTTCCCCCCAGATGTCGGCGTAATCACCGGCGTATCCATCCCAGGTCCCGACTAATGAGGCGTTGACCGGTGGGTCTTGAGCGGGGGCCTGCACCACCGCGCTGATGACAACAACTGCCGCTGCACAGAACCTGAAGGACCACTCCGTGACCGACTGCCGCTTTCCCTTCATCTGACTGACCTCGTGGCTCTGCCGAAAGAAACCCAACGCCCGGACCCGGGCACGCACGGTCGGAACAGTACGATTCTAGCAGCAACACCACCCTTGTTTCAACAGCGCCGGCTTAAGTGGGAGTGCATTTGCAAGCGTTCAGCCATCAGCCATCAGCTTTCAGCGATTCGCTATCAGATGAGTGCTGGGGACTGAGCGCTGATTTGAAGTTGCGCTGATCAGAGACGGGCCGGATTTTCGGCCTGGCTGCTGAACGCTGACTGCTGAACGCTGACTGCTGAACGCTGACCGCTGAACGCTGACTGCTGAACGCTGAACGCTTACGTTTCATCGTCAACACCGACGAAGCAGTTTCTTGATGAGTATGACCTCACCCATGTCGTTGCCCTCGATGCGGTGCCCGACCCATTGCATGCTGTAGCTTGCCACGATGAGCCCGACCGGTCGCCACCACAGATCCCAACGCCAACCCAACAGTTGCGACCCGCCCAGCCACAGGCCCCAAACCAGCAGCGGTATCCCCACCGCGTGCAGCAAGCGGCTCACCGGGTGCTGATGCCGGTCAAGCCAACTCTCAATCGCACCACTCATTCCACCTATCCTAAGGGAGTCGTGCCGTCCTCTCCAGAACGTTGACCGAGCGACTCCTCGGACTGGGGAACTTCATCACCGCGGCACACTAACTCGCGTTCGTCGCCGGAGAGCGTGTGCAGGCAGATGAGAGCCGATGCGACGCCTTCACTGGCCCGGCGCTCGAAGATCTTGACCGGACCGGTGAGCACCTCACGGGCGATGAACTCGAAATCCTCGAATACCAGGGTGGCCCCTGGATAGATGCGGTCCTGAACCATCAGGACCGGCTCCTCGTGCCAGCGGCCCTGCTCGATCATTTCGTCCTTGCGAGCGATGATCTCCTCGGCGGCCTTCTGAATGCTGCCCGCCTGGGACATCAACTCGGTGGCTCGTCCCCGCTGATCGCGTGTCAACCACTTGAATTCGGCCATCAACGGGGCGACCGCAATACGAATCCTCTCGGCGGATTCCATTATTCTTGCGGCTTCCTGATCCGCCCGGGACGCTTGGGCCAGAATGACCGGGTCCACCCCGATGGTCACGTGCGTGGGAACTTCCGCCTCAGAGCCGATTTCTTTGGCTTCCGCGCCGCCGTGGGCGTAACACCTGCCGCCGATGACGGCGCCGTGCGGCACAATCAGGCGGGCCATGGTATGCACGTCTGACCTGACGGCCTCTTTGTCGATGGTGATGTCGCCGTGGGCCTTGAGTGTCGAGCCGTCGCAGAACTTGCAAACGATTTGCCCGCCGGCGCTAACGCTGCCCTTGTCTTTGCCGACGATACCGCCAAGCACGACCACGTTGCCGCCGGCCTCCACTTCATTGCTTTCGATCGTCCCCCCAACCGAGAGCGATTTGGTCGTCTTGATGTTGAAAAGGTCGCGCACGGTGCCTTTGACGATGATGTCTGCTGCAACATCGAGGCTGCCCGAATTGAAATCAACGTCACCGTCGATCTTAATGACGTCGTCAACGGCCAGGGTGTCATCCTTGAAGAGGACCAGCCCGCTCCAAGTGGCATAGACCGTCCTGCCGTCTGGGCCCATATTTACCCCCGCGCCCAGCTTCACCTCTCGGGGCTTGTCGTCGATGAAGATGGGATTGCCGAACACATCAACACCATCGACCGCCGGTTGTGCTGGTTCGATTACGCCGATGGCTTGGCCCTCACCAATGGTCAAGAGCCAGCACTGTGCGTAGTAGTCCACCGGGGCGTCTTTTCCCTCCTTCTTCTCCGGCCGCGTCTCCGAGCGCCGTTTCAATTCGTCCTGGAACTCCTGTCGGGCATCGACCTGCGGCTTGGGGGGATTACCCTTGGCACTCAGGAATCACTTGTCGGTTGGGGGCTTGGCTGTTGCCTTATTGTCTTTTACCTTCTTGTCTTTTACCTTCTTGGCTTTTGCCTTCTTGGCTATTGCCTTCTTGGCTTTTGCCTGTTTGCAGAATGACTCAACACGCGATTGGACCGCATCGTTGACGACAACCTCCGCAGCGCTCAGCGCTTCGAGAATATCCTGGGCGGTAATCTGACCGGCATCATCTTCAACGCGGAGTCTCAGAAAGGCGCGCAAGCGGTCATCGTCGACGGCGATTGTCAGATTGAGATTGGTTGTCTCTGTCGATGCCATGGTGCACAATGCGCAGAGCCTACCCGTTCGTTTTGGATGTGGGATGCGACCGTTATGCTCTTTACTTCGGCACTTTTGCAGGCGATCATCGCACTCCGACTGGAGAACACCCGCGCCTCGGTGGCGATGGTGTTATGGGACCGGCTTGGTCCACTCCGCGGTGACCGATACGTGAACCATACGATTAGTGAGATCCAATGGATGAATTAAGCCTTTGGCATCGTTTCAAACGGTATTACGTCCGCGCCGAGACCATCGGGCTGAGCATTGACATCAGCCGGATGTACTTTGCGGATACCTTTTTCTCGCAGATGCAGGATTCCATGGGGCGTGCGTTCAAAGAGATGGACGCCCTCGAGAAAGGCGAGACAGCCAATCCGGATGAATCGCGGATGGTGGGTCATTACTGGCTGCGGGCCCCGGAGCTGAGTCCCACGCCGGAGATTCGCGCTGCCATCACCCAAATGGTCGACGACATCAAGAGTTTCGCAGCAGCCGTGCACGGCGGCACCATTACATCACCCCGTGGTAAGCGGTTTACACATCTCATGGTGATCGGCATCGGCGGCTCCGCATTGGGGCCTCAGTTCGTCGGCGATGCTCTTGGGGGGTGGCCCATGTCCTTTGGACATGGGGGACGCGATGACATACGCTCAGGTGAACCGCCCGACGATCATCGGGTCCCCCACCTCCAAAGGAGGTGGGCCACCCCTCGGATGCAGGTATCGTTCTGTGACAACACCGACCCGGACGGTATCGACCGCACGCTGGATCGGATCGGTTCGGCGCTTGCCACGGCTTTGACCGTGGTGATCTCCAAGTCCGGACGGACGGCGGAGACCGGCAACGGTATGCTGGAGGTGCAGCACGCTTATGAGCGGGCCGGCTTGGAGTTTGCTCCGTGTGCGGTGGCCATCACCCAGGAGGGCAGCAAGCTGGATCAACTCGCCAAGTCGGAGAAATGGCTGAAACGATTCGGGATGTGGGATTGGGTGGGCGGCCGCACCTCGGAGCTGTCCGCCGTGGGGTTGCTGCCGGCGGCGCTTCAGGGCTGTGACATCGACGCCATGCTGGCCGGTGCAGCGGCGTGCGATGCGGTGACGCGTGTCCCCGACGTGCCCACTAATCCGGCTGCCCTACTGGCCCTGATGTGGTTCCACGCTGGTGATGGTCGCGGCTCCAAGGACATGGTCATTCTGCCGTACAAGGATCGGCTGGCGCTTTTGGGCAAGTACCTGCAGCAGTTGGTGATGGAGTCGCTGGGGAAGAGGCTGGACCGCAGCGGTCGCGTGGTGCATCAGGGCATCACCGTTTACGGCAACAAGGGCTCCACCGACCAGCATGCCTACGTGCAACAGCTTCGTGACGGGTTGAACAACTTCTTCGTGACCTTCATCGAGGTGGGCAAGGACCGCGTGGGCCCATCGATCGACGTCGAAGAGAACGTTACCTGCGGGGATTACCTTCACGGTTTTCTGTTGGGGACGCGTAAAGCGCTATACGAGGCCGAGCGTGAATCGATCACTTTGACCATCGACGAGGTGTCGCCCCGCTCGGTCGGTGTGCTGATCGCCCTGTTCGAGCGGGCCGTGGGACTGTACGCATCGCTGGTCGACGTCAATGCCTATCATCAGCCGGGCGTCGAAGCCGGCAAGAAGGCCGCCGCCGAGGTGATCGAGATCCAGCGGGCCTTGCTGGCAGCCATGGGAGACAAACCCGGCAATCACCAAACCGCCGAGTCCTGGGCCCAGACCATCGGACAGCCGGACCAGGTCGAGACCGTGTTCAGCGTCTTGGAACACCTAGCAACGAATCGCCCTGGTAGCGTAAAATCCCAACCCGGAACCAGCCCGTTCGATACAACCTTCGGCCGCGGTTAAAGGGGGAAGAAGTAGAATGTCCCCCTTTGCTCCGAGAGAGATAACAGGAATACTGTGCGACATTGAGGGCCAGGATCATGTTCTCACCGAAAGTGAGGGAGAAACTTAAATTCTACGTTTACCTATACTTGGATCCGGAAACCGACAAGCCATTTTACGTCGGGAAGGGACGGGGCAACCGATGCTTTGCTCACCTCAACGGCGTTGTGGATAATGAAACAGCTGAAGTCATTAGAAAACTGAAGAAGAATGGCCTCAAACCCCACATCGAGATACTCAAGTACGGACTAACCGAGGAACAGGCGCTGCTCGTCGAAGCGACAGCGATCGACCTGCTTGGTGTCACCTCTCTGACCAACCAAGTGAGAGGCCATGGCTCGCGATACGGTGGGCGTGGCAGTGTAGATGAAATCGCAGCCCACCTTGATGCCAAGCCTGTCAAGATCACAGAGCCAGCTATGCTCGTAACGATCAGCCGCGCCTATCGCTACGGGATGACGACGCAGGAATTGTACGACGTCACTCGGAGTGCGTGGAAGGTTGCACCGCAGCGTCACGATGCCAAGTTTGCGCTAAGCGTCTATCGAGGAATTGTGCGGGAAGTCTTTGAGATCGTCACGTGGATTCCAGGTGGATCAACGATGCGCGGTGTGGACAAGAGTGGCCGCTCAACAGAGCGTCCGGACCGATGGGAGTTTGTGGGCCGAGTCGCCGACGAACATATCTGCCGAAAGTATGTCGGGAAGTCTGTGGCGCACTACTTCAGCAAAGGCGCCCGGAACCCCATCATGTACGCCAACTGCTGAAGCATGCCGGGGGCCGCTGCTCTGTGAGGAGAAAAGGGGAGACATTCTACTTTTTTGCGACAGATCGCATCGTCGTATTTTGGGGGAGGCGCGTCTCCCGTTTACCGGAGAAAGCAGAATGTCACCTTTACCTGTCTCCTGATACACAATCACGTCACCCGGTAATGGTCGATTTCTGCCAGATGGTACTTGCAATTTACGCAAATTGCGTATAAACCTACGTATTATGCGTAAGACAAGGCCGCTCGACCCTTTGCTTCCCAAGACCATCCAGGGCATTCTGGCTGCCACCATGATGCGCCCGGACCACTGGTGGTATCTGAGCGATCTGGCCAAACACCTCCACCGCCGCCCGTCGAGTCTGCAAGCGCCGCTTTCGGCCCTTGTTGAAAGCGGCATTCTTCGTCGGAGGCAGGACGGAAACCGCGTGTACTTTCAGCCGGACAGCGAGTGCCCCTTCTTTGGCGAACTCCAAGGCATCATCGCCAAGACCGTTGGGCTGGTGGACGTGCTCAGGGAACTTCTGGAACCTTTCGAGAAGAGAATCGACTGTGCCTTCGTCTACGGATCCGTCGCGCGCGGGGAGGAGTTTTCCGAGAGCGACATCGACCTCATGGTTATCGGTGAGGCGACTCGGTTCGAGCTTGCCAAGGTTCTCCAGGAAGCAGAACAGCGGCTTAGTCGGCCCGTTAATGTCTCGATCTACAAACCCCATGAATTTGCCAAAAGGACCGCTTCCGACGAGCATTTCCTCTCGGCAGTCCTCGACAGACAAAAGCTTTTCCTTGTAGGCGATGAGCATGACGTGGAGCGAGCTCGAAAAGCAACGGCGGGTCGCAAAAGAGCCGGCAAGAAAGTCTGAAATCGACGAACTCCGCGCTCTAGCCGGCCGAAACCTTAAAGACGCTTCGCTCGAAGGCCTCTCCCCCGACGGCTGCTTCAGCTTCGCTTACAACGCTGCCCGCACACTCGCTACCATCGCCATCCGCGCCTGTGGCTATCGCATCAAGCAGACCGGCGGAGCGCATTACAACACATTCCTTGCTCTGACGGTTGCGATGGGAGCGAACTTCGACACGATTGCCACCTACTTCGATAGCTGTCGGCAAGCGCGAAACGACCTGAGCTACGATGCCGCAAGCATCGTAAGCAGAAGCGACGCGGCGGACCTTTTCGAAAAAGCCAAGGAGTTCTCAAAGGTTGTTGACGCCTGGCTCACAGACAACCACCCCACGCTCGCTTGATTCACGCTGCTCCATGCGTCGTGGGGAGCTTCGGAACGATTTGCGGATTGCGGATTGCGGATTGGGGATTGGGGATTCACCTTCGTCCCTTCCCCTCCGTGCCTTCGTGCCTCCGTGCCTTCCTCCCCCTGTCTCCCGACGCAAAGGATGATTCCATGAAAGAGAGGCACCCACTTACCGGCAGGTGTGTTTCGCGGGGGTAACGAGGGGTTCGGGTTCGTTGACTCAATGGGCGGGCAGTTGGAGAATGGGTGTCGTTGAGGTGGGGGACCGGCTTTCCAGCCGGTCAAGTGAAAGGCTGGAAAGCCTGTCCCACAGATGGGTGCGAGAAAGGATTCTCGCACCAGCATTCTCGCACCAGCACTGCCGCCACGCCGGGAGGAGCTGTGCGGCGGTGAGAGGTTAGGCTGAGACATGTTTAAGAGCACGATACTACCCGCAGCCGCTATCGTTATTGCCGGCTTGCTGCTGGGCTTGGGATTCAACGGTGTCCGCCCCAAGGACAGCCTGAAACTGACGCGAAACTACTTCATGAAGATCCAGGTTGCCGAATCCGCAAACCAGTCGTCTCAGCACGGCTTCACGGTGGTCACGCTGGATGAAGTCATCGACCTGTACCAGAGTGCGGCCTATCAGGACGGCGAGGTGGTCTTCGTGGATGCACGCAACGACGAGCACTTCGAGGAGTGCCGCATCCCCGGAGCGATCCACATCGACCGCTACAATTCAGACGATCCCTTCGAGAAGGCCAAGACCGTACTTCAGCTCGCCGACACCATCGTCCTCTATTGCGGCGGCGGCGAGTGCGAAGACAGCATTTATCTGGCCAGCGAATTCGTCGGAGAACGCGACATTCCCATTGACAAGATCCGGCTCTTCGAGGGCGGCCTGGAGGAGTGGGAGGACGAGAACCTGGAGACCGAATCGGGGCTGGAGCCATGAGCGAATCCCCGTCGCTGCTGCGCAAGATCGACAGCACACATATACCCATGCTGATTGCCCGGATGGTGCTGGGCAACCTGTTCATCTACTACGGGTTGCACAAGGTCGGCGACCCCGTCGACTTTCTCAAGCAGATCAAAGAGTACAATCTGCTG
>JAZGDL010000480.1:0-4596 GCA_036477795.1 Phycisphaerae bacterium
GCACGTCCGGTTCGATGAGCGGGACGTGGAAACGGGGTATGGAACGGCTCGTGAGGCACCGGCAACCGAAAGGGTCGGAAACAGATAGGCCGCTCCTAACCCACCGCGCCACGTCTCGACTCTACCCCGGGGGACGAGCGCAGGGCAAGCCGAAGCTCACCCTGCGCCTCCAATGCCTTATCGCGATGCCCCAGCGTTAGCTACGGCCCGGCACAGACCTGCGGCGCAGGTCGTTTCACACGGATGGCAGTCGGGCACCAGGCTGCAGCACGTCGGCCCGTCCCAGCGGAAGGTTACTCAAAACCAACCACTAAGGACACGTCGGCCCGTCCCATGTGTCACCCCCGCCCGCGGCGGTGGCACCGAAACATTGGAAGATGTCAGAGAAGAACGTGACCTGCTGGTCCGCCACGTCCTTCCAGTTGCCCTGCGTGTCCACCTCGATCCCGGCATCAGGCCCCGTAAAGGCCGGGCCTCCCGCGGCGGCAGTGTTACTGAACTGCTTGAACAGGTCGGAGAAGAACGTGGTCTGCCCGTCGCCGCTGGAGTCGCAGTAAACCCACGTCGGAGCGGCAGGCTGTACCGCATCCGCGTCGGGGCTGGCGCAGTCCACGCAGCGCGCCGTCACCGTCGGCCTCGAGATGGGCCCCCCGTCCGCAAGAGCAGCGAAACTGGGACACACCGCCAAGCCGGTGACATACAGCGCGTTGGCGCCGTTGCTGGTCCATTGAGCCGCGGTCAGGAAGTCGGCGTCCGCACAGTTAGGCGTGGTCTTACCGATATTGACCAGAACCGTTCCAGCCGGGTCCTCCGGGTAGTCCGTGAGAATCAACTGCACCCAGCCCTCGTTGGGACTCGCGCCGTCAGTGCCGCACTCAATGTGAAACGCCACCGCGTCTGCATTGCTCGGATCGGGCTCAATCTGAATGTACCGCGAGGAGATCCCGCTGATCACCACCGGTGCCAGGCAGGGCTGCGCGCAATCGTCGCACGTGCCGTCCTTGAAGAACTTGGTCTGGGTCCCCTGGTCCAGACAGTCCGACTCGGCAAGTATGCCGAGGCACTGACTGCCGGGCGGCAGGGCGTTGTCGCAGCAGGCGCCGGTGTGCTCATCACAGACGACGGTACCGCCCGGACTGCAAGTCTCACCCTTGAACCACTGGATCTGCGGGTCACCGGTGGGGTTGCATTGCGATTCGGGGACGTTGTTGGTACAGACGCCGCCCGGCTGCGACTTGTCACAGCAGGCACCGGTGTGCTCGTCGCAAAGGGTGCTCAAGTCGGCACAGTGCAGGTTCTCGAACCACTCCGGCTGAATTAGCGAGGGATCGTTGAGACACTCGGATTCGGTCCCACCCTCGCTGACACATTGGCCTCCCGGCAGCCCGTGGTCACAGCAGGCACTGGCAACCGCAGTCGTGCCGGTAGTAGCTGGCGAGAAATTGGTTAGAATTCCGTCACCGTTGCGGGCCTGCACGCTGAAATCGTAACTGGTGCTGCCGAGCAATCCCTGCACCACGATGGTGCCCCAATCCGCGTCGGTGCGCCAGGTCTTGGAGGCGCTGGGGTTGCCCGATATGTCCACAAACATCTGGTCCCAGTTCAGGTCCGTGGTTTCCACGCGGATGGCCAACTCCGTATCCGGCGGATTGGCACCGGCAGTGGGATCCACGTCAATCGTTGTCGAGGTCTCGCCCGACACCGACGGTGCCGAAGGTGTAAACGCCAGGGTATACGCGCTAAAAGGATCGGATGGGGCGGTCTCGTTTTGTGTTGTGGTGGTGTCGCGGGCCCGCACCGTGTATTGAGACTGCGTGTTGGCCGACAGGGAAAAATCGACGTAGATCGTTGATTCCTGCCAGCCGCTGCTGGTGCCGCTACCGGTGATCACGTCGAACTTGTATTGGACCGGAGGCGAGCTGTCGGTTGCCGTCGTTGCGATCATGACCAGGGTGAACTGGTCAAATGGTGCCGGCGGCGTGTCGAAGAACATGGGGTTGGGCGTGGGCGGGTCACTTTCAATCGGAACCGGCGGCAGGTCCCAACCTATGGCGTCGAACATGTCCTCGTCGGA
Organism: Phycisphaerae bacterium; assembly: GCA_036477795.1. Taxonomy (GTDB): domain Bacteria; phylum Planctomycetota; class Phycisphaerae; order UBA1845; family UBA1845; genus JAZGDL01. The sequence goes on from JAZGDL010000480.1 coordinate 2,075, forward strand.
TTGCATGAAAAAGTCGGGGAAGAACGTTTGCCCCGCGCCAATGGCCGGGTCCATGACGCCGATGGTCGGAAACTCCTCCCGGAAATGCGACGCCTGAAACGGGATACCGTCCGCCATCGCGTATTCCACCGAAATCAAATCCGAATTGGCGTTGTCGTCATCGTTCAAATCCACAAAGCGAGGACGGACCTGGAATTCCTGAAAGGTGTCCGGGTTATAGTCATTTGCGGGCCCGCCGTCGGTGCTCTGGAAACGGAAAATGTCCAGCATCTCGATGTCGGGCTCGTTACGATCGGCTCTGGATACGAAACCCAGGGCATGGCCCATCTCGTGGGCCAGCACCGACTGAAAGCCGAAACCCTGTATGTCCGGCGGGGTGTAGTCCCAGGTGAAGTTCGTGCTAAAGGTCATCACCGCGGAGGGGCCCCCGATCGAGCCGATCGCGGCCTGAAAGTTGGCAATCGTCACAAAAACCCGGTCTTCATTGGTGATCGTGCTGCCGGTGCTGTACCGGACCGGAATGGTCGACCCCGCCGGAAGCCAATTGAGGATTTCGTCGTTGCTGTCCGCGTCTGCCTGGAGTCCAGGGCGTATGACGTTCTGCCACGATGCGGTGGTCCTGAAGCTCGCGGCCTGACCCAGCACGCCCGAAGGCAGGGCTGCGAAGCTGACCAGGATCTCGACAAAGGCGTCGTCGCTGGGGAACAGGGCCTCCAGGTAGGTCTCTATTTTAACGAAGGAGTTAAACGACGCGCCGGGAACCGAAGCATCCAGATTAAAAAAGACGTCCAGCCCGCCGCCGCCTTGGGCCCGCGGCCTCTCTTCCAACTGCTCGATGCGCTGGCGCCATTGCGCTGCCAGTTGCCGAAGGTCTTCTGTGGTTATGCTCCCGGGGACGCTGCCGCACATCGGGCGCCACACCGTCTCGGTCGGGAGTTGAAGCACGCGACCGTCGGCGTGGAGGACCGCGGTTCGCACCGGGCCGGGCTCGACGTGCACCGCGAAGCGGGGTGCCCCGCCGCCTTCTTCGTTGCCGCCCACCGGCGGTTCACCAGCGTCGGGATAAGCGTCACCCTCACCGCCGAGACCTGGCGTCGGCGACAACGCAATCGCCAGAGCAAAAATGCACAGGCTTCTTCCGAACACGGACTTCATGGATCACTCCTCGTTAAGGTGGGCTCGCCGAAACGCTCGACCATCGATCGATCACCGGCCGGCCACAGCCCGGCGCCGAACAAAAACGCAGGAGCCGTACAAAAACCCCGTGTCTTCTCCCTGATCGCAGGTGTGGAGCGTATATCTATTACATTCTTATCAAATCGATGGTGCTGCTGTCAAGGTTGTGGCACACCAGCTACGTTGATTATCCCGGAAACGTTCCCCGTTGTTTTCTGTTGGTAGTGTGTCCGTTGCGTCACAGCTTTAACGGCTGGCACAACTTCAACCGCTGGACCCTTATTAAAATCCTTCTCGGTCCCCCCTCTTGCCGGGTGTGGGACCGGCTTTCCAGCCGGTCAAATGACACACTGGAGAGCCTGTCCCACATATGGGTGCGAGAAAGGATTCTCGCACCAGCACTTGTCGGCGAGTTTACGCTGTAAGTGCGGGAGGCCGGTGCATCAAGCCCGTACCGGAACCAGGAGTTGCCCCCCTGAAGGTTTGCGTTACAGTTTTGCGGTGCCGCACGCGACACCGTTGCCCCACAATCCCTGGAAAAGCGCATATGACTGTTGATACTGATTCGGTTGCATCCCCGGCGGCGCTGAAATATCTGCGGTTGCAATGCGCCCACGACGTGGGGCCGGTCTGCACCCGGAAGCTGGTCGAACATTTCGGCTCGGTCGATAAGGTCCTGACGGCGTCGATCAAGGCCTTGGAAGAGGTGGAAGGCGTGGGGCGCTATCGGGCCCAGGCGATTCAGACGGCCCGCCACACCGACGCCGTTCAGCAAGCCGTCGCCCTGGCGGCTGAACGCGGCGCCCGAATCATCTGCCGGGAGGATGAAGAGTATCCCAAGCTCTTGACCCATACGCCGGATCCGCCGGTCTGCCTGTACGTGCGTGGGCGTCTGGAGCCTGACGACGGATTGGCAATAGCCATCGTGGGATCGCGGCGTAACACCCATTACGGGATTGAGCAGTCGGAACGGTTCGGCGCGCTGTTGGCCCGAGCCGGTTTTACGGTGGTGTCGGGCATGGCCCGCGGCGCCGACGGCGCGGCCCATCGTGGGGCGCTGTCGGTGGGCGGGCGCACGGTGGCTGTTCTGGGTTGCGGGCTGGGCCACGTGTACCCGGCGGAGCATGCGGAGTTGGCGGAGGACATCGTGAAGAGCGGGGCGTTGGTCTCCGAGCTTCCCATGGATGTCCCACCAGAGGCGAAGAACTTTCCGCCGCGCAATCGAATCATCGTGGGCATGTCGCTGGGCGTGCTGGTAACGGAGTGCGGTAAGCGGAGCGGGGCGCAGATCTCCGCGCGGCTGGCGAGTGAGTACAACCGCGAAGTGTTCGCCCTGCCCGGGTTGG
>JAZGDL010000481.1:0-2437 GCA_036477795.1 Phycisphaerae bacterium
CCCAGGGGTTCGCGGCGCTAACAACTCCGCCGCCGGCGTTGACAACTGTGGGCCTGTCTGTTCAGTCAGCGGCAACTCCTAACTGAGTCGGTCTACCTTTGCCTCAGTTGCTCTGGAACCACCTCAATCCTCAGCGGACTTGCAAGGGCCGGAGCGTGATGCCGACAGCGTCTGGCTCATATACGCGGAATATCCCCCACAGCCCCGCTTCGCGATAAGGCTCGCGGTGATCGCCATAGAGATAGTCGCCAGGGAGACCCGCTCGTCCGCCGGCGCCGTAGGCCGGCACGATGGTGATTGCCTCCAGCGCGCCAATTTGGAGCGAACTCAGCAAGTCGGCGCCTGCCCGGTCTGGTTCTAAGGGCCACTGGTGACCTTCTAGCGTGAACACGTGCGCCTGCTCGCTGAAGGGGACGAGAACGTGAACCTTGACATCGTCCCCAACAAAGGCCTCCAAAATGGGTGTAGCGGGATCGCCGTGGACATCACTGCGGAAGACAGTTGAAGTGTCCTCGTTCTCGTCCAACCGCTCCAACAGAGATTCCGCCCGGTAATTCAAGCCCACCACGCCCCGCACGTGCTCACTGTAAGGCATGATGGCAGTGCCGATGATATCGTCCTCGTCTTGGATGAAAAGCGTGAAATCTCGGTAGCTTGATCCCGAAGCAGGCTGGACGTCAACTCGCCAAGCCGCCCGCAGAGATACATCCGCTCCGGTCGTAGGGTCGGTATAGACCGCGCCTCGCGGCCCGACGATAATAGCGCCATACAGGCCGAGGCGGGGGTTCTCGAGCACATTGCCCCAATCCCGGATCAGGGCAACTGTCTCCCCCACTTCGGGATGCGCGTAGTAGGTGTAGGTGCGTGTCCCGCCGGGTGCGACCGCTTGGCCTGGGTTGAGCCCAGCCTCGACGCCCAGCGATTCCGCAGGGTCGGTCGCTAACATGTCGGCGTGGAAAGAGACCATCCCGTCCGAGGTCTCATTCGTCAGGTCGATCAAGAGGCAGTCCCCCACGTTCACATGCAGCACAAGGGGTTCGGGTTTGCTATCCCCTGCAAGCAGCGCCGCTTTGTCCGCCTGCAATACATACAGCTTGCCCGGAGCGCCGTCAAGCATAGGTAGCCCGGCCTCGACGGCGGCGACAGCGAACGCTCTCTGAGGCGCGTCGCGCGGGCAAACGGAGGATGCAGGCGGCGGAATCGTTTCGTGACCGGGCAACGGCTGCAAGGAGACGCCATCCGCTTCACCATACACTCGGATCAGGCCCCAACTCCCCTCACGCAGCTTGAAGCCGCGCCCGTTGTAGTACAGATAATCGCCGGGAAATCGCTGAGGGCCTCCCGCGGCAGGCAGCATCAGATCGTAGCGTTCAGAGATGCCGATATGCACGGTGCTGATGGGCGGCGAAGTGTCGCTGAAAGGCTCCAACCGGAACCAGTGTCCATCCACATGCAGGGTGTGGACATCATTGGTAGCGGCAACCAGGCCCCGGATCACGATCGGGTCGCCCAGGTAAGTCTCCAGAACGGGCGTCTCCGGGTCCCCATGCACTTGGCTGCTGAAGAAGCGGGCGGGGTCGCCCTGCCGCGACGCTAGCGGTTCAACGCGAAGGTTAATGCTGCTGCCGCTCGAGTCGCCGACGCCGGTCAGTAGATTATCGTCCTGGATGAACAGCACAAACTCCCGGAAGCTACCGGCGATGTCGGTCGAGACGACGGCCTCGGTATGGATGTCTGCTATCGGCCCACTGTCGACCTGCTGGCCTGTGTGGGGATGGTGGTAAGTGGAACCGGGTGGCTCGCTGATCAGGGCTCCGAAGAGACCGTGCGGCCAGGAGGTGAGTGCGCTTACGTGGTCGTGGAAATAGGCGGTGCCGAATTGCACGTCCGGGTACCAGCGGTAGCGCACAAACTCGGTGCTCACGATCTCGCCCCTGGCGTGGGAATATCGCAGGGGCTCCTCAAAGATAAGAGTATCCCCATCGATCGCCTGGATACGCCTGACCTCGAAGGACTCGTCCTGGTCCATACCAACGCCCACCAGGACACCGGGCTGGAAGCGCTCGGCGCTGCTGAGCCGCACGGTGCTGACACCAACGGAAACGTCTTCCAGCAATGTTTCCCCTTCGACGGTGAAGGGGCGCACCGATTGCTCGTAATTGAAACCGGTGATCACGCCATCGCTGGCCTGGATGTCGAACTGTACGAAGTGGATGTGGATGTTGACCTTGCTGAAGAAATCGTTCTCGCCGGTGTCCTCCAGCTCGCTCTTCAAGATGACATCCACACAGTCCTCACTGGCGTTGGCCCGTATGGCCAATGGGACCTTTAGGTCACGATTGGCACGGACTTCCTCCTCCTGTTCTTTCAATACGAAAAGCTGGCCCACAGGGTCCACGAGGTTTGCTTTTTGGTTCAGGGTGATGGGTAAGTTGAT
>JAZGDL010000482.1:0-3112 GCA_036477795.1 Phycisphaerae bacterium
ATTCCATGTCACTACGCCGGAGATGCGGTCGCGCTGTCAGAGCCACATGCGCACCAACAGAAATGGCTTCAAATCGAACGCGCGGCGTGGTCGTGGCACGTCGCGACTTGGCGAATCCGTACGGAAAGTTGTTGTTGACGAAGTTGATCATTCTGTGGAAATCGTTTTCCTGGACCGTCTTTGTGAAACGCTGGTTAATCGAAACGAGGTAGTCGTTGAGGAATCGCGTTACGTCATGTTGAAATTGTCTGTACCGTTGGGCATAGGCGAAATACCTCAGCACCAGCTCCTCATGTTCGCCTCGTTGTCGCCTTCTCCGGTTGACAGGACAAAGCGATACGAACTTGGGTTCTTCGGCACATTTACGAACCAAGTCGTAAAAAGGGCCCGGAAACGCACCACGCCGGAGTTCGCTCGCGACGAGTAGCAGGCTCCCCGTGTTGATGCGCTCGAAAATGTCGAAGCGTGTATTCTTGTCAGCGTGGGGCGAGAGCACTACCATGCGTAGGGTGCGATTCTTGAACCTGCGTTGCTGGGGAACCGTTAGGTCGCCAAATTGGAAATTCGACACGAATGTCAGTTTCTCCAGCCCGGATAGACGTAGCTCTCCTTCTAGAAAGCGCCTTAATGTATAGAGACGCTGGGCGCCGTCGACAATCTCGATCTGACCCGTCTCAGTGTTATCGGCGCCAAACAAATACGGGATGGGCAGCCCAAGCAGAACGGATTCCACGAATTTCGACTGTCTTTCTTCTGTCCATACGAGGTCTCGCTGATAGTCGGGAATGAAAATATCATCGTTGGCAAACTTGTGGACGAGAATCTCGACAGTGAATTCCTTCGAGTCATATTCAACGGATCGCTGTTGTTTGCGGAGTTCCGCGTCCGCATGCGTACGATCGTCCCCCGTGATCTCGAACAACGACTGTGGTAACTTTGGCATTGCCCATTCCTCTAAAACCTAGAATGCGTCCACGATACTACACAAGATGGCAAGAGCAAACTGTGGCGGTACAGCGTTTCCGATCATTGCCTGAATTGCCGTTCGCTTTGCGACTGCGGAGAAGTCGTAGAAATCCGGCAATCCCTGTATTCGCGCGGCCTCGTGCGGCGTAATCATGCGTTCTGTGGCCGGATGAACAAAGCGCCCTTGCCCCATCGATCCAAAGCCGGTCGTGATAGTCTGGGCCGGTACGTCCCACCGTAGCCGCCCGTACATAGACTTGTAGCTGTGGCCATTCCGATGGCAGTCAGGCCGCTGCGAGTTGGGTAGATCATAGACACCGTGCCGGAACAAGTAGGCGACACGTCTGCGATTACGCGGGGTCATGCGCGATGGTGTATGAAATACATCGTCGTATTTCTGTGGCTCACCCATCAGATCGCATATGAACTCGCGGAGTGACGTTGCGTTGGTGCATTGTGCCGGAAAGAGCGACTCGACGTCGAATCCATTGCCTCGGACTGCCAGGAGAATGTGGCGTTTCCGCCGCTGTGGCAGCCCCATGGAATCGGCACGAACGAATTGGTGGGCTAGCCCATACCGCAATCTTCCCAAGTGTTTGAGACTGTTCTGTATCACAGACGAGCGGTCGTGTATGACGGTGCCCACGTTTTCGATGAGTACCACTTTCGGCTTGAACAACTCGACGGACCGGATCACGCGCATGTACAAGCCGTTCCTCGGGTCATCGCGACGGGTGTGGTTGTTGAGATCCGAATGCCCCTGGCACGGTGGTCCCGCAACGAGAACATCGACCTGGCCGACCGCATCTCGAAGTCTTCGCTCGGCGGCACGCGGGCGATCGCCCAGATCACCGGGCAGGACCTCGTTGATGTCGGCCAAACGCGCGACGTCGGGCGAAAGGCGAAAGTTGTCGCGATAGACGGCAATTGCGTCCGGAGAGTCGTCGACCGCCAAGCGAATGTCGAGTCGCCGTCGATTGAGACGGGCAGCCTCCCAAACGCCGAGGGTGAGGCCGCCACATCCGCAAAACAAATCGACAAGGGTAACGGTGCCGCAAGGACGCCTCGGCAACGAAGGCCAAGTCTTTCGACGTATCCAGTCGAGCCCGCAGATATCCCTCAGCACACCCGGTTTCTTACGCATGACAAATCATCGTCAATCCATGTGCTTGACCAGTACGGTTGCCGTTTCTCCTCAGCTGCAGAGTGTAGCATCAGTCTGCTCCCGCCGCATCTGGCGTGCGAAGTCACATGTCACTTTTTTGGGCGCCGAGGGCGCAGCCCATCGCCTACATGGGCCCCGGGAGCTGCTCGGACGCCCAGTCCAGGTTCCTCAAGGCCGGGGTGTCGGTTCTTTTCGACGCCGTGCGACGGGCTACCGATGGCCTTATGAATCGCCCGCCAGGTCGACATGACCTCCACCACCCCACGCGTGGGTGCGTCGTGTGCCGCATCTGAGCGTTTTGCGGCTCAATCGGCTGCGAAAGAAACTTGCCCCAATCACTGGATGGGCAACCCGTGATGCGGTGAACTCGCGGTCCGGTTCGCTGTCGGAGGGCAGCCGCTGGCCCACGGCCGCCAACAACTCGGACAGTGCGTTCGCCCCCGCATCGTGGCCGCTTCCGATTCGCACGGCGCAGAGGTCCTTCTTTCCAAACCAATGATGCAGGGCCGATGGCGTGACCCCATCCAAGAGGATCGGGATCACCTTGTAGCCGTCGGTGCGGTCCTTCTGAACCTTCAGGGCGTGCTTGATCTCCTTATCGACCCAAACCGAGTTTATCACCTCCGGGCTGAGCACAACCATAAAATGCCGGGCCTGCTCGATCTGCTCACGGATCGTGTCCTTAAGGTCGTCGCCGGCGGAGAGTTCGCGCGAGTCGACCCAGACGGTCAGACCTTGGCCTTCGAGGGCTTTGCGAATTTCCGCGACGATCGCGTCGTCTGCAGTCGTGTGTGAAATGAAGATCCCCGCGGCGTTCATGGAACCAAACCGGCACCCAAGGGCTTGCCCGTGTACGGAAAGAATAGGTTAGTCAAAACCCTCGCCGGGCACAAGCAGGTTCCGGGCTTGCGTCTACGGTACAGTTTCCGGCCTCCTGAACGGGAAGGCGATGGCGACGCCTGCGGGCCGGGATGCGCTGCA
>JAZGDL010000483.1:0-10851 GCA_036477795.1 Phycisphaerae bacterium
CACGGTCACCTCCGCCGTCCGGTTGCTGTTGTTGATTATGTTGAGGGCCACCCGCCCCGCCGGAAGTGGGGGCACAACGCGCCCGTCATCGGGCGCGAGGGATTCGATGGGCGGCGCGTCCGGAGCGGCCCGGAAGAACTCCGGCGGCAACGACTGAAGGAACTCCACAAACTCAGCATCCGTGCACGCAAACGGCGTGATCGCAAGAATCGCTACGGTGACGGCCAGTTTTCTCATGACAGGCAAAGCCTCCAGTGGACAAGTGCACAACACGCCTGCACGTCGACGCATCTCCATCCCCCGAAAGGTCGCGCGCAGGTGAACGCGGTGGCTCCGATTAACTACTTGAGCCGATAACGGCAGCATAGCAACAAACCGATACGGAGTCAATGAATCAAACGCCTGACGAGCGCTGAAGGTCCTCTAATACCAACACAACGTCGGCGATTGTCACTGAGTTCCGGCATCGTGCTCAGGATACCCCGCGCTTGCGCTTGGGGCTCGGATCTGGATTCGGTCGCAGGGCAGCATGATCGGACTTGGGCCGGCACGGAGTGGTCCGCACCGCGGACCCTACACTTATCTGCTGTTCTTGGGTTCAAGGCCATGACAACCGATACCCTATTGGGGATTGACGATTGACGATTGACGATTGGGGACTGGGGATTCCACTTCGTGCCTTCGTTATATCGCAGTGGTCCCGTGTTCTTCCGTGTTGGGCAGTTGATGCCCCGCGCTTGCGCTTGGGGCTCTGAGGGTGGATAAATCGTGTTGGGGCGTCTGTCCAGCCAAGGCATACGTGTCGCGGTGATGGCGATGCTGGGCATCAGTTTGGCTTCTCATCTTTCCGCGTCTGGTCAATCGTCAATACGAGAGGGACGAAGGGACGAAGGGAGAAGAAGGGACAAAGTGCAATCCCCAATCCGCAATCCGCAATCGTCAATCGTCAATCGTCAATCGTCAATACCGATCGGGGGGCATTCCCCACGGACGGTGTCCCACGGATTGCAATCCATGGGCTTTGTGTTGGCGGGCATCACCGCACCGCGGCGAACGGCCACGGTGGGTCCCGTTCAGCCGGGTCGAATCGCACAGGTAGCAGCCGACGAAGGACAGCGCGTTAGAGAAGGGGAGCTGCTGGTGCGGCTGATTGACGACGCCCAGCGGGTGCGGACGGAGATCGCCAGGGCGCGAGCCGAGTCGTCACTCGACGTCGAAATAGCCAAAGCGCGAATGGAGTACGCCCGGCACGAGCTTGACGACTTGATGCACTTGATCGGGGACGATTTCGCAGCGCCCAAAGAGGTGCGGTGTCTTGAACATCGCATCGTGAAGTTTCAGTTCGAGCAGGCCAAGCGTGAATACGAGCGAGAGAAGGCCCTTTTGGAGCAGCTACGAATCAGGGCCCCTTTCGACGGTTACGTGACCAGGGTGCTCAAGCACCGTGGTGAGACGGTCAACGAACGTGAAGGCGTGATCACCGTGGTGCAGTTGGATCCGCTCGAGGTATTGATCGATTGCCCGCTGGAAATGGCCCACATGGTACGTGTCGGAGACCAGGTTCCGATTCGGGCGGTAGACGGTGGTTGGGGTGATCGCACGGGGAAGGTTGTATTCCAGTCGCGCGTGGCGGATGCAGCGAGCCAGACGTTCAGGGTGAAGTTGCGCTTGGGGAACGAAGACGCCGGGTGGATATCCGGCCTCAAGGTCTACGTGGATTTCTCCGAGGCTCAGTGATGTTCGACGAAATCGAAAGCAGCTTGGGCGGGTCGTTTTCAGCGGACGAGGCGTTCAACGTTTTTCAGGAGTTGGAGCAAAACCGATCCGAGGAAATCCGCAAACAGCGATGCCGCTTCCGCGCGGCTGTCAAATCAGCCGTGACCTTGGAAGCGGGCAACAGCAGTGCAAGACGCAGCTTCAAGGCCAAAGGTGTTACCGGTGATATTTCGGAGTCCGGTCTGGGCGCGCTCTTCCCTGTGCCCATCGCCGTGGGCGACATCTATCGATTGCAGTTTGACCAGTCCGAGCTTGCCCTTCCATTGACCTTCGCCCGTTGCGTGCGATGTCGTCTTATTCGGGAAGATGCGTTCGAGTGCGGGTTTCTGTTCTTTGCCCCCATCGGTCTGCCCGAAAACCTTGGCGCGCACGAAAAGAGAGTGAAGTGTGAAGTGTGAAGACGGCCGGCAAACCCACGGATTCGAATCCGTGGGTTCCGGAGGCACCAGCCATCGGACCGCAACCAGCCCAAGGCAACGTCAAGCGTCACAGCGGAGCGCTCCCTGACGGTCGCGGCTCTGAAGCAGACCGGCGAACTCGCTCCGATCCGTTCAGCGAAATTGCATCCCTGGCTCGCACGGCGTCATCACGGAAGGAATTGCTGGTCCGGGCGTTTCGTCAGATCGCCGAGTGTCTGGGCAGCGCCTATGCTGCGATCTCCGTCCGCGAAGGTGCGACGGTCATCGAGGAGCATTGGCATAGTGGTCCGACCGATCCCAAGTTCTGGCGCGGGACCATTGAGAGATTCCTGACCGAGTCGCTGGGGGAGGGGATTGCCCGTGCGGAACTTCTGAATCCCAAAAAGGGAAGCACCAGGGTCGCCCTTCTTTCTGCACCGGTGACGGATGCTTCCGGCGCGGTCATTGGCTGTATTGCGCTGGTGGTGACGCGCGAGGGAGAGGCTGACGCCATGCACCGGCTGGCGCTGCTGGAGTCGCTCACGCGCTTCATGTCGTTCGTGGTGGAGCATGCCGAGGCGGCGGGCATCGCCCAAAGCCGCTCAGCGGCCGCGGCTCCGGACCAATCGCTGGCCCGTTCGAGCGGCTTCAAAACGCCGGAAGAACTCGCCTTCGCCATGACGAACAATCTGCGCAACAAGATCGGGGCGGAGCAGGTTGCCCTGGGCCTGGTCTCGCATCGGCGCGTGAACATTCTCTCCGTATCCGGCCTGGACAGCGTGGCGACGCGAAGCCAGGGAATCCGCCATCTGCGGGCCGCCATGGAAGAGTGCCTTGATGTTGACCAACCCATTGTGTGTCAGGCTGAGTCATCCTGGTCTTGTGAAATCTATTCGAGCGGCCACTGGCTACACAAGCAATGGCACGCCAGCGCTAAGGGGGCTGCGGTAGCGTCGATCCCATTGCACGCCGAAGGGCGAGTTGCGGCTGTCCTAAGCTTCCGGCGGCGAGCCGACGAAACCGTCACCTCGGAGCTGATCGAAGAGATTCGCAAGCGGGCAGAGCCCTTCGCGCCGTCGCTTCTGCTGATCCGAGACGCAAACCGGGGGCTCTGGCAGCATGCGGTTGATTCGGCGGGCAACGCGGTGCGGGCCATTACAAAGCCCGGGCGCGTCACCGCCCGGGTGATTGCTGTGTTGACTGTCATCGCGGCCTGCTGGTTCGCGTTTGGTTCGATGACCTATGAGCTTACCGTTCCTTGCCGGATCGTGGCGGCTCAGAGCCGTCATGCCACGGCGCCGTTCGACGGAGTTCTGGAGTTCGTGGCTGTGGTGGAGGGTGACCGCGTGGTGAGCGGCCAGACCTTGTGCCGGTTTGACCGTCGGCCTCTGGAGCAGGCCCGTGCTGAAATCATTGCCGAGATTGCCGTTTTGGAGCGGGAGAAGGACCGGGCCCTGGCCGGGGCTTCACCGGTCGATTTTCAGCTTGCCCTGGCCAATCAGAAGCTGGCCCGAACGAGACTGAATTCGCTGGAGGCACGCATGGACCGTGCTACGGTGGTGTCGCCGCTTGACGGAGTGGTCATCGCCGGCGACCTGCGCCAGAAGGTGGGGGCGGTTCTGGTCAAAGGCGAGCCGCTGTTTGAGATCGCGCCGCTCAGCAGTTGCATTCTGCAGTTGCAGATTCCGCAGCGGGACGTCGACGACGTAGCGCAAAACATGAGCGGGGAATTCGCGGTGCACGCCCGCCCGGAACAGGCCCAGCCCATGCACATTATTCGAGTCAAACCGAGCGCCGAAGTTACCGGGCAAAAGACCGTTTACGTGGCTGAGGCGGTCATGGATTTGAATAGGGAAGACCCGTCGCTGGCGCTCACGGCTCTGAGGGAGTGGATGCGTCCCGGCATGGAAGGAGTCGCCAAGGTGCAGGTCGGACGCCGTCCGGTATGGTGGGTCGCTTTCCACCGTATGATCGATTATCTGCGTATGAACGTGTGGTTGTGAGGGAAGACCCGTCGCTGGCGCTCTGGGCTCGGTTATGACTGGGACTGCTTCATCGGCACCGTCAGAATCACTTGCCGGCCGCTTCGGTTCGGTGCAAGTGGGTGTGCGCCAGGATCTGGAGGTTTCGCGGCATGTCTTTCGTGGCACGCCGGCCTACGTGGTCACCGATCCGATGACGTTTCAAAGTCACCGCCTGGAGGTGACCGAATACGCGATTTTTGAGGCCATCACGCCCTCCCGCGCCCTCAGCGACATATTTGAGGACCTGGTCAAACGCGAAGTGATGACCAGAGATTCCGAAGAAGCCTTCTACCGGTTCATCGTCACCCTTCACCGGTTTAATTTCCTGAACCTTCCGGTTTCCGACGACAAGTTGCTCTATCGAAGGCACGAGATGCGCCAACGCGCCCGACGCACAGAGAGGCTGACGAGCTTCCTTTTCCTCCGTATTCCGTTGATCAACCCGGACCGTTTCCTGCAATCGACCATCAACTACGTGAGGCCGTTGTTCACTCGGTGGTTCTTTGCCGTTTGGATGGTGCTGATGCTGGTGGCCGGGACCGTGGCCTTCCACCAGGGGGACAGGCTTTTCCAGCCGGTCGAGGGCGTGCTCCTGACCCATAACCTTCCGCTGCTGATGGTGATCCTGGTAGGGCTGAAGGTGTTGCACGAATTCGGCCACGCCTACGCCTGTAAGCACTTCGGCGGCTACGTTCCGGAAATGGGGGCATACATGATTGTGTTTGTGCCCTGCGCGTACGTTGATGCGTCGGCGTCGTGGTCGTTCACCAGAGTACGCGAGCGAGTCATCGTCTGTCTGGCGGGAATGTATATCGAGAGCATCTGCGCCGCAGTGGCGACGTTGGTATGGGCGGCGTCGCCACCCGGCCTGCTTCGTGACGTCGCCTACAACGTGATCTTCCTGGCTGGTGTTGTGACGGTTCTGTTCAATATCAATCCGCTCATGCGGTACGACGGGTATTACGTTCTCAGCGACCTGCTGCAGATTCCCAATCTTCGACAACGATCCATACACCACGTGCTGTGCACGCTCAAACGAACGTTTCTAAGGATTCGCGTCGATGCCAAATCGGTTCCTCCCCGCCTTTCCGCGATTCTGTTTTGCTTTGGGGTGGGGTCCGGAATATATCGGTTTCTTGTGCTGGCGGGCATCGCGACACTGGTGGCAATGAAGATGGGCCTGGTTGGCCTGGCCCTGGGCCTTCTTCTGCTCGGCCGGACCATCTACGGGACGTTGCAGCGGTTCTGCAAGTATCTGTGGTTTGGCCAGGAAACCGCGCCCATTCGATTTCGGGCTGTGGCGTTGAGCCTCTTGGTCATTGTCGGCATTCCAAGTTTGATTTTTCTCGTGCCCATACGTTCGGATGTCTTTGCCACCGGCGTTCTGGCCTGCGCTGAGGAAACCACAGTGCGTGCCCCCGTAGGCGGTTTCCTCACGCACACCGCGGTTCAGGCCGGCCAACAGGTCAGCCCCGGTGACGTGATCGTGCAACTGCAAGACGATGAAGTTCTAGAGGCTGTCGCGTCCGCCAAAACCCAGGTCCAAGCATCCGACATCAGACACAGCGCCTGGATGGTGGAGGACCCCGCCAGGGCACGTCAGGAACTGGAGCAAGGCCACCTGCACCGCATGATGCTGGAGCGTCGGCAGCGTGATCTGGCGGATCTGGTCGTTCGAGCGGATTAGCACGCGATGGTGCTGGACTGTTTGGCGCCGCAAGATCGTGGAAAACTGATCAGAGCGGGAGCGACGGTGGCCACTCTGGGGCGGGGGCCATGGCAGGTGCGCGCGGTGCTCAGCGAAAGTCAAATGGCGGATGTCCAGCTCCAGGTCGGTACGCCTGTGGAGGTCCGGCGGGAGGCGGCGCCGGGCGAACTGCTCCGCGGTGTGATCACGTCTATTGCACCCACGGGTTCCCGAAGCGTGGACCACGAGTCACTCACCCTTGCGGGCGGTGGCGATATCGTCGTCGACCCACGGACCGGCCACACCGACCAACCATTCTTTGAAGTGACCATTACTCTTAACGCTTTACGCTTTACGCTTCGCCATATCAACCACGGCATGACCTGCCGCGTGCGATTCGAGGCCCAGGCTCACCCCATCGGTCGCACGCTGCTCCGCCGTGCCATCCGGTTCACCAATACATTGCTTCAGAGTTGACTTGTAGCGCCGCCCCTTGTGGGCGGCGCCAACATACCCCGGTCCCAAAGATGGTCAGGCGTGCTCGGGCGGTTTGATCGGTTCCACCTTACCGGCGGCGAGGAGCGCTTGGTATTCATTCCAGTTCATCGGCTCCTTGCCGGTGTCAATCTCCATCATGGTGATACACCCGTCGACCGGGCAGATCAGCGAGCACATGTTGCAGCCGACGCAAGTATCCTGATTGATGGAGAAGACATTGACGTAGCCTTGGCCCGCGCCGTATATGTAGCGCTGCGTTCCGCTTAGGAACGCCCGATCCGCGTAGGAACCGGAGCGTTTGAGATACTCCGCTTCGGGCATCTTCTCGATGTTGATCGACTGATGGCATCCATCTTCGCAGGCGATGTAGCACAGTCCGCAGTTTATGCACGTCTCCTGATCGATCTGAGCCACCACTTTGTAGTTCAGGTCCAACTCGCTCCAGTCCGTGATGCGCTTGGCCGAGGCGCCTACGAACTCGGCGGGGGATCGGTAACCCTGCTGCCGCATCCAATTGGTCATGCCGCTGATGAGCTGCTCCACGATGCGGAAGCCGTAGTGCATGACGGCGGTGCATACCTGGGTCGAAGCGGCGCCGAGGAGCATGTGTTCAACGGCGTCCTGCCAGGCTTGGATACCGCCGATGCCGCTTACGGGTATGTTGATCTCAGGATCGGAGGCGATCTGCGAGACCATGTGGAGAGCGATGGGCTTGATGGCCGGCCCGCAGTATCCGCCGTGTGATCCCCGGCCTCGCACGCTGGGTTGGGGGGCCAGCGTGCCAAGATCGATGCCCATGATGGAGTTGATGGTGTTTATGAGCGAAATGGCATCGGCGCCGCCCTTTCTTGCGGCCCGCCCAATGGCGCGCACGTCGGTAACGTTGGGGGTCAGCTTGACCATGACCGGAGTGTTGGCGACCTCCTTGACCCATCCGACGATCATCTCGGTGTACTCCGGGACCTGGCCGACGGCAGAGCCCATGCCGCGTTCGCTCATGCCGTGGGGGCAGCCGAAGTTGAGCTCCAAGCCGTCGGCGCCGGTGTCTTCGGTGCGCTTGACGATGTCATGCCATGTCTCGCGCTTGGACTCCACCATCAGCGAGACCCACAGGGCATGATCGGGGAAGTCGCGTTTGATGTTGGCGATTTCTGTGAGGTTCGTTTCCAAGGTGCGGTCGGTGATCAGCTCGATGTTGTTGAGCCCCAGCACCTTTCGGCCGTCATAATCGATCGATGCGTAGCGGGAAGAGACATTGACAATGGGTTCGTGATTGAGTGTCTTCCACACCGCACCGCCCCAGCCTGCTTCGAACGCGCGGCGCACCTGATACTCGGAATTGGTGGGCGGGGCGCTGGCCAGCCAGAACGGGTTGGGTGCTTTGACGCCGCAGAATTCGATCGAAAGGTCCACCGGCTCGCGGCCGTTGCCGTTCCATTCATTGCTGTTCGTCGGTCGAGACATTGTCAGCCCTCTCCTTGGTTTTTGTCGCCCGGAGGATACGAAACCCCGAGTATATCGTGTATCATACACGAATGAACCCTTTTCTTCGCGTTCTCGAGGCCTTGGGTCAGTCTGGTGTCCGCTACGTGATCGTGGGCGGGTTCGCGGCGGTCGAGATTCTGCGACAACTGGAGAAACCCAAGGAGCACCAACGTTGAACGAGCTGGATAGCCCCTCTTTCGAAGAACCATTCACTGATAAGCCGCTGCTCACGTTCGACGAGGCCCGCCAATATCACCTGTGGCGGTTCTCTCAGACGACGATCGAGTAGCGAATCCAATGGCTGGCCGACGTGCTGGAACTCATGCAGCTCGCCCACGCCGCGCGACAGGACCAAAGCGCTGAAGAGCCGGATTAACGCGCACATTGATGCTCAAGTCCACGTCATTGCGCCCATTCATACCCTCGACTTGTTCACGCTCATCATACCATCGAATGCGGTTGGGCGCAGCGACTACGTTCCCAGGGTCGCGGCGATCCCGCGTGCGGCGACTTTTCCGGACTCCACGGCGTTGACCACCTCTTCACCGGCGTCCACCTGGCAGTCGCCGCCGGCGAAGAGTCTGGGCACCGAGGTCGCCCGGGTGGCAGGGTCGACGACCACGCGGCCGCTGCTGCTGAGCTCTAGTTGCGGGACGGACTTCAGGAAATCGACAAGGGTCTCCTGCCCCAACGCCTTGATGACCATGTCCGCGTCAATGGTGAATTCGGAGCCCTCGAAAAGGCGTAATTTGGCGCGGCGGCCCTTGCCTTCCAATTGTGTTCGGACAAACCGCACGCCGGTGACCTTGCCGTTTTCACCAAGGACGCATTGCGGCTGGGCGTTCCACTCCATGTGCACGTTGTGCCTGTTGGCCAGCTCGTATTCATGTCGAAACGCGGGCATCGATTCGGCGTCACGCCGATAGGCGAGCGTAACGGTTTGGGCGCCGAGCATGGCGGCGGCGTTGGCGGCGTCGATAGCGGTGTTTCCGCCGCCGATCACGATTACGTTGCGCCCGACCTCGCACTTGTCCAGCGGTTTGGTGTGCGTCTGAAAGATGAACTCGAGCGACTCCCACACGCCGCTGAGTTCTTCGCCGTCGATCTTGAGCGGTGCGGTGCGGCCCAGGCCTACAGCCATAAACACGGCGTCGTAATCCGTCAGCAGGCCGGCGAGTTGCTTGCCGTTGATGGGGTGTTTCAAGCGCAGGTCGATGCCCATGCGCATGATGCGGTCCACTTCGGTGAGGGCGAACCCGGTGGTCAGCTTGTAAGCGGCGATGCCGAGAGTGTTCAATCCACCAGCCACGTCCCGCGCTTCGAAGACGACGACATGGTGGCCTCGCTTGCGCAGCTCGTGGGCGCAGGTCAAGCCCGCAGGTCCCGCGCCGACGACGGCCACGCGCTTGCCCGTCGGTTCACCGGGTTGATAGAAACCCATGCTGATATCGTGGGCGGTGTCGCAGGCGAATCTCTGCAAGCGGCCTATCTGTACGGGAGCCTTGAGCATGGTGTTGTCGACGCAGGCGCCCTCACAAAGGACTTCCGTGGGACAGACCCGGGCGCAGGAGCCGCCGAAGATGTTGGCGTCAAGAATGGTACCAGCCGCACCGATGGGGTTGCGGTGCATGATCTGGCGGATGAAGCCGGGGATGTCGATATGGGTCGGGCACGAGCGCGTGCAGGGTGCGTCGAAACAATAGAGACAACGTGACGACTCTGCCACCGCTTCATCGCGGGTGAGGGGCGGATGTACGTCGGCGAAGTTGCCCTGCGGAGCTTTGAGGCCCGGTTCAGCGTTCGCACTGCTTGTTACCATTGAGACACCTTCCCTATTGGCTAATCACTGTGGGCGGTATGTTATCCGTAGGAGGGGCTGGCGTGAAGCGCCTGATCAGCAGACAAGCGATCGTCAACGGAGCACGATCGCGTGCGCCGACGCCGGTGCCACATCACCGATCACCGCAAACGAATCCGAGCCCCAAGCGCCGGCGGGGGGAGCCGCAGGTGTGCCGCTTCTCTTGAGCATTGCCACCAGTTCGTCACAGCGTTCGGCGGCAACCGCGATCAACAGCCCCCCCGAGGTCTGGGCGTCGGCCAGCACGCCCAGCAACACCGCGTCGACCGGGCCCCGGGCGAGCCTGTCGCCTATGTAGGACAGATTCGACTTATGTGCTCGGGTCAGCAGCCCCTCACCGGCAAACCTGAGCGTACCAGTGATCAACGGGACAGACCGGGCCTCAATGCCGAGAGTAACGTTGCCGGCTTGGGCCATTTCAAACGCGTGCCCGATCAGGCCGAAGCCCGTGATGTCGGTGGCGGCGTGCGCGTTCACCGCCTGCATCGCCACGGCTGCACTCCGATTCAGATCGATCATGACATCGATGCATTCCGCCAGGTCAGCCTCCGGCATCTTGCCCAGTTTCGCAGCACTGGTCAGCACACCGCTGCCGATGGGCTTGGTCAGAACCAGCTTGTCGCCGGGTTGGGCTCCGCCATTGGTGACGATGCGATCCGGATGGACGGTGCCGGTCACCGCCAAGCCGTACTTGATCTCCGCGTCACGCACATTGTGCCCGCCGACAATCACAGCACCGGCTTCGTTGATCCGTTCCGCACCGCCCTTGAGAATCTCCACCAGCATCTCTACCGGCAGCTCATTGTCCGGATAACCGACGATGTTCAGCGCCGTGATCGGCGTCCCGCCCATGGCGTAGACGTCTGAAAGGCTGTTGGCTGCGGCGATGCGGCCGAAGGTGTAGGGGTCGTTTACCAGCGGCGGAAAGAAGTCCACAGTCTGCACGATGGCCGTCGACTGATCGATGCGGAAGACGCCGGCGTCATCGAGGTGTTCCACACCGACCAGCAAGTCAGGATGGGTTGCACGCGGCAATTCGCGCAGCACCTGCGCGGTCAGCTCCATGGGGAGCTTGCCCGCTCACCCGGCGCAGCTGGCGTAGTCGGTCAATAGTTTCTTTCTGCC
>JAZGDL010000484.1:0-3288 GCA_036477795.1 Phycisphaerae bacterium
TGGTGCATCTTGTCGGCGTCTTTCAGCCGGCCCAGTTGCAGGGCGAGCAGTTGAGCCGTGGTGATCCGCCGGGCCATGTCCGCCAGACGCCGCTGGATGGTCTGCTTGTGGCTCAGCGGCGATCCAAACAGGACCCGGACCCCGGAATACTCGAGGGCCTCTTTGAAGCTGGCTATCGCCGATCCGATCACGCCCCAGCAGATGCCGTATCGCGCCTGGGTGAGACAACGTAGCGGGGCGCCCAGCCCTTGGGCACCGGGAAGCCGGCTGGCGTCGGGCACGCGCACGTTGTCGAAGAAAAGCTCGGAAGTCACCGAGGCCCGCAGCGAAAACTTTCGCTTGATTTCGCGGGTAGTGTATCCGGGCATGTCCCGTTCCACCAGAAACCCGCGTATACCGTCGTCGGTCACAGCCCACACCACGGCGACGTCTGCGAGACATCCGTTGGTGATCCACATCTTGGCGCCGTTGATGATCCAGTCATCGCCGTCGCGTCGGGCGTGGGTCTTCATGGTCCCCGGATCGCTGCCGCCGTCGGGTTCGGAGAGACCGAAACAGCCGATGGCCCGGGCCTTGGCCAGTGCCGGGAGCCAACGCTGCTTCTGCTCCTCGCTGCCCATGGCCAGGATGGGATACATCACCAGGCTGCTCTGCACCGAAACGAAGCTGCGCAGCCCGCTGTCGCCGCGTTCCAGCTCCTGGCAGATCAGGCCGTAGCACACACTGTTCAAACCGGCGCAGCCGTAGCCGTCGATGGTGCAGCCGAACAGACCCAACTCG
Organism: Phycisphaerae bacterium; assembly: GCA_036477795.1. Classification (GTDB taxonomy): domain Bacteria; phylum Planctomycetota; class Phycisphaerae; order UBA1845; family UBA1845; genus JAZGDL01. The sequence goes on from JAZGDL010000484.1 coordinate 781, forward strand.
GCAAGCTCGGGGATCAGCTCCCGCGGGAACCGATCGTTTTCGAATGCCTCAGCGATGATGGGCAGGACGCGCTCGTCGACGAACCGGGCCACCGTTTCTGATACCTGCCGCTCGTCTTCGGACAATGAGTCGCGGATGCGATAAAAATCGAAAGGGTCCACTGGTTCCATTAACACACTCCGTGTGACAGGGCACGTGCAGGTAGGTGTCGCACGCGACACCGCTAAGCCGGGACCCGTGGCACGCTCGTCCATCCCGGCGCCCCCGGAATTCAACATTTCCCACTCCGGGGAGTATCATAGCGCCGATCACACCCCTTTCGCAACACGGGGGGGACGGACGTTGGACACCCGCGTAGGCCCATCCACCTTTGCTATTGAGCAACGCGACTCATCATAGTATGGTCAGCGCATGACCGAAATGAACAAAGTTGAGCGTGTGTTGGCGGTGGTGAGAGGCGAGCAGCCGGATCGGCCGCCGGTCAGCTTCTGGCACCACTTCGCGGCGGATCAGCGTTCGGGCCATGCGGCGGTGAAGGCCCATCTGAAGCATCTCGACACCTACGACATTGATTTTCTGAAGGTGATGTTCGACCTGGGCTACCCCCACGACACCCCCATCCGCTCGATCGCTGATCTCGCTGGACTGACCGTGACCAGAGGCGACGCGGGGGTTTTCGGCGAGCACCTGGCGACGATTGGTGCGTTGGCGTCGGAGATTGGCGGACGGGCGATGATGGTTACCACGATCTTCAATGCCTGGGCCACGCTGCGGCGGCTACTGATGACCGAGGCGTACGTTCCGGGCGCGGGGCCTTCGCCGCTGGATGATCCGCGGACGGTTCATGTCGCCCAATTTGCGGCCCAGGATCGGGCGGCTGTGGCCGCCGCGCTGGCCGTCATCGGCGAATCGCTGGCTAACTTCGCCGCTCAATGCATCGAAGCCGGGGCCGACGGCATCTTCCTGTCGGTACGTGATGATTGGCTCGAGTCGGTGGGCGACGGACCGGGGACCTACGACGAGCTGGTTCGCAGTACGGACGCCGCGATCCTGGCGGGCGCATCGCAAGGGCGCTTCAACCTGCTGCACGTGTGCGGCAAGGCGGTGAATTTCGCGGCGTTCGCAGAGTACCCGGTGCATGCCATCAACTGGGCGGATCGCACAGCCGGCCCACAGATCGGCGAGGTGGTGCAGACCTTGACGCCGGCGCCGTGCGGCGGACTGAATCATCTCGCGATACTACCGGGCGCAAGTGTGCAAAGCTGCGTCGAGGAGGTGCACGACGCCGTCGCACAAGCCGGCGACCGGCCCATCATCATCGCTCCGGGATGCACCTTTGACCCCACTCGCGTACCGCCGGCGAACCTGGCAGCCGTGCGACGAGCGGTGGATCAACTGTGATGCATGAAGCACCGTGCCAGGGAGGGCGAGGCTCCTGCCGAGCCGCGACGTGCACTTCGTCAAGAGGGCCGAACGTAGCGCCGGGCGCTATCTGCTGCGCACATCTCCAGAACGTCCACCACCGAGGAGAAGACATACAGGTATCAGGTCCCCCGATTTTGCGAGTTATTACGCCCCCCGATCTTGACACTACAGCGCAAACTCGCCGACAAGTGCTGGTGCGAGAATCCTTTCTCGCACCCATATGTGGGACAGGCTTTCCAGCCTGTCATTTGACCGGCTGGAAAGCCTGTCCCACACCGCCATTAGAGGGGACCGAGAAGGGATTCTCGGTCCAGCGTTTTTGATTACGTCCTCCGATCTTGATTAAATCCGCCGATTCTGCACGTTCCCCGGTTTAGCAGTATCGGACGTAGCGGGCGGTGGGATTGCCCACGTTATTCTACATTGCCCGACAGTTGGGCAGCGGTATAATCACGATGTCCGCCCATGCGCGGATTCACCGTTTTTTGGGAGCACTTGACATGACACGGTGTTGGCTGGCTGCCGTCTCGTTGACCCTGGTCATGGGTGTCTCGACAACGTACGGACAAGAGCCGTACTGGACTGAGCTCGACCGGACCGCCGGACACTTGTTGACGGACTCCAAGATCCAACGCCCCGATCTGCCTGGCACCCTCATCGAAGATGTCCCTGTCGCCGCAACCGAGTCACTTGATCCCTCCGCCCTGGGCGTTGACTGCACTACCGACGACGACTGCGACGACGGGATCGACTGCACGGATGATTCGTGCGATACCACGACCGACGCCTGCGTGAACACGGCGGACGACACGCTGTGCGACAACGGGGACTTCTGCGACGGGGCCGGGACCTGCGATCCGACGCACGTCGATGCGAATCCGGTGACGGGCTGCGTGGCGGGCGCCGCGCCGGTGATCGACGACGCGGTGGCCTGTACGGACGACTCCTGCGACGAGGTGAACGACGTCGTGGTAAACACGCCCAACGACGCCAACTGTGACAACGGGGTGTTCTGTGACGGTACGGAGACCTGCGACGCGCTGCTTGATTGCCAGGCGGGCACGCCCCCGGTGATCGATGACG
>JAZGDL010000485.1:0-2707 GCA_036477795.1 Phycisphaerae bacterium
GGACCGAGGGATTCTGAGGGAGCGGCTCGGGATAGGATCTGCTCGACCTCATCCGGGCACCGCAGGTGGAAGCGAATCCAGTTGGGAACGACACCTGGATCAAAGTTGTTGGCGAGGCCGATGGTGACTAAGAAGAGGCTCAAGTCCGACACAGCGGATACAAAATGGACCATGTATCCGTCCTCGTCCCGCGTGACATCTTCGACCCTCATGCCTCGCAGAAGTATCGGTCTCCCGTCCGGTCGCAGCAAGGCGTCTTCGACGAACACTGTGAGGACAGGTCCTAACAGGGGGAGTGGCCCGTGCCAGTCCGTCACCGCGTCATGCCTTGCCGCGAGGTCCTCAATCGCACTTCCATCAGCAGGCTGATCGACAGCATTCTCGGCTTCTCCCGTGTCTTCGGCGGTTGTCGCCGGCGGACCCTCGCAGGCGCCGAACACGGCCGCCATCATCACGACCGCCGGGATGAACTGCCTCCGCCGGGAATCCCTGTTCACTGCCGGACCTCCTCGCTGACACTAGAAGAAAGCATTCTACGCCTATCGGGTAACTAGGGGCTAGGCGCTAGGGGGTTACCTTCAATACATCGTTAAGTATGCAGCCTTCAACACATCGTTTAGTTTCAGCGAGTAAGTGGGTCGGGCTCCATATCCTCCCATCGAGGGGAGGAATGGATGCCACGACGTATCGACGAGTTGAAGCTGCGGACGCTTGCGCTCAAGTGGTACTGGAAAGGCGTACGGTTCACCGAAATTTGTCAGCGGCTGTCGCGCAGCGAGCCCTGGTTGGCGAAGTGGATTCACCGATTCCAGAGCGATGGAGCCGCTGGATTGGTGGATCGAAGCCGCCGGCCCCACCGATGCCGAGCTCGGATCTCGGCGGCGATGATTGCGAAAATTCTGGCGCTGCGACGCGAGTTGGAGCAACACCGCACGCAACGCACGCGATTTCGCGGCGTGGGCGCAAGCGACATCCAGGACGTGCTCCAGCTCAAGCATCAGCGAGTGCCGGGCCTCAGCACGATCGAACGCGTGCTCCGTCGGCATCACGTTCGACCACCGCGGGCGCGGCGCCACGGGGGGGGCCAGCCGTACCCCTGGCCGCGGGCGACGCGGCCCGGCGATCTGCAGCAGACGGACTTGGTCGGCCCGCGGTATCTGCGCGGGCCGGGCGGGACTACGCGGTTCTATTCGATTCACAGCATCGCGATTGTGGGACGCGGCACGTGGGCCTCGCAGGCCCGTTACAAAACGGCCGAGGCCCTCTGCGAGCATTTCGTGGAAGCGTGGGGCTGGCTGGGACTGCCCCGCGTGTCGCAGATCGACAACGAAATGGCGGCCACAGGAGGGGGAACACATGCGTACGGCGTGTCCTTGGTCGCGCGCGTCCATCTCTTGCTCGGCGTCCATGTGGTCTTTTTGCCCTTCGGCGAGCCGGGGCGCAATCCCTTCGTCGAGAGCTTCAATGCGAGCTGGCAAAAATACGTGCTGCGGCACACCTGTCCCAATTTGCGCGCCGTCCGGCGAGTGAGCCACGCGCATTGGCGCTTCTATCACGAGCAGAAAATCCATCGGGCCTTGCGACGGAGCGTGGAGGGCGCCCGACGGCCCGGCGAGTGGCTGCAGCGGCACCGCCACGAACTGCGTTCGTTGCCGCAGGACTTCACCGTGGGGCGGTATCGAGACGCTCGCGGGGTCCTGCGGTTGCCGATCGCGCGGGGGCGCGTGTCGTGGATTCAAAAAGTCGATGCCGACGGGCATATCAGGATCAACGCGCGGCCGTACTTTGTGGGGAAGCGGCTCACTGGACACTACGTGCAAGCGACCCTGTTCACGCATCGACGACACGTGGTCGTGTACGACGTGAGGCGGCACCGCCTGAAGACCTTCACCTTTCCGCTGAGCGAACGGACCATTCCGCCGCTCGTTCAACCATCGCGCTGAGACGAAGAGGCCCGTGGAAGCTGTCGGACCTGTGGACGCACAAAACGCGCCCACAAGGTCCTTGGAAAACGCCCAGAACGCGTTTCCCACAGCTACCACAGGCCCTTCTTCCTTCTCTCGCTTAACGATGTGTTGAAGGCAACAGGTCATTAGGGTTACTTAACGATGTATTGAAGGCAATCACCTAGGCGCTAGGGGCTAGGTACGCTCCATCTCGTCCAGAAACAACGAGAACAGATAGTCAGCGTCGTGCGGGCCGGGCGACGCTTCCGGGTGATACTGCACCGAAAAAACCGGCCGCTCCCGGTGCCGCAGCCCTTCGACGGTGCCATCGTAGAGATTGACGTGCGTCACCTCCACATCGCGCGGCACCGAGTCCGCATCCACGGCAAACCCGTGGTTCTGCGTCGTAATCTCCACCTTCCCGGTTGCCAGATGCTTCACCGGGTGATTCGTGCCGCGGTGGCCAAACTTCAATTTGTAGGTGCGCCCGCCCATGGCCAACGCCAGGATCTGGTGCCCCAAACAGATACCAAACACCGGGACATCGCCGGCCACCAGCTCGCGGGCGTTGGCGACCGCATAGTCGAGCGGCGCCGGGTCACCTGGACCGTTGCTCAGAAAGACGCCGTCGGGCCGGGTCGCAAGTAACTCGCTGGCAGGCGTCGTCGCCGGAAAGACCTGCACCTGGCAGCCGTGAGCGACCAACCGTCGAAGGATGTTCCACTTGATTCCAAAATCATACGCGGCGACCCGGAGCCGAC
>JAZGDL010000486.1:0-4173 GCA_036477795.1 Phycisphaerae bacterium
TGGTCTGCTGGCGTTGCTGATGCCACTTGCGGCGGTCCGCGACGGTCTTGGCGGAGTTCAGTTTTTCCCTGATCTTCTTGATCTTCTGGGCATTGGTTTGTCGAAACGCCGCGGTCCGCTGTTTGACTTCGCGTAGAATCGACTGCCCCGCCTCGATTTGATCCGGCTTAAGGTCGTAATCCTTAATAAACTTCTTCACGAACGCATCGAATTGCGCATCCAGTTCAGGGTTCCTTTGCGGATCTTCATGCAAGGTGCCGGGACTCTTGGGCTTGGTCGGCCGACGCGGCTCCCCGCGCTTCCGGGTGTTCGGGAAAATGCCGCCGCTGTTCGGTTTGCCCTCGACCCACGACTCGAAGTTGCGCTCCATGGTATCAAACGTTTTGTTCATTTCGCTCAAATCCCAATCGTGCATGCGCTTCTGATCTTCGGTTAGAATCTCGCGCCACTCGTCATTGGACTGGTATATCTCCTCCTTGGCCTCTTTCATCAGCTTGAGAACCCGGGGCCCCAGGCGCCTGGCCGTCTCCACATCGGGAAGCGTCCCCTGCTGCTGATGAAGCAACAGATCGTGCAGAATGGGCCAGACCTCCCCCTGGTGTTCTTCGATGAAGCGCTTGACCCGCGTGGTCATCATGTCGTCGGTGTATGCTTTTTGCGTCTCGTTGAGGTTATAGCGACGCCCCAGGTTGTCGACGGCCACCTTGAGGATCGACGACACGTTCCAAAAGCCCGCCGAATCGCCCTGTTTTTCCATGACCTTCCGGTCCAGCACATCCACGTCCTGGTCCTGGTCCTGGTCCTGTTGCGCCCGTAGGCCGGATGCCATACTGCACAAAACCGCACCGACCAATAACAGACGCAGATCAATCCTGCGATTCACGATGAGTATCTCCCAACAGCGGGTGGCTTACAGACCGCTCCAACACGGCCGACCGACCCTATTCAACACGCCATGCATTTTATACTACGGCCAAATGTCCGGGTTGCAAATGGTAACCGACCAGCCAAACAGGGCTTGTCCGGCGTCGGCACAACTCCGTTGACTTCTGCGAGGACGCCTCCGTGCGGCCACCGCATTACCGGCCCGATCGGCCCCGGCGGAAAATACCGCTGAAGAACGAGCCGATACGGCCCAAGAAGTACCGGATCCGTGAACGCCAGAGTTGGCTGCGCAGTTGCAGCAGCAGTGCGTTCTCCGGGTCGACACCCAGGCCATGATCGATCATCGCACGGGCCTCGGAAAACCGACCAAGCTTCTGATAAGCCAATGTCGACTTGATCACCGCCAGCAGATAATCGGGCTTCAATTCGATCGCACGCCGGCAGTGCTCAACACCCTGCGAATAGTCCCCCTTGAAAAAACAGCACACGCCCAGATTATGATGTGCACCGGGCACCTCGGCGTCAATGGCGAGGACCCGCCTGAACTGCTCCGCCGCCCCGTCCGGACGCCGAAGCCACAACAGGCAGTTGCCCAGCAGCATCAGACCGTCCTTGTTCGACGGATCCTCCTCCACGGCGCGCTCCAGGTAAGGCCGGGCATCGGTGTAACGCCCCAGCTTCAGATGAGTTGATCCACGTTGCAAGTCCAACCCGTCGTAGTCCGGTTCCAGCTCCGATACCTCCTCCAGAAGCTTGATCGCCTCCTGGGCGGAGTCGCAAGCCAGCAACACCTGAGCCAGTGAAAAATGGGCGTCCGCATTATCCGGGGCCAACTCGATCACCTGACGGAACTTGGTCGCGGCCAGGTCCAGGTCCTCCGTCTCCGCGAACAGATCACCCATCTCAAACAGCAATTCGATGTCGCCGGGATCCTCGCGAATTGCCGAAAGGTAATACTGCTGCGCCCGGGCGGCATCCCCCTTGGCACGGTAGGCCCGGGCAATCTGGCCCTTGACTCTCTCGTAGCCGGGGTCGATTCTCAGAACGCGGTTCCAGCAATGGATGGCCCGGTCATGGTCACCCTTATCCGCCAGCGAATGGCCCACATGGTAATAGCAGTGCGGGCAATCCTCCTTGAGCTGCTGGGCCAGATAAAACATCTCCTCGGCCTTGTCGTGTTGGCCCAGCTCGGCGTAGGCCATGATCCGATAGCAGTAGCCCGGCTCAAAATCGGGGTAAAGCTCGTTCAACCTGGCGAAAGATTTGAGGGCCTCGGTTATCCGCCCGATCCGCGAGAGATCGGTGCCCACCGCAAGCAAGAGTTCGCGATCTTCCGGCTCGCACTCCAGGGCTTCTGCGTAGGTCTCCAACGCGTCTTCATACCGCTCCAACTGATCCAGCAGAAAGCCCCGCTGGGCCAGCCACGACCCGTTCGTGGGGTTGACATCCAGCGCAGCGTCAATCTCCGCGAGCGCTTCAGCCCAACGCCGAGACTCGGTTAACTGCTGCGCCCGTTCGGCACGCTGTTCTGCATCAAACCAATCGTTCACGGCAGATGACCATCACCCAAGACAGGCTTCCTACCCCACCCTGTGAATTCTAACCGCCTTATGGGATGTGGGCAACAGGACCATCCAAACCCCACGGATTGCAATCCGTGGGGTTCCCTGGGTCCGTCAAACCATGTTTTCCCGCTGCCGCTGCCGCGAGAATCCTTTCTCGCACCCCGACCGCTGGTGCGAGAATCCTCTCTCGCACCCATATGTGGGACAGGCTTTCCAGCCTGTCACCGTCATTTGACCGGCTGGAAAGCCGGTCCCACACCCCCAGGGCGGGACCGAGAAGGGATTCTCGGTCCAACGTTCCAGCGTGACCCAGCGTGGCCCCGCTGCCATACCAAGTATTACATCAACCAACCGTCCGAAAACCGGAGCCTGCCGCCGTCTTGACCCCCTCCACCACGGTTCTAAAATCGTCCCGGACTTCTGGGAATATCGCGTGAGAACCGCACTTATCGGCTTACCCCAATCCGGCAAAACCACCCTCGGCGGTGCGGTCAGCGGCACCATGCCCGACGCTGCCGGCCCGCCCCAGGTACGCCACACGGTGGTCAAGGTGCCGGACGATCGCGTGCACGTCCTGGCCAAAATGTACAATCCCAAGAAGGTGACCGAAGCCACCATCGAGTATATCGACGTACCGGGATTCTCACTCGCGGATCACAGAGGCCAGGAGGACCTGAGACGGTTCCTGCCGGACATTCGCCAGGCCGACCTGCTGGTGGCTGTTATTCGCACCTTTGTCAGCGACAGCGTCCCGGCTTATCGGGACCGTGTCGATCCCGCCGCCGATTTTGAAGAACTCCGAGAAGAGCTCATTTACGCCGATCTGGAATCGGTCAGCAACCGGATCGAGAAACTCGAAAAAGCGCTCAGAAAACCCACCAAGACCCACGACCAGGAGAAGAGGGAACTGGAACTGCTCACCGAGTGCAGGGAGACGCTGGAGGATTCCAAGCCGCTCTCGGCGGTCCCGGGCGGCGAAGAGCGCCAACGCATGGTGACCGGCTTCGGGCTTCTGTCCGCAAAACCACTCGTCGTGGTTTACAACGTTTCAGAGCAGGACGCAGCCGCCCCGGACCCCCACCCGCCCGAAATGACTGCAGGGGCCATCAATCTTTGTGCCCTGACCGAACTGGAGATCACTCAACTGGATCCCAACGAACGTGGCGCCTTCCTGGAAGACCTGGGAGTGCAGAAGCCGGCACGGGAACGCCTGATCGGCAAATGTTACCAGGCTCTGGGCCTGATCTCCTTCCTCACCGTAGGGCGGGAAGAGGTCCGGGCTACGACCGTCAAGAAGGGCAGTGACGCGCTCGAAGCCGCGGGCAGGATTCACTCCGACATGGCCCGCGGATTCATCCGTGCCGAAACTGTCGCCTTCAGCGATCTAATGGAGGCCGGCGACATGAAAGCCGCCAAGGCCTCCGCCAAAGTACGTCAGGAAGGCAAACACTACATCGTTCAGGACGGTGACGTCATCAACTTCAAATTCAATGTCTAGGTTACTGATCCCGGCAATGCAGGGTCTGTCGATTTATGCTGTAGCGCCACCCCTTGTGGGTGGCGCAGAACGAGGGTGCCCCACAGCGCCACCCCCACGGGGTGGCGCTACATTGGGGAGCCCCACGGGCGACTAAACCGACAGACCCCGCAGCGGAGGAGCAAACATGTCCGTACTCGTTGAGTTCTCAATGACTCCCTTGGACAAAGGTCCGTCGGTCAGCCG
>JAZGDL010000487.1:0-9773 GCA_036477795.1 Phycisphaerae bacterium
ATCGAGAAGGTCGAGAAACTCATCCGGCTGATGGTGGACAACGATCTGTCCAGCATTTCGCTGCGCGATGGTGACGAGGAGATTACCTTGAGCCGGCCCAGCGCCAACGGTTCCGCCCAACACCCCATGGATGTCCCTCCGCAGGTTGTGATCCCGGGGCCTGGGAACGTCGGGGCCTCCGAAGCGGCGCCTCCCGCGAATCCCGAGTCCGACTCTGCCGACGACGGCCTGGTGACCATTGATTCGCCCATGGTCGGCACCTTCTACACATCCCCGACGCCCGAGGATGATTCGTTCGTCAAGGTAGGTTCCAAGGTCACCACTACGTCGGTGGTCTGCATCATCGAGGCCATGAAAGTATTCAACGAAATCCGGGCGGAGGTCGCCGGCACCATCGAGAAGATACTCGCGACCAACCAGCAGGCCGTCGAATACGGGCAGCCGTTGTTTACGGTCCGGCCGGATTGAGCCACCCTTTCGATTCCGCGGCATGTTCAAGAGATTGCTGATCGCCAACCGGGGTGAAGTCGCGTTGCGAACGCTACGCGCCTGCCATGAGTTGGGCATCGAGACGGTGTGCGTATTCTCGGAGGAAGATCGCTCCGCGGAATACCTGAAGCTGGCCGATCACGCGGTGTGCATAGGCCCCGGACCGGCCAGAGAGAGCTACCTCAAGAGTGATCGGATCATTGCCGCGGCGGAGATCGCCGACGCCGAGGCCATTCACCCCGGCTACGGCTTTCTGGCTGAGGACGCCTCCTTCGCCGAAAAGTGTCGCGAGTCCAACATCGAATTCATAGGCCCCACTGCCCAGGCCATGCGGCAGCTCGGCGACAAGGCCGCGGCCCGCGAGTTGGCCAAAAAGACCAGGGTCCCCACCGTGGCCGGCACCGACGGCGTGCTGGACGACCCCGCGGAAGCGGTCAAGACCGCCAAGCAGTTGGGATACCCGGTGATCATCAAGGCCAGTGCCGGCGGAGGAGGACGCGGCATGCGCATCGCCCGCGACGCCGCGGAGTTGCGGGCCGCCATCGCTCAGGCCCAGCAGGAAGCAGCCGCAGCCTTTAACAACGGGCAGGTATATCTCGAAAGATTCATCGAAAAGCCGCGTCACGTCGAGGTGCAGATCCTGGCCGACAACCACGGGCACGTCGTCCACCTCTTCGAGCGCGATTGCTCAATCCAGCGCCGCTACCAGAAGCTTATCGAAGAAGCCCCCTGCTGCGGGATCGATCAGAAGACCCGTGAGACCCTGTGCAAGGCCGCGGTCCGGTTGTGCAAGGCGGCCCAATATACCAATGCCGGTACCTTTGAATTCCTCGTCGAAGGCAAGAAGTTCTATTTCATAGAAGCCAACACGCGCATTCAGGTGGAGCACCCGGTTACCGAAATGATCACCGGCATCGACCTGATCAAAGCCCAGATCCGCATCGCCGCCGATGAGCCCTTGCCCTTCTCCCAGCGAGACATCAAGCGTAATGGCGTAGCCATCGAATGCCGCATCAACGCCGAAGACCCCGACAACAACTTCAGGCCCTCGCCCGGCACTATCACCGAGTTTCGGATGCCCGGCGGCTTCGGGGTGCGCGTCGACACCCACGTATACGACGGTTATCGCGTCTCGCCCTGCTACGACTCGCTCATCTGCAAACTGATCGTCCACCAGCAGACCCGCGCCGGCGCCGTCGAATGCATGCGACGCTGCCTCGATGAATTCCACATCAGCCCCACCAAGACGACCATCCCCCTTTACCGAAAGATCTTCAGGCTGGACGCCTTTATCAAAGGCGACGTGGATACCAGCCTCATCGAGCGATCGTTCAACTCCGCCGGCTCGGCGGGAGCCTCGCCCTCCCACGCCCGTTGACTCTGGAAACCAGATACTAGACACTAGAGATGGCCGCCCAAGCCTTTTCTAGTCTCTAGTCTCTAGTTTCTAGTTCTCTGGATTGTGGGTCAGCTATGGTTCTGCTCATCGACAACTACGACTCCTTCACCTTCAACCTGTACCAGTGCATCGGTTCCCTGGCCCCGTCCAATGACATCGTTGTCCGCCGTAGCGACGAGATCACGCCGACTGACATCGACGCCCTGCAGCCGACGCACCTGATCGTCTCACCCGGTCCCTGCACACCCGCGGAATGTCCCCAGAGCGTCGCCGCCATCCGCCATTTGGCCGGCCGTGTTCCCATCCTCGGGGTGTGCCTGGGGCACCAATGTATCGCCGCCGCGTTCGGCGGGACGATCATCCGGGCCGATCGCCTGATGCACGGCAAAACCAGCAGGATTCTTCACGACGGCAAATCCATCTACACCGGCCTGAGCAACCCCTTCACCGCGACGCGGTACCACTCGCTTACCGTCGACGCCGACGCCATGCCGCCGGATTTCGAACGAACCGCGTGGACCCAAGACCAAGGGGAGCTGATGGGCATTCGTCATCAGAGCATGCCCATCGAAGGCGTGCAGTTCCACCCGGAGAGCTTCTTGACCGACCAGGGGCCTCAAATCATCGCCAACTTCCTGGCCATCAGGAACTGAAGTCAATGCGCCGACCGCGCCTGCGAATGCTCTAGCGGGCGCCGGCCTCGACTCAAGTCCGAGCGGTCGGACAGGTCGACGTCCAAGTCCAGAAACACGGCACCCGGTATGTGACCTTTTGTAAATGCTTCACGACTTCCGCCGGGCCTGTCGGGATACCAGCGTACATCAGCGACGACAAGATCGGCCCTGGAAAGCTCCCCGGGGAGCCATTCGGTCGATACGAGCGGATCCATGAGCCATCTCCCGACAACAAGTCTTATGTCGGCCGGCGCTTACGCCACCAATAGCAGCCGACCCACAGTCCGGCGGCAAACACCGTTTCGGTGGCAATTGTAATCCCGTGAATCCACCACGGTGCGTTGACCGAGTGGCGGACCCCCAGGAACAACGGCAGCGGTGACGCGAAGCGCGCCTGCGTGATCGGCCAGAATAGCTGCACACCGGTCCGATGCCACGACAGGAAATCCAGAAAGATATGCGAGGCGTAGGCTGTCGCTCCGACGGCAAAGAGGTAGACGAATCCGCAGCGCAGCAGCCTGCAAGATACCGCCGCGAAGATCAGCCCGAAGGCCGGGGCGCAGAACAGGCTGTGTGTAGGACCGTTGTGATAGTGCCCGACACCCTTGCCCGTAATCAGCCCCACCACGGCATCACCATCGGGGGCCAGCAATGCCACCAGGACCGCCGCACACAGCAGCCATCTCGGCCCTGCGGAGCCCGCCGAGGCAGAATGACGCTTGATCCCCGTCCAGTAAACCACGACAAGCGAGCAGTGAGCAATTGGGGAAGGCATGGATCCTCCGGCAATTATCGGAAATCCGTACACGCGTCCAACCGGGCGGCCCCGGCATCGTCTCAAGTACCCCTTTACGCCATCGTAACTTTTTGTACTATAAGTTGTTGCAGTTGGTTCGACGAAGATCTAGCAGTGGGTCGCCGGCAGGTTTTTACTTGACTGAAACGGGGTCGAGATGCAAGAATACGGGGTTAGAGGGAGTTTGCATCGCACGTCCCGTACGGTAGGAGCCCTGCGAGAGAGCGAAGGGCCCCGGCTTGGCTCGCCGGGAACGTTTTCAAAACGTTGCGCTCTTTCGGCAGGCTTCGGGGTAGGGAGTTCAACACCGGGCGGTTATGCTCATCTTCACACCGGTGTTCCTGTGGTGGGATGCACTCGATAGGGCCGGCACGTACGCGGTAGAGGAGGAGGTCAGATCGTGGCTACGACAAGAGGCTTGCTGTCCATATTGATCGGAATCGGATTGTGGGCCGGTTCTGCGTCGGCGACGACGATCACGTTTGATTTTGATGACGACGGGGGGCCGCTGGCCAACGGTCAGCTCGTTGATGCGCCAAACGCTTTCGGCCAATTCTTCAATATCTCGTCGATGGGCGCGAATCTGGGGGCAGTGGTCTTTGACTCCGGCCCTGCCGGGCCGAACATGAGCGGTACCGACACCGACCTGCTGGTGGATTCCACCAATATTCTGATCTTACAGAATCCGCAATTCCCTGACCTATCTGCGCCGGGTGTTTTCCAAGAGCCGAACGACCACGCCGCTGTCGGCTCGGTCGTGTTCGATTTTTCGCCCGCCGACTTTCTCGTCCTGGTCCAGTCCATTGATGTGATCGATATTAACGGCACCGACGGCTTGACCATCACCCTGGTCGACTCCACCGGCAAGACCCGGGCCATCACCGTCCCGGATGAGTTTACCGGTGACATCAATTCCGGTGAGCCGGGCATCGCCACCATCGACTTTGCGGTTGATTTCCAGGAATCCCCAAACATCCCTGGTTTGTTCACGCAGGTGCTCACCGAAGCCGGTTTCGATCCGGGCGACATCGCATCGCTCTCGGTCCAGTTCGGCGGGTCGGGGGCTGTGGACAACCTCGCATATGTGCCGGAGCCGTCAACCATGCTGCTGCTGGCGGTTGGTGCGGCAGCCCTGTTCCGCCGCACCACCGCGGCGAGATTTGTGTGAACCCATCCCGGCCAAGGCTCGCTCATCACCGCACCGTGGGAGGCGCTTTTGAGACTAGGCCCACGGAGGCGTCTCGTCGTCCCCGGGACGACGCCTGGTATGCTCCGGTAGCGCTCTGTGCCAAGGGTTGCATCGTCGCGCGATAGGCAGTATCTGTGCGGGGATGTTCTGGACGAAGTACTTTATTCCAACGGTCAAGGAGACGCCGCACGACGCGACGGTGCCTTCGCATGTTCTGATGATCCGGGCGGGCATGCTGCGGCAGACGGTGGCAGGTGCCTACACCTATCTGCCGCTGGGCTATCGCGTGCTGCAGAAGATCACCGACATCATCCGCGAGGAGATGAACGCCGCCGGTGCAATCGAGTTGAACATGCCGGCCATGCACCCCCTGGAGTTGTGGCAGGAGTCCGGCCGCGACGTGACCATGGGCAGCACGCTGATGAGGCTGAAGGATCAGCCCTGGCGCCGCGACACCGTGCTGGGCCCCACGCACGAGGAGGTCGTCACCGACATCGTGCGCTCCTACATCAACAGCTACAAGCAGCTTCCCATCAACCTCTACCAGATCCAGACCAAGTTCCGCGACGAACAGCGGCCCAAGAGCGGCGTGCTGCGTACCCGCGAGTTCCTGATGAAAGATGCCTACTCGTTCGACGTTGACAAGGCCGGTCTGGACGCCAGCTATGAGAAGATGTACCAGGCCTACCGCCGCATCTTCGCCCGCTGCTGTTTGCCCTATGTCGTAGTGGAGGCGGAGTCCGGGGCCATCGGCGGCGATGCCTCGCACGAGTTCATGGTGGTGACCGACGCGGGCGAGGATCGTCTGGTTCGTGCCCGGGACGACTCATACGCAGCCAACCTGGAACGGGCGACTATGAAGCCGCTGCCCGACCCCGGTTGTGACGCGATGGCTGAGCCGGCGGAGGTTCATACGCCGGGGCATTCCACCATCGAGCAGGTCTCCGCCTTTCTCAAGTGCAAGCCGGTAGACATGATCAAAACGATCATATTCCAGTGCAGTGAGGGCATCCTGGTGGCATTGGTCCGCGGCGACCACGAGGTCAACGAAGCCAAGCTCAGCCGGGTCGCCGGCGTCAGCGGGCTGGAGCCGGCCACGCCCCAGCAGATCGAAGAGCTCACCGGTGCCGCCGTCGGCTTCTCCGGGCCGGTGGGGCTCAACGCACGCTTCGTCGCCGACCAGGCGGTGACGGTCATGCACAACGCCGTCACCGGCGCCAACAAGACCGATTACCACCTGACCGGCGTAAACCCCGGCCGGGATTTCAAAGTCGCCGAGTCAGCCGACATCCGCTACGCCGTGCAAGGCGATGAATCGCCCGATGGCGCGCCGTTGGTTTTCGAGAAATGCATCGAGGTGGGCCACGTTTTCAAACTGGGCACCAAGTACTCCGACGCGATGAAGGCCACCTTCCTCGACAGCAACGGCTCGGCGAAGTCGTTCATCATGGGCTGCTACGGAACCGGGGCCAACCGCATAATGGCCGCCGCCATCGAATCCTCCCACGACGAAAACGGCATCTGCTGGCCGCTCAGCATCGCCCCTTTCACCGTGCACATCTGCGCCCTGGACACGCGCGACGACCAGGTCATGTCCGCGGCCACGAGCATTCACCAAGATCTTGTGGCGAAGAGAATCGACGTCCTGCTGGACGATCGCGATGCCCGCCCGGGCCACAAGTTCAAGGACGCCGATCTGATCGGCATCCCCATCCGGTTGACCGTCGGCAAACGCGGCCTGGGCGAAGGCGTGGTCGAGCTCAAGGTGCGGAGCGAGGAGGATGTCCACAAGGTTCCGCCGGCTGACGTCATGGCACTGGTCCGGGCTACGATCGAACGATTGACGCCCAAGGTGTGAAGCCCGACGTGTAACCATAGCGTTCGGGCGACGTGTAAAATCCTGTAAATGCTGGACCCTTATTAAAATCCCTTCTCGGTCCCCCCTCCGGGCGGTGTGGGACCGGCTTTCCAGCCGGTCAAATGACAGGCTGGAAAGCCTGTCCCACATATGGGTGCGAGAAAGGATTCTCGCACCAGCACTCCGGTCTGGTCAGGCACGGCAGGCAGCGCCCCGCTGGCATGCAGGTCGATTCAGAAACACCGCCGGGTTTCTAATGGGCAGACGCCAAAGCGTGGTGTAGACTATGCCTAGTGTAGTGTTTCGCGCAGATGTCATTTTATCCGAGGCCCGACCGTAAGGGAGGGAACATGTTACGTCCGGCGAAGACCGCTCCCTTACGGTCGCGGCTCGGATCAATAGACGACGGGAATTTGGAACAATGTTCACGATACAAATCATAGCGTCGACGTACGCCGGACTACTGGCTGCGACGGGAATGTTGCAGATGGTTTACATCATCTGCCTTATCGTCGGCGGCGGACTGCTGGTGATCTCCACGTTTCTGAGCGGCGATAGTGAGGTCGGCGCCGATGCCGACGTGGAAATGGATTTCGACGCGGATGCGGATGTGGATGTGGAAGCCGATGCTCACGTGGAAGAGGCCGACGTCGCCGCTGCGGGCGGCTTGTCTCTGGCGAACTGGTTTTCCATGCGGTTCGTGGTTTACTTCATCGCAGCCTTCGGCCTGATCGGAACCGCGCTTTCCTACACGTCGGAAATGGTAGCGACCCCGGTGCTGATCTGGTCCGTAGCCGGCGGTCTGGTGATGGGCCAGGCGGCCCACCAGACCATGCGACTTCTTAAACGTTCAAGCGGCGACGGCACCACCTCTGCGAGCGATTTTGTCGACAAGCTCGGCCGGGTGACGCTGGCCATTGAGCCGCCCCAACGTGGCGAGGTGGCCTTGCAGGTGCGCGGCCGGGAACGGTTCGTACCGGCCAAAGCGCGCCGTAACGACGACCGTTTCGAAGTCGGGGCCGACGTGATGATCGTGGCGTTCAATAACGGAACGGCTGAAGTGGTGTCCAAGAAAGAGTACGAGTTCATCAACGACGCTAAGTCAGGAGGATTATGATGTACACAGCACTGATAGCACAAAACGGCATGCCATCCGCCATGATCATCGGAGGCGGAATCCTTTTCTTGATCTTTGCCCTGATCGTGCTGATCGCCAAGATCATGGTGGTCGGCAACCCCAGCGAACTGCTGATCGTCAGCGGACGACGAACACGGGAGGGCCAGGGCTACCGCACGCTGATCGGCGGACGAACACTGGTAATACCGGTCATCGAAAAGGCCGCCCGGCTCAGTCTGCACAACATGCAGGTCAGCCTGGAGGTCAAGGCCCAGTCGGGCGGCGGCAGGATGATCCCGGTAACCGTAACTGGGGTAGCCAACGTCAAGGTCTCCTCCGCACCTCAGCTCCGGGGCAACGCCATCGAGCGTTTTCTGGGCCAGCCGTCCGGTGAGATGCAGCGGGTGGCCCGCGAGACCTTGGAAGGCGGCTTGCGGGCGGTGATCGGCAAGATGACGCCGGAGGACGTCGTCGAGGACCGGGATAAGTTTGTCTCCACGGTGATGAACGAAGTCGACGACGACTTCCGCAAGCTGGGCATGATAATCGACAGCGTGAACATTCAGAACGTCCAGGACGATGATCAGTACCTTGAATCCATTGCCCGCAAGGCTTCGGCCCAGGTGCGTGCCGCCGCACGCCAGTACGAAGCCCAACGCAAGAGCGAAGCGGACGTCAAAGAGGCTGAGGCTGAGGCCTTAGCCCGGCAGGCACGCGCGGAGCAAGACGCCGAAGCCAAGACAGCCGAAGCCGCCGGACGGCAGCGGTCCGAAGAGGCCCGGCTCGGTGCTGACAAAGCCATTGCCGAAGCGGACAACGCCTTACGCATCAGAAAGGCGGAACTCGCCCGGGAAGCCGAGCTCAAAGAGGCTGAGACGCAGAAGGCCGCCGCCCAGGCGGAAGAGGCCCGATTGCTGGCCACACGCGTCAAGCAGGCCGATGCCGAGCGGGACGTCGCCAAAGCCAAGGCCGAAGGCGACGCCGCCTCCATCCTGGAAGAGGGCAAGGCCCGGGCGACGGCCATCGAGCAGATCGGCCGAGCCATTCAGCAGCACCCCGACGCCCTCAAGGTCATGCTGGCGGAGATGTTGCCCAGCGTGATGCAGGATATAACCAAGACCATCGCCGACGTTCAGCTTGGTAACATAACGGTGATCGACAGCGGCAGCGGCGCCGCCATCTCCGGCGCCGCCATGGGCCGGGCCCGGATGCTGTCAGAATCACTAGCCACACTCGAGTCTGTCCTGGGAATCGATCTGCGTGATCTCACCAAGTCGATCGCCGGCAATGTGACCAGCAGAGCGAAGAGCGACGGCGGATCGGGCAAGGCGTGAGGCCTTGCGGGCCCGTGTCGGGTGCCCGATTAGACGATAGACGACATCTGTCGCGCTGGAGTAGCACCCTGGGCTTGTGCTCGATCAGTGGAAGCAACGGCCTCGGAACTGACATGATCCGCACCGCCATCATCGCTGTGCTTGCACCCCGGGCAGGTTGGATGGCGGTCCTGGCTAGGTCAGCTCTGCCATAGCTTCCTTAGCTTGGCCTTCATTCCGCGCACATCCGATGGTACGTCGGTGGGCCAATCGGCTCCCTCGCACGGCTCATCGATCGATTCGCTCCGTTCTTCAAACAGCGTGCGCACTGAGTCGGGGATGAAACGCGTCAGTTGAGCATAAGTGTGCGCGTCGCCCATGCTAAATCGGCGGTGATAATAACGCAGCGGAAAGTAGACATAGAGCATATCCTTCGCACGGGTCATCGCAACGTAGAACAACCGCCGCTCCTCGTCCTCCCCGGCGGAATCACCCAACGCCATGTCGGATGGGATCATGCCGTCGGCGGCGTGAATGATGTGCACGACGCGCCATTCACATCCCTTGGCGGAATGAATCGTACTCAGCGTAAGCCAGTCTTCCTCCAGATGCGGCGGTCCGGCAAAGTCCGAGGTAGAAGTCGGTGGATCGAGCGTTAAACTGGTGATGAAGCGGCCGCGAGAACGATAACGTCGGGCGATTCGCTCTAACTGCTCCAGGTCACGCTTTCTGGCGGCTGCATTCTCGTAGACTCGCTCGAGGATCGGTTTATAGAAACGGCCAATCCGCTCGATCTGCACCGCAAGGGAAGCCGCCTTGGCACGGCGATCGTCCCCCGACGTCGAATCATGGGAACCACCGTTGACGTTGGTACGGCAGCAGTCAGCCAGCGCCAACCGAAGCTCGGCGAACTGGTCCCGAGCGCGGGGAGGCACCGT
>JAZGDL010000488.1:0-16685 GCA_036477795.1 Phycisphaerae bacterium
ATAACCAGGCGAAGTGCATCGGATGCGAGGCTTGTCTAGGCGGAGTCTGCGTAGATAACCAGGATAAGTGCTTCGGATGCGAGGCTTGTCTAGGCGGAGTCTGCGTAGATAACCAGGCGAAGTGCCCCTTGGCCCCTCCTCTGGGATGCCAGACTTGCGTGGGCGGAGTCTGCGAAGATAACCAGGGGAAGTGCTTCGGATGCGAGGCTTGCGTGAACGGCGTCTGCGTGGATAACCAGGCGAAGTGCTTCGGATGCGAGGCTTGCGTGAACGGCGACTGCGTGGATAACCAGGCGAAGTGCCCCTTAGCCCCTCCTCTGGGATGCCAGACTTGCGTGGGCGGAGTCTGCGAAGATAACCAGGGGAAGTGCTTCGGATGCGAGGATTGTCAAGGGGGAATCTGCGTAGATGACCAGTCGAAGTGCCCGGGATGCCAGGATTGCGTGAACGCAGCCTGCGTAGATAACCAGGCGAAGTGCGTTGGATGCGAGGCTTGCGTGAACGCAGCCTGCGTAGATAACGATGCGAAGTGCGCAAAATGTGAGACCTGTACCGGCGGCGCGTGCAACAAGGACGTGCCCGGCTGCTGTAGCTCGGACGCCCAATGTGATGACGGCGATCCTTGCACGGACGACTTCTGCGGCCTTGCGACCAACACGTGCGTCAACACCAACGTGTGCGGCTCGTGCTGCCTTCCCGACAGGACCTGCGCTGAGAACTTCAGAGAAGAGGACTGTCTGGCATTAAGCGGCCCGGGTAACTTCCTGGGCATCAAGGCCCCATGCCGGGGCGGCGTCAAGGACTGCCGGCCGGTCCCGACTGTCTCTGAGTGGGGCATGGCGGCGCTGGCCGTGCTGCTGTTGATCGGGTTGACGGTGAAGTTCCGCCGCCGCTCGACCACCACCGCGTAGCTCGATCGGTCCGCGTGACGGCCAGGCCGGTGGTGTAAAGCGTTTGGTTCTTGGCAACATGCGCCGGTGCGAGTCCCTTCTTTGGGGAGCCGCACCGGCGCCTTTTCTTATAGAGCGTTGGCCGACGCCGACATCGAGAGGGCCGGTTTTCAAGCCGCGTTCACCGGAAGCAGCCTCAAGAGAATCCCCACCGTTTCGGGTTGGGGCCTGTTGGGGCTGATGCTGTTGCTACTGACCGGGATCACCTTGAAGTTCGGGCGCCGCCAGACACTGCCGGAATCCTCGGTGTCCTTCCGGGGAGCGTGTATGAACCGCTTTGACCAGCCTGGTATCGTCAGCCGTCGACCGATGATGGTCCGCAGGCCAGGTGATGAGATCCAGGAAGACCCCGGCGATTCCTGCCCGCCTTGAGGCAGGCCGGCGACGCTTGGAGCGATGGCGCAGAACACGCAAGGGCCACTGGCCTATCCCAGAACCACTGTGGACGCCGGCGGTAAAGCTCGCCGGAGCGTACGGACTTTGCACAACCGCCCGGACGCTCCGCCTTGACTACAATGCGCTGAAGAAACGCATCAACTCTGCGGCCCCGCACGATTCGTCGGGACAGGAGACGGCGACGGCTTTCGTCGAACTGATCCCTCCGCAGCGCGCCTGCTTGCCCGAGTGCATCGTCGAACTGGAGCATCCTCGCGGGGCCAAGATGCGGATCCACCTCAAGGGCGCCGAGCCCCCGGACTTGGCGGCGCTCAACGACAAACAGGACAGCCGTAAGCGGCTGTCCTGCAGGGGCTTAAGCGACTACGCCGCACAGGACTCGAACCTGTAACCTTCGGTTCCGTAGACGGCGCCCGGTAATGGCCATAATCCCTTAAACCACAACAGGTTATGGGTTTATCGCGGATTCCAAGGTAGGCAAAATGCGGCAAAACGCGGCAAATCGAGGCAGACCGGCAAGCGTCGGGCAAGCCTCAAGCGGCCTCCGTGGTGACACTGCGTGACACTCCTTTCCCGCCGATCTGAGCCCCGATCGCCCGCAGGGGCGTTCAAGTTGCCGGAAACCCCCTTCAAGTTGCCGGCATGGCCCAGGAAGCTGGCGACGTTGAACTCTGAGAACTGTTCGTCAGCCGCGTCGGTGCCAGCGCTGCTGAGCAAGTCCTTGATCCGAAAGAACGGTACATGCGAATCGTCGTCGAGCTTCGCACGGTCTCGAATCCGGTTGAACTCGCGGTGGATGTTCCACTTGAGGGCGCGAAACACCTGCGGTTCGTTCGGGACCTCGCGGCCACCGTCAACCATCTTCGGGGCGTCGTTGAACATTCGCACGAGCAAGTCCACCGCCGACGGCACCAGCGGTTGAAGTCGCACGCGCTTTGCCTTGGTTTTCGTCAAACGGACAAACGCACCGTCCAAGTGAACCCGCTCCCACTCCAGCCCGAGGATCTCGCCGCGGCGACAACCGGTCGTGGCAAGCAGGTATAAGAATGCCTTTCACGTCAGCGTCGGGCACGCGTCCAACACCGCCATGTTCAACGCGTGCTTCAACCGCCGCAGCAGCGTTGCGTCGAATTCTCGTGTTGGTCACGGCGTGCTCGCTGCCAAGCGCAATTCCTCCATCATTTTCCGCGCCTCGCGTGTGACGCGGTGTTCGGCGCCGAGCTTTTCTGACAGTTCGGCATGCGCCTTTCTCAGAATCGTACCGGCTTCCTCGCGCTTGCCCTGAAGTGCCAAGCATTTGGCGTAGTACGTGTTGAGCCCTGAAATCTTGTAGTGCCCTTCACCATGAGATTCACCTGCGAGTTGGAGCGTTTCAGCGAATAGGCGTTCGGCTTCGTCGAGCCGTCCCCTCTCGGTCAAAACCATGGCCAGTTGGCTCATCGACTCAACAGTGGCCTGATGCTTATCGCCAAGGTGCTTGCGCTTGATTTCAATCGTCTTGCGCATGAGCTCCTCAGCTTCACCCAATCGGCCGTGCTTATACGTGATCCAATCTCGTGTTGCCATTGCTTGGCACGTAAGGAGATGATTTTCGCCCGACAACTCAATGCGACCTGTTAGGGCCGCGAGCGCGAGCGCCTCGGCTTCGTCGTATTTTCCCAAATCACACAGGACGCCTGCAAGGTTGCTCATGGTCAGCAAATATCCGCCCTTCCGGTTTGGGAAGACCCGCTTCTGTACGTCCAAATTGCTGCGATACAGTTCCTCCGCCTCGTCGAGTTCGCCGAGTTGTTGCAGTGAAAACGCAAGGTTGTTGGAAAGCGTCAGAGTGGAGCGATGTTCTTCTCCGACGATCCTGCGGAATCCTTCCAACGCCGTGCGGAACATGGCTGCCGCCTCTCTCGGACGACCAAGGGAGAGGTAGTTCATCGCGACGCCATTCATCTGTCCCAGTGTGTCGGGATGATCGTCACCCTCTATGCGCCGCAACCTCTCCAGGAGCTCTTTTCTGATGGGTAAGGACTCATGCACACGAGACTGTTTCATCAGCAGACTTGCCAGGCCGCTACGTGCCGTCCATGAGATTATGTCGTCCTCACCGAGGGCTTTATCGCTCAACTCGATGGTCTTGCGGAACAAGGGCTCTGCTTCGTCCCATTTGTTTTGCATGTTCAGTGCAGCCCCCAGGTTGCACATGGCGGCGAGGGTCTCCTCGTGCTCCGGTCCCAGCGTGTCGGTGGCCAGAACCAGCGACTCCCTATGCACACTTTCCGCCTCGGCGGGTTTACCCGACTGCCTGTAGACCAATCCCAGGTAATGCATGCATATGATGGTGTCGATGTGCCCGTCGCCCTGGACTTCCCGCCGTATAGCCAGTGCTTGTTCGAGCAGTCGCTCCGCCTCGTCGAGGACGTCGAGCTCGCGGTAGACGTCTCCGATGGCCTCCATTAGACTGGCCTGGATGATCGGTTCGCCACCCAGTTCATCGGCGATTTGCTTCGCGCCTCGATCCAGCAGTTCGCGCGCGGAGATCTCCTTTCCCCGGGCGACTTGAGGAGTAGCGCTCGCAAACAGTTGCACCATGAAGTCCTTGACGCGAGTTGCTGTTTCGGCTTCGGTCCGAGCTCGCTCCGCTTCGGTGCTGGCGTCCTGCTCCGCGTCAAGGGCTCTGGTCAGGTTCGCTTCCGCCATCCGACGCTGGTCACGTTCTGCCAATCGCAGTGACTCGGCCTCCCGGTACGACAGCGTCATCCAAATACCAAACCCGGTGACAAGCGCGAACAGCACGGCCGTGAAAGCAAACGGCAGCTTGTGTCGTGCGACAAGCTTGCGGAACTGATACGTTGCGCTCGGCGGGCGGGCGAGGATCGGCTCCTTCGACAGGTAGCGCCGTATATCGCCCCGTAAGGCCTCGACACTCTGGTAGCGGCGATCGGCGTCCTTTTCGAGGGCTTTGAGCGCGATCGTCTCCAGATCGCCACGAAGCGTGCGGTTGATCGTGCTCGGTTTTCGTGGCTCCTCCTCACAAATCATCCGCACCGCTTCGGGCAAGAGCACCCGGTCGACGGTGTACGGTAGTTGGTTGGTGAGCAGCTCATACAGAACAACGCCGAGCGAATAGACGTCACTGCGCAGGTCGATGTCGTCGGGGTTTCCGCGGGTCTGCTCGGGGCTCATATAGGGCAACGTCCCCTGGATCTTTCCGGTCTCGGTAACAACAGTGGTCATGGTCACGTCGCTGTCCGTGATCCGCGCCAGGCCGAAGTCCAGTAACTTCGGTTGCCCGTTGGCATCGACCAGGATGTTGGACGGCTTGATGTCCCGGTGGATCACACCGCGCTGATGCGCGTAGGCCACGGCGTCGCAGACTCGACGAAACAGGTCGAGCCGATCCCGCAGCCCGAGCGCTTTCGCACGCGCGAAGTCGTTCAGCGGCGTCCCGTCGACCAATTCCAGAGCGAAATAGTGCTCGCCGTCCTCGGTCTGCCCCGCCTCGTGTATGGTCGCAATCCCGGGATGTTTGAGTCGGGCGAGCGCCTGCGCCTCGCGACGGAGTGAGGCCGCGCGATGTTCGTCCAAACGACCTCCGCCGCGAATGACCTTTAGCGCCACGCTACGTCGGGGAGACTCCTGCTTTGCCTCATAGACCACACCCATTCCGCCACGACCGAGTTCGCGAACGATCGTGTAGTGGCCGATCGATGTGGGTACCGCCGCTGTCTCAAGACACTTGTCGGCGCCGCTGGGAAGGACATGTTCAATATCGCGCAGCAGCTTCTCATTCTCTGAGAGATCGGAAAGACGATTGGAACACGCCGGGCAGGTGCGAAGATGCGTCTCGATCTCAGATCGCTCGTCTCGCGGCAGGTCATCATTTAGGAGCTGCTCGATCTTCTCCAGGTCGGGGCAGGCCATGCGACACTACTCCTCAACTCACTTGCTCGTATTTGTTCCTGCAATTCGCGAAGGCGCTTTAGGATACGGTGCTTGGCGATGAAAACGGCATTTCGAGAAATGCCAAGCTGCGTGCCCACGTCGGCCGCGGGTTGCTTCGCCAAGGCAAACAGCTCGAACGCTCGGATCGTCGTCGGCTCGACTTCACGACAAACCTGCTGAAGGCACTGATTGAGAACCGCCCTTGCCCATTCCTCGCTCCATGAGGCGGTGGCCTCCTCTTTAGATGGAAACTGCGACCAGAACGACCCTGCGGTATCGGATCCCGGAGCCTGCACTTCAGCGTGCGCCAGACGCTCGCGCATCTTCAGCACCTGGCGAAAAGCGATGCCGAACAGCCAGTCACGAAGGCGGCCCTTGTCCGGATCGTAGCTACCCTTGCGCAATCCGTCGGCGAACGCCAAGAGCGTCTCCTGGGCCGCATCCTCCGCCTCCGGCTCGCGCAAGCCCATGCGGACCGCAAAGCCGATCACCGGTGACCGGAAGCGCAAGGTGAAACGCTCCCACGCGCTTCGATCGTCAAAGTCACAAAGGTCACGCAGCACCGTTGTGGTCGTTACCCATTCCATCTTTTTGACGCCCGTTCGGATCCTTGGTCGCGAATTCTCAGTTTACTTGAGATCGCCGCGATTTTCCAGACTCTGCTTCGAAATCGCCCATGCGGGACTCAGAATCGCCGTTTTTTCGCCAGTACCATGCAGACGGACGTCATCGCTTCGTGCCCATTTCTACGTGGTAACGAGATCAAATAGAAAAGGCCTGAAAGATGTCCATTCGCACCGGTAATACTGCTGGTGCCAGCGAAGGAGGATAGGATGACGCTTGACCGAATCCGGTTGGTCTACGGCTACTTGGCAATCGTTCTTGTCAGCGCGCTCGCCCAAGCTCAACCCCGGATGTTCATAGTGCCCCAAGGCGACGACCCCGCAAACTACCCCTCCGGCTCAACGGAAATCGACGTCGATGAGGCCGACGTCCAGGCCGGCGGGTTTGCGTTGACTTTGGAGGCCTATCTGGAAAACACGGCGCCCACCCGCGTACGCGGCTACCAAATCGCGCTGGACGACGCCATCGGCGGTAGCGGCGGGACGCCGCACGCGGTGGCGTGCGAAACTGCGGCCGACTGCGATGACTCGGTGATTTGTACCGACGACAACTGCATAGATCACGCTTGCATCAATACCCCCAACGATGCCCTGTGCGACGACGGGCTTTTCTGTGACGGGCGCGAGACCTGCGACGCGGTGCTCGATTGCCAACTGGGAACGCCTCCCAACTGCGACGACGGCAACCCCTGCACCGTCGACTCCTGCGACGAGGTGGGCGATATCTGTATTAACACCGAGAGCCCCGACGGAATGCCGTGCGACGACGGGCAGTTCTGCACGGTTGAAGACACTTGTCAGGCTGGCGTCTGCATCGGCTCGGGCGGCCCCTGCTTACCGGAGGAAACATGCGACGAGGACGGCGACCAGTGCGTACCCGGGCCGGCCGCAGCGTGTCTGCCGCCGACGGTCACCGGTGGTATTGCCTCGCGCTATGTCCAGATCGAGCCGGATCCGGGCAATACAGATGCGGTGGCGTTTCGCATTGAGTGCGGGGCCGTGACCGAATGGGTGCAGTTGGTCCAAACCAACTACAGTGAAGGCGGCGGTGTCTTCGTCAATATCGGCAGGGGTGTGGCTGACTGTGCCAGTGCCGACTTCCTGACACCGGATCAGTGGACCAGTAGCGGGGCTAACGCCCTGTATGTGACCGGTCTGGCAGTGGCCCCCGACTCGACACCGACGGTGACGGCGGTGTGCGTCGACTGCGCCGGGGCGGAGGCTGGCCCGGTGACCCCGGCTGCTCCAATCTGGGTATTCTGCGACTCCAGCAACGACGGGCAGGTGACCTTCTTCGCCGACCTGTTCAAGCAGTTTAGCAACACCGCTGCCGCGGGATTCCCTAATTTTACGGGGCCGGATCCGGGCATCGAAGTTGACACGCAGGGTGATTCGCCCGCCGTGCCGGACCAGCAGGTCACCTTCTTCGCCGACCTCTTCGCCTGTTTCGGTGCCACCGCCGCGGGCGGGGGTGACGTATGGACGGGTGAGGACTGTCCCGCCGGTCCGCAGCAACTCTACGAACCGGGCACCTGGGAGCCGCCGCCGGCCTCTCCATGCTCCTGCGAGGGAGGATGCGGCGTCGACCAGGGACCGATGCGAAACGTTTATCTGTTCTCGGGAGAGGTCTACGAGGAGGTCGAAGATCTCAGAATCAAGGGCCGGGGGTTCGACTTCGTCTGGGCCCGCAAGTACCGCTCGCGCGTCGGACCGGACACGGCCATGGGCTACAGCTGGGATTTCTCATACAACATCCGCGTCGTCGCAGAACAGGCCGATGACGACATCATCCTGCACGACGGCAACAGCCGCCGAGACAGGTACGAACTCCAACCCGACGGGACTTGGACACGCCGCGAGTTCTTCCGCGTGCTGGGGCAATACCCGGATCAGAGCTACACGTTAACGTTCAGCGACACCGGGAAGTGGCATTTCAACCCACTGGATGGGAGCCCCGCAGAAGGCAAGATATCCACCAGCGTCGACCGCAACGGCAACACCCAAAGTTTCGCCTACGATGGGGTCGGTCGCCTGATCACGGTAACCGATACGCTCGATCGGAACGTCACGATTGCCTACAACGCGGACGGGTTCATCGAGTCAGTGACCGACTTCGCCGGGCGCTCGTGCACCTATATCTATTACGACGGCGTCAAACCCGGCGGCAACCTCGGCGACCTGAAATCGGGCACCACGCCCCCGGTCCTCAACACGCCAGACTTCCCCATCCCGCCCGGGCACGAGTACCCCAACGGCAAAACCACCGTTTACACTTATTCCACGGGGTTCGTGGATGAGCGGCTTAACCACAACCTGCTGACCATCACCGATCCCAAGGGTCAGACGTTTCTGGTCAACCAGTACGGCGAGGATCCCTACGCTCCCGGCTTCGACCGCGTCCTTCGCCAGATCTGGGGCGACCCCGGGGATATCCTGGACGTCGCGTATGTGCCCTTTCCCGCGGAGCAGGACGCGGTCATGAAGACCATCGTCAACGATCGTGTCGGCAACGTGTCCGAATACTTGTACGACGCCGGTAATCGCCGTGTCGTCCAGCGCGACTACACCGGGCGGGCGGATCCCGACCAGTTCACAACGGAGACGCAAAACCGCCCCACGGGCAAGCTTCGTCCCGACGATCCGGACGTGTTCGTGACCCGTTATGAATGGAACGAGCACTCGAAGCTTACGCGCCTGGATTTCCCCAAGGGCAACAGCAGGATTAGTGTCTACGAATCGGAGCTGAACCCGGCGGCGCCGCAGCGTTCGCTGGGCAATCTGCGAGAGGTGCACCACCTGCCGGGGCCGCTCGGCGGCGATCAGATGGAGATCATTGAATTCTTTGAATATCAGGCCGGCTTCGGCGGATGTTGTGACAGCAACTTTGTGACCCGTCGGGTCGACGGCCGAGGCAACGCAACGCTGCACACGTACGACGCCAACGGCAATCGCCTCCACACCACACACCGCATCCCCTCGATCGCGGAGGATTGGGAGTGGAACGAGTTCGGCCAGATGACCGCCCACACACTACCCGACAACGGCGCTCCCGGCGGCCACCGCCGGCGCGATGAGTACACTTACTACGACAGCGGGCCGCAGCGAGGGTATCGGCACCAGGAAATCATCGGTGTCCCGGAGTGTGCGTTGACGACAACGTACCAATACGATCTGGTGGGGAACATCACCCGGGAGACCGATCCGCGGGGCCACGATACGCAGTCGGTGTACAACCAGTTGGACCAGACGGTGCGCGAAATCTCACGCGAGGTGGTTTCGGGCGGCGGTGTGCGCTACCAACGCGACCTCCACTACGACCCCAACGACAACGCTGTCCGGGAAGACGTGCAGAACATCAACGACGCCGGCGCGGGGCAGGAAAACACTCATTTTACGACGGTCTATGAATACGACATCCTCAACTATATCACGCGCAGGTGCGCCGAAGCCGGTGACTACACCGGGCAGATCCCGGGGACGCAGCAGGTACCGCTATGCACGCCCCTGCCGGAAAGTGAGTTCATCACCACCGAGTATGAATACGACGCCAACCGCAACCGGGCGCTGATACGCTACGGCGAGGCCACCAACGGCAATCAGCCGACCAACATTCTGCGCTACCTCTACGACGAGCGTGATCTGGCGTTCCGGCAAACCTTAGCCGACGCCGACCCCGATCAGTCCACCACCCAGTACGACTACGACGAGAATCGAAACCTCACGAGGACCAGGGAGGGTGTCGAGGACCTCGTTGATGGCCCGCACATCACCGTGGACGTCTACGACGGTTACGACCGCCGGACGACCCGGACGGACGCGATGGGCAACGTGACCACCTATCAGTATGACCCCAATGACAATGTTGTGCACGAGCGAAAGGATGGCGAGCTCATCGACCTTGAGGGCGGTGTGGGCAACGTCCGCTTGTTCGAAATCGACATCGTTTACGACGACATGGATCGTAAGATTCGCACGGAAGTCGCGTTCTTCAATACCGAGACGCAGGCCCCCCTCCCCGGTGCACAACAGATAGGCAAAGCAATCACCACGACCCAATACAACGACAACTCTCAGGTCACAAGGGTCATCGACGACCACGGCCACGAGTACGTGACCATCTATGACACGTGCAATCGGCGAAGCAGCGTGACCGATGCCAAGGGCAACACGGTGAGCAACGCCTACGACGACAACTCCAACGTCACCAGCAAGACCGAAGTGGAGAAGTCTGATCTCCTCAACCCCGATGAGGTGTTCGTCACCACCTACGCCTACGACAATCTGGACCGCCGTACACTTGTGATCGACAACGTGCAGAATACCACCGTGTACGGATACGACTCACGCGACAATCGGACCGTGGTGACCGATGCGCTCAACCACGAGACGCGTTACGAATATGACGGGATCGACCGGCTGACCAGAACGATACGCGACCTCGACGATGACGGGGCTGACGGCGACGGGCCCGACATCACCACCACCCAGGCCTGGGACGACACCTCCCGCCGAACCGGTCGAACCGACGACAACCCCAACACCACCACCTACCAGTACGACGCGCTGAATCGCCTGACGAGCATGACATATGCAGACGGCACGAGCCATATAGATACGTACGACGTACACGACAACAAACTCACGACGACCGACGCCAACGGGACCCTCGTAATCAATGCGTACGATCTGCTGGACCGCCTCAGCCAAAGGGACATCCTGCCGGCCCCTGGGGTCTTCGACGACACGACGATGGAGACCTACGGTTATGACGGGCTCTCGCGCCTGGTAGCTGTAATGGACAACGACTCGCGCGTGCAGCGCAGCTACGACTCGCTAAGCCGCATGACCTCCGAGACGCTGACCATCGAGCGAACACAACCGGACGAGACCGTCGGGACGATCATCGCGGAGTACGACGCCGTCGGCAACCTGACAATGTGCACCTATCCCGGCGGAAGATCCATCACGCGCACCTACGACGAGATCGAGCGCCTCAAGATGATCACGGATACGACCGGCCCGCCCGCTACCATCGCCCAGTACAACTACATCGGTCCCGGCCGCGTCGAGCGGCGCGAGTACGGCAACGGCACCCGGACCGATTACACCTACGACGGCATCACGGGAATTCCCAATCCGGCCGGCGACTTCGGCGTCAAGAAGATCATCCGCACAACCCACACGGCGCCCGGCGCAGGCTGCACGACGGATGGCGATTGCCCCAGCGGGCAGTCCTGCGTCGCGGGGGTATGTACCTCCAGCAGTTTGGCCTACACCTGGGACCAGATGTACAACAAGACCCGGCGCGCCGACGTCCGCGCCGGCGGGCCGGAGCTCACCCACGACTATGCGTACGACGACATCTACCGGCTCATACGTACGATCGTCACCGACGCAGGGCAGGTGCCCATTCGGGACACCGCCTATGATCTGGACGGTGTCGGCAACCGAACCGTGGTCACCGGCGACCCCGATCCCGGCCCCTACTTCATGAACCCGACACTCCCCGAGCCGGCCGACTTGCAGATGAATCAATACACCGCCACGTCGTTTGACGGACGTGGGTACGACCGCAACGGCAACTTGAGATTCCTGGAGGATAAACCTGGATTGCAGAAGCAGGTCACCTACGACTACCGCAACCAGATGGTTCAGTACTTCGATACGGTAACGGGCCAGCGGCACACCTACGCCTACGACGCCCTCGGGCGCCGCATCGCCAGGGTCGTCGACGCTGGCGGCGTAGCCGGCGGGCCCACGGAAACGCGCTACTTCTACAATGGCTGGCAGGTTGTCGAAGAGCAGGACGAGCTCGGTGCCACGCGGGCTACCTACGTGTACGGGCTCTACATTGACGAGGTCCTGCAGATGCAGCGCGGCGAGATGGACTACTATTACCACACCGACGACCTCTACAACGTGATGGCCGTTACCGACGGCGCCGGGAACGTCGCCGAGCGCTACGAATACCAGGACTACGGGCAACCCG
The DNA here is from genome assembly GCA_036477795.1 of Phycisphaerae bacterium. Lineage (GTDB taxonomy): Bacteria > Planctomycetota > Phycisphaerae > UBA1845 > UBA1845 > JAZGDL01. Next base: position 11,895 of record JAZGDL010000488.1, read on the forward strand.
CCGATCCAACCACCGATGCCCCAATCGCCAATCCGCAATCGGCAATCGGCAATCCCTACCGGTTCACCGGGAGGAGATTTGACCCCGAGATCGGCTGGCACTACTACCGCACGCGCTACCTCGATTCGCGCGCCGGGCGCTTCACCACCCGCGACACGATCGGCATCTGGGAAGACCGGCGCAACCTTGGCAACGGGTACACCTATGTTGCATCAAATCCCTGGACGTATGCCGACCCGTCGGGCCGGAAGAATATCCACAAGGAAGCGAAGACCTGCAACTCGGGTCGGAAGCTCTATTTCAAACTCGTCAAGTGCAGCAGCGGGCGCCGGAAGAACCTGAAGAAACGCGCGTGCGACGCGTACGACGCGAATAGAAGTGCCCGGAGCGCGATTCACGGGGGTTCGGCAACCACTCTGAGTCGGATGGTCACCTGGTTCAGCACCGGATCAAGTCTGTCGTCAAATAACCAGGACAAAATCCACAAGGTTGTGGATGAAGTGTACTGGGGGCTTCGAGATTCGCCCAGCCCGCGCATTCATATCGAATGCGAAAAACAGAGCCCTTTAGGTTGTACAAAGACGACCAATGCGTTCGTCCCCTGGGCTACCAACAACGTACACGTCTGCCCCAACTTCTTTACAACGGGCGGCAAGAGCCGGGGCGGGATTCTCTACCACGAATTCACCCACGGTGAAGCCGGAACGAAGGATAAGGCCTACGTGTGGGAGGCCAAGTACTCGAGTCTCAGTACGTCCGACCTCATCAAGAACGCCGATACGTACGAAGAGTGGGCCAAAGCGTACTACTGGCCGTCGCCTCTGAACTAGTCATCGGGGCGGGTGGCCGGGACAACCTTGGGTGGCATGGGCAAGCGCAGCTTGCCCGTGTCTTCTCCCTGGAACGCACCGGCAAACGAGTTTGCCCATGCCACCCGGCGGTACGGGGCCGGGTGGGGTATCGACGTGTATGATGGTTTCCAGGCTCTGATTCCAACGGGATAATACGAGGCGTCGTGTGTTGGCCGCCACACGATCGTCGAAACGGAGGAATTCCATGTCTTCACGTCGTGCACTGGCAATGGCTGTTGCGATTACGAGTAGCTTGATCATCTGCAGCGATGCTGCCAGAGCGGGAACGTTTGTTTACGTAGATGCAAATGCCGGAGGCGCCGGAGATGGAACGAGCTGGTGCGATGCGTATGCCACGCTGGACGCGGCGCTGGGTGCGATCGCATTGGGAACGATCCGCGTGGCCGACGGCACCTACACGCCCGATCCAACCGGCCTGGCTGATCCGCGCGATGCAACCTTCGCATTGATCAGCGGCGTCACCATCGAAGGGGGATACCCCGGTTGCGGTGCGGTCGACCCGGATCAACGCGACATCGACGCCCATCCAACCATCCTTACGGGTGATAGCAACGGTGACGACGATTCGGGGGGTGACAACAGTGAAAACTGTTACCACGTTGTCACGGCCGGCGGCGTCGACGAGACTGCCGTTCTCGACGGGTGGCTGGGACAACCTTGGGTGGCATGTACCTGCTCGCTCTTCACATCGGCTGGTCGAACGCTCGGAAGGCATGGGCATTCCCCATGCATGACCACCGAGGTCGGATCGTCGGTATAAGCCTGCGAGCTCGGGACGGTCGCAAGTGGGCGATCAAGGGGAGCACAATGGGGCTCTTTGTCCCGTTTGACGTTGTCACAGATGAGCATCTCATCATTTGTGAAGGTGCGACCGACACCGCTGCGGTCTATGAGCTTGGCTGCCACGTCATTGGGCGACCGGGCTGCAACCAGGCCAGGCAACTCGCGGTCAGATTCGTGAAGCGCCACCGTTGCAAGACCGTTGTTGTTGTTGCCGACCGCGACCCTCCTGGGTTGGCCGGTGCGAAGCGACTCGCCAAGGCGCTCGCATTGCATTGCGCCGACGTGCGTATCGTCGCACCGCCCAAGGGTGTCAAGGACGTGCGTGAGTGGGTTCAGCGGGGTCTTACTACAGCAAAGCTCCGCTCCGCTATCAGGTCGGCCAAACCGGTCATAATCACTGTGTCTTGCCAAGGAAAATGAACATGGCGGTTCAGCTTCAATTCAAGCCGAGGGGCAGCGACGGTGAGGGTACTATCACCGCGACCGCCAACAACGAGGTCATTCACTCCGATGCCGGAGACATCCACGATGCGGATTTCAGGAGGAGTTTCGTTAGAGCACTTTGCAGAAAATGCCAGGCGCTCGACTCCGATGACCTCGACAGTGAACTAATACGCCTTGCTCAGCGGTCGGTGTCTAGGGTCGGCAAACGTGCGTCCATCGCGCACCACACGCTCATGCCGCTTCCCGACTACGAGACGTTTCCCGTGGACGCGCTTCCACCGGTGATCCGTAAGTTCGTCCGCAAGGCGGCGGCAGCTATCGGGTGTGATGCGAGTTACGTCGCGTTGCCGCTCATGAGCACGATCGCGTCGGCAATCGGCAACACCCGTCGCATAAAACTCAAAGAATCTTGGTCCGAACCATCGGTGCTCTGGACGGCGATCATCGGCGAGAGCGGCACCCGCAAATCGCCCGCAATCGAGCTCGTCACGTCGCCGGTCATTCGCCGGCAGGAAAAGGCGATGAAAGCGTACGAGCTGGTGTTGCGCGACTTTAAGGTCGCAGAGTCTCGCTACAAGGAGAAGATCAAGAAATGGAAAAATAAAAAAACGACCGGAAACCCACCCGAGAAGCCTCAGGCACCGGATCCCGACCTTCCGACCTTACGAGTCGCACCTGCCGGTTAGGCCCTCGCGCGCGAGCAATTTTCGAACGCTAGCGTCGCCTGTCGAGGTGACGTATAAACGCGTCCGTGGACGCTCATCTCCGTGATTTGGTAGACCGAGGATGGCAGCACCACCGCCGATTCAGTGACGAGGATTTCGTCGCGAATCCGTCAGCTCCCGTACTCTACTTGGGCGACCGTGATGCGGACAGTATTGGGGCGAATGTTCGCGGCCTTGGCGAGCACCTCGGCTCCGGTCATTGATCCCAACCCGTAATCGCACACGATGACTGCCAGCTCCGCTTGGTGCAAGGTGGCGAGCGCTTCTTGCCCTGTCTGCGCAACGAGGATTTCGTGTCCCTCTCTGCGCAGAACGCGTTTCAGGGCGTTGAGAACGGGAAGCTCGTCGTCGACAAGGAGGATTTGGGAAGCCATTATGAAGCCTTAACCGGTTCGGCCTCCCGGCGAGCCATGGCCGACTTCAGCGTATCCATTAGCCTGCGCTTGTCCCAGGGTTTGACGAGTATCGCTGCAACGTTTGGTCCTTTGGCGATCCGGCGAACCTCATCCATCTTTGCGTTGCCCGTAAGCACGATGCAGGGCAGCTTGGGGGCGAGCTTGCCCAGGCGTTGGAGCAGTTCCTCGCCCCCCATTGCCGGCATCATCACATCGGTTATTACCACGTCGAACGTGTCGCGTTGAATGAGTGCAAGCGCGTCGTGCCCGCTGTTCGTGGTAAGCGCGTCGAAGCCACTCATCCGAAGCTCGCGCTGGAGTGCGTTGCAGAGCATGTTTGAGTCATCGACCACCAGGACTTTCGGTTTCCGCGCTTCATGCTGTTTCACGGAGGAGCTACCCTTAGTCGTACATGGTCCCCTGCGTCCGGAACCACCCGGTTCAGATTGCGGGCTACGAGCAGACGGGTCGGACGCAACCTGATTGGTACTACCGCCAGCTGACACCGTGTCGTCTGAGCCTTTGTGCCGCTGCTTGCCATTAACGGCCTTGGTGGCCTCTTGCGTACATTTGACGAAGACACCGCTGAGCACCGGATCGATGTTGGCTGCCAGCTTGACACGCTCGATCATTTCCGCTGTCAGATCGGTGCCTGATTTCAACAGAAGCACGCCCTGGCTGTTTTGTAGCGGGCGGGACAACTTCATCCCCACTTTCAGTTGCGTCGGCGAAAGCTCCACCTCGCTGTCGCTACATGTTTCGTCGGACTCCTTGTCGAGGTGCTCAAGGAACAGCTCAACCAAGGCTGGATCAAAGCGCTTGCCTTGACCTGCGAGAAGCACTTTCCTGCCGGCTCCGCGTGAGGTAGCCGTCGGGCTTGTCGATGAGAACACGGTCTCGTCGTAGCTGTCTGCAATCGCGATGATCCGGGAGATGAGCGGTATCTCATCTTCCTTGGAGCGGTCCGGATAGCCGGTCCCGTCGTAGTTCTCATACTGATGTCGAACAGCCTGCGCTATCCCTCCGAACCCGGTAACATGAGAAAGGATCGCGCAACCCGAATCAGAATGCCGCAGGGAACGGCCGCCGCTGCGCGCACTACCACGTCCTGAGCGTGATCCCTTCTTAGCGTGCAGCTTCGAGACTTTTCCGATGTCATGAAGGTGAGCGGCGAACTCAACGTCCCGAAGGTCGTCGCCGGTGAGACTGAGTTGTGTGCCCAGGGTGAGGGCGTGCTGGGCAACGCGTTTGGAGTGGATCCCGATGTTAGGGTTGCTTGCCTCACACATTGCGACCATGACATGCAACGTATCCCGAAGGGACTGCTCGAGCTCACGCTGCAGTCGCTGCAGCCGTTGGTTTTGCGTGCTCAATTGCGCGGTGCGCTGTTCGACCTGCTCCTCAAGCCGCTGATTCCAGGCCTCGAGCTCTTCCTTCTGCTTGCCCGTGAGCTCTTCAAGTCGGCGGTTGTCCAGAATCAACTGGTAAGCCCGCACGCCATCGCGGACGACGGTTCTAAGGTGCTCGTCGTCCCACGGTTTCATCAGGAAGTGATTGACATGGCCCTCGTTG
>JAZGDL010000489.1:0-2689 GCA_036477795.1 Phycisphaerae bacterium
CATCGTTGACCCGGTCAAAGTATTCGCTATCCGGATCGACGCCTTGATCGACGAGCCACTCGATGCATTGAAGCACGTCGCTCTCTTGGACCGACCACTGATTGGCGGCGATGACGATGTAAGGGCCGTCGAGCGCCCATTCGATCAGGCCGGGCTTGTAGCCCTCGAGGGTGATCTCTCCAATGACGTCGCCTTGGTCCCAACCGTTGGCCCAGGCGATGACCGGATAGAGGAAATCGTTCGGGCCCGAGCTCTCGGTCCAGGGTCGGATGACCGTACAGTCGAGCTCGTGATTGCCTTGCGAAGCGCCTTCCACGAGCTGCTCCGAATGCCGGGCCGGCGCCGCGGAGGCCTGGCCCATAAGTAGGACTAGGGCCGCCAACGATCCGATCACTGCACGCGTTTTCATGACGTTCTCCTCCTTGTTTGCCTCGGTTCCCGCCTTCGTTGCGGTCTCATCCGACCGTCGGAAGGTCTTGTTTTCAGGGCGGTTTTGCCATTCCAGCTTTGCCGACACGGCGATATTGCTGCCCGTATCTATCGTATAATACCAAAAGTTGTACAATTAGTCAGGCGTGGCTTGCGCGGTCTTCGGACGAGCTGAGTCCTAGAAACCGAGATTCCCCGGATGACCACTTGCGGCCACCGGTAGCGTAGCAAATAGGGCGGCCGAAGGCCAATCCGGTCCTGATCCGGCAGTCTGCATAGCGATCTCCCCTCTTCGTCGAACCGATTTAGCGATCAAAAGCCCGGCCAGTGACCTTTTCGCGCTGTGAGAGCGTACCCCGGCGCGCGCCGCGCACACCTGTCCTGTCGAGCAATCTGGATGCTACTGGATCGGCCGCTGTCATGGCGGTAAAGGTGCTGGTCGCAGCCCGTCAATCAAGCGCAGGATGTTGGCGAACAGGCTTCTCGGGATTGCGACTTCGGCAAGTTGGAACGTGATACAGCGACCGTGGCGGATGACCTTGGCCCCGATCTTGACCAGCTTCTCGCGTAGCGTCGTCAACGATCACGTTTGTAAGAAGGGCGGAATGTCTCCTTTGGGTCAGCAACGGAAGTCAGTGACGGCCACGAGAACGTCCCCTTCTGGGGTAAGAGCGGACATCGAAGTCTCACCGTTAGGCCCGCGCGGAGGAAGGGGCGGTGGGAAGCCAAAAAACCAGGGCCTCAATAGCATGCACTGGACGATCAAGCTCCCGGATCATCACTCGTCCCAGACCCACAGGTCGAGACCGGTGCCGTCGGCCTGACTAGGCTTGTGTCGAACCCGGGCGGCCCCGGGGGTGTGGCCGTGGCCCAGGCTCCGGCCATGTTTGGTGTAGCCCAGGAGGCAACGAATAGTCTCGTCGTAGCGGGCGGCGATCTCGGGCGGCACGGCGAGGTACTGGTTCACCTCCTGGCGCAGCCAGCCCAGCGAATAGGTGTTGATCAGGCCCATGCGCGGGCCGTTCGAGCGGTTGGCGCCGCCGCCGTGCCACAGCGATCCCATGTAGAACAGCACGGACCCCTGGGGCATGACCGCCTGGACGGGCTCGTCGAGCCTCCGTTCGTCATAGGTCGGCACCTCATGGCTGCCGAGCACGAGGCGGGTGCCGCCGTTCTCCTCGGTGAAGTCGTTCAGCGCCCACATCACGCCGATCTGGAACTCGAGGCCGGGGATGCGCAGGGGATAGATCGAGTCGTCCGTATGCAGAACCTGGTGGTCCTCGCCGGGCAGAATCTCGATCCCGGTGGTGCTGCCGATACGGTAGGCCAGGCAATGAGGCTTCAGGATCGCGTCGGCCACGGCCAACACCAGGGGATGGCCGATCATCTCGGCCGTGGTCGGTGCGTAGCCCAGCACGCTCGAGCATCGCAGGGTGCGATAGCCGCTGAAGTCGTCCTCTTGAAGCTTGCCGCGCGCGTCGAACTCCGTCCTCAACTCGGCGGTGCAGGCGTCGACGATGTCGGCGTCCAGCACGTTCTCGACCACGGCCGCGCCGGTTCGGCGCAGCGCACCAATCACGCTATCAGTATTGGCATCATTATCGAAGACAGGCAGGTGCATGGTCATCCTCACTCCTCCCAGACCCAGACATTGCCGACCAAGCGGTTGTGGCCCAGTGCACGGTTGGGCTTAGTGTAGCCCAGCAGGCAGTGAAAACGTCACGTCGTCCTCCACGACGCCGAAGACGTCCGATTAGTAACGTCTAGATGTCCGTTATGGGTCATAACCGGAAGTCAGCGGCGGACGCGCCACTGCCTATATCGACCACCGACTTGCCAGTGAGATCGATGCCGTCGAGCAGCCGAGCCATCTCCTCGGGACCGCCCGGAGATAGATAACCCTCACCCCACAACGCTTCCAAGAAGCCGATGAAAGCGTCGTCATAGTGGAGTTCTTCGTCAACCATACCCTTGACATCGCTGCAGTTCGGACTTGGATCATCCCATATTGCGAGCGTTCTGTCATTTAAGACGCGCTGCCGGTAATGTCCGTTATGGGTCAGACCCGGACATTGGGCGTGGCTCCGCCAATGTCCGCTCCTGGGGGTATAGCGGACATTCCAGCTCGCCTCTCCAATGTCTGCTTTTAGCCGAGGCTGTTGAAAAAGTCCGAATTGACCCGTTTTGAACCTAATTTCGCGTGTTCTGCAAAACAGGCCAGTAGATAAGTAATTGATTTTATTGTATTCGTAAATTCGAC
>JAZGDL010000049.1:0-3579 GCA_036477795.1 Phycisphaerae bacterium
TCGCCGAAGCGAAGAAGATGCTGGTCGCCAAAGATGGTGAACCAACCTGGAGTGTGGCGAACGCGTTCTTCGGATCGTCGGCGGCTGACGGAAAGACGGCATTCCTGTTCCCCGGACAGGGCAGCCAGTATACGGGGATGGGCCGCGACCTGGTCTGTACTTTTCCTGAGGCGCGGCGCGCCATTGCCGAAGCGGACCACATCTCTAATAAGGGGCGGCTGAGCGACTACATCTATCCGGTTCCGGCGTTCGAGGAACGGCAGCGATCCGAACAGGCGGCGGCCCTGACCCGAACGGACATCGCCCAGCCGGCGATCGGGGCGGTGAGCGTGGCCATGTTGCGGGTGCTCGAGCGATTCAACGTAAAGCCCGACGCCGTGGCGGGTCACAGCTATGGCGAGCTGGTGGCGCTGCGTGCCGCCGGGCGCATCGATGATGACACGCTGCGACACTTGTCGGAGGTTCGCGGGCGACTCATGGCGGAAGGCACGGGCGATCGCGGGACCATGACCGCGGTCCAGGCGCCGCTGGACCAGATCGAGCGAATGCTGACGGAGGAGAAGATCGACGTGGTGCTGGCCCATCGCAACAGCCCCACGCAAGGGATCCTGTCGGGACTCCGCGACGCCATCGAGCGGGCCACGCGGGCCTGCGCGTCGCGCGGGTGGCATACAACACCGTTGAACGTCTCGGGCGCGTTTCACACTGAGCTGATGGCCGGGGCGGCCCAACGCTTCCGCGAGGTACTGAACGACGTGTCGATCTCACAGGGCTCAACCACGGTATACGCGAACCGCACGGCTGAGGCCTATCCGAATGACGCCGACCAGGCGCGTGCACTGTTGGCCGGCCAGTTGGTGAATCCGGTTAATTTCGCGAAGCAGATCGAGAATCTGTACGCCGCGGGCGTGCGGGTGTTCGTCGAAGTGGGACCGAAGGCGGTTTTGACGGGTTTGGTCTATGGTATTCTTGGCGACCGATCTTACGAGGCGATGGCGTTGGATGCCGGTTGCGGACGGCGCTGCCAGGTGGCCGACCTGGCCCGCGTGCTGGCCCGGTTGGCGGCTTGGGGGCGTCCGGTGGCGCTCTCCAAGTGGGAGCCGGATTGTCCGGAACCGGTCAAACCGAAAATGGTAATTCCTCTTACGGGGGTGAACTATCGCTCCGCTGGGAGGAATCGTTCTGACGCCGAGGCCCCACGGATTGCAATCCCTGGGCTTGGGACGGAATCCACAATAGAGATCGCCAAGAGCGACGAGAGCATCAACACGACACAGGTCAACAGCGTGCTCCAGGTGGTGCAGGAAGGGCTCCGGGCGATGCAGGCGTTGCAGCAACAGACCGCCGCGGCCCACCAGCGATTCCTGGAAACGCAGGAGCAGGCCCAAAAGACCTTTCAGATGGTGATGGAGGGTCAGCAACGGCTGGTGGAAAGGACTCTCGGGCTTGCCCCGGCGGTACCGAGCGAGCTTGAGCGGTCCACACCGCAACAATCGGCATCGGCTGCCGCCGGTGACCCACTGTCTCAGGGCATTGCCGTAGTGCAATCCTCAACGCCGCCCGCGGAATCGCCGCACCCTGCAGCCGAGATCGTGGGCAGTGAGCATGAAATCGAGCAGGCCCTGATCGAGGTTGTCGCCGAAACGACCGGCTATCCGTCGGAATCGATCAGCCTGGAAATGGAGTTGGAAGAGGATCTGGGGATCGACCGGGTGCGGCGGGTGGACGTCTTGTCGCGTCTGGGCCAGCGCGTTCGGACCGCGCGCCCACTGAACGGAACGCAGGTTGATCGGCTGAGAACGCTGCGGGACATCGTCGCCTACACCGTTTCGGGATCGATGCCTGACGAGCCGGCATCGCCGACGCCGGAAGATGCGTCGGTCACAGAGACCGAACCCGCGGCGGCGACCGATGGACCAGTCGAGACAAACGATCTGGAAAAGACGTTGCTCGACGTTGTGGCGCGATTGACCGGCTATCCGCTGGAGATGCTCGATCCGGACATGGATCTGGAGGCTGACCTGGGCATCGATTCGATCAAGCGAGTCGAAATCCTCGCGGAAGTGCAAAGCCGCATACCGGCCATGGAAACGGTGGATTCGTCGTACATCGGTAGTTTGCGCACGCTGCGCAACATCGTTGAGTACATGAAGAGTCCGGCTGCCGACGTTTCCGAGCCGCGACCGTCAGGGAGCGCTTGCTGTGTCGGTACCACGGAGCCCGCGTGTGCGCCGGCGGAGGGGGAGCCGGGTGACACGCTTGCAAATGATGCCCGACTCGAACGGCGCGTGCTTCGGGCCGTGACCTTGCAGAAGCTCGCCAGACGCGGCGAGATCGCCATCGCCGCGGGACGGGAAATCTGGATCGTTGATGACCGGACGGCGCTTCCGCGAGCACTGAATGACAGGTTTAAGGCACTGAACATCCGTTCGCGCGTGGTCGCGCCGCTTGTCGAGGTTGGTGGAAACGGCGATGCCCCCATCGGCGGTTTGGTCTACCTGGCCCGTCCACGGACTCAGGACCAAGCGGTCTGGCGTGAGGAAGCGGAGGATGACCTGAAGGTCGCCTTCACGCAGGCGCAACGTGTCTGTTCCATGCTCGGCGACGCAGCCGCGGCGGGCGGGGCGCTGTTTGCGACGGTCTCGCGCATGGACGGCGCTTTTGGTCTCATGGGCGGTTCGTACGAACCTGTGCAGGGCGGCCTGGCGGGACTGACCAAGACCTTCGCACACGAGTGGCCCGACGTGCGCTGCAAGGCGCTGGACGTGGCCGGGGCGTGGAGCGACGTTGACGCCATTGCCGAGGCTGTCATCGCGGAATTGGGGTCGCAGGGACCGATCGAAGTAGGGCTGGACGGCGAAGCTCGACGCGGTGTGGACTCGGTCATCTCTGAAGTCGGTGAAGGGCGATTGGAACTTGATCCGGGCGACGTGGTGGTCGTTTCGGGTGGGGCCCGCGGCGTCACCGCCGAAGCGGCACACGCGTTGGCGCTGGCCTGCCGGCCCACATTGGTGCTTCTCGGCAGGTCGCCCGCGCCGGAGCCGGAACCGAACTGGCTGGCCGGTCTCAGCGAAGAGGCCAAGATCAAGCGTGCCCTGCTGGAACACGCCTTCGCCGGGGATGAAAAACCGAGCCTCGCCAGGCTGGAGTCAGCCTATCGAAAACGTCTGGCCAACCGCGAGGTGGCGGCGAACATCGAACGACTCGAACGGGCCGGCGCGCGGGTGTTGTACCGTTCGATCGACTTGCGTGACGGTGCCGCGGTGCGGGAGGTGATGGAGCGGGTGCGTCAGGAGGCAGGCCCTGTTCGGGCGTTGATCCACGGCGCGGGAGTTATCGACGATGGGCTGATCACCGACAAGACCATGGAGCGGTTCGAGCGGGTCTTCGACACTAAAGTGGCGGGGTTGCGACACTTGCTCGAATCGGTCGAGGCCGACGCGCTGAAGTATCTTGTTTTGTTCACGTCGGTCAGCGGGCGCTTCGGTCGTCAGGGGCAGGTGGACTACGCCATGGCCAACGAAGTCCTGAACAAAGTCGCCCAGCGCTACAAGGCCACACAGCCCTCGTGGCATGTTA
>JAZGDL010000490.1:0-2000 GCA_036477795.1 Phycisphaerae bacterium
TGGCTGCCCTGTCCGGGGAACAGGAATGCCGTCTTTCCGTCAGCCGCCGACGATCCGAAGAACGCGTTCGCCACACTCCAGGTTGGTTCACCATCTTTGGCGACCAGCATCTTCTTCGCTTCGGCGAGCAACTTGGTCAGATCGGCGCCGTGCTCCACCACCAGCACCAGGCGCTGGTCGTCGCTGGGACAAAACGCATCCCGCGACTGCTTGGCCCGATAGGCAACGACGTTGCGAGCGGGGGATTCGGACGACAACTTGTGCCATTGGGCGACCTGTTCGGTCAGTTCCTCGCGGCTGCGGGCCGACAACGCAATAATGTCCACCGAACCGTCCCAGGCTACGTCGACTTCGGCGCTGGCGCATTCTTCGAGCACCACGTGAAAGTTGCTTCCCCCGAAACCGAATGAGCTGACGCAGCTTCGCCGCGGGTGGGCATTGGTAGCGATCCACGGCCGCGGTTCGGTGTTCAGATAGAACGGGCTCGAGGCGATCTCGAACTCCGGATTGGGTTCGCTGACCTTGATGGTCGGCGGCAGGACCTGGTGATGCAACGCCAGCACCGCCTTGATCAGCCCGGCCACGCCCGCCGCGGCTTTGGTGTGCCCGATCTGCGATTTGACCGAACCCAGGGCACACCAGGTACCCCGCGCCCGGGCCTGGCGATACACCGTCTTGAGGGCCTCGAACTCGACCAGGTCACCCACCCTGGTTCCCGTACCGTGGGCCTCGACCATCTCGATGGTCCCGGGGTCCACGCCGCCCAGGCGATAGGCACTGCGCAGTGCCTCAGCCTGGCCCTGCGAGCGCGGGGCGTAGATGCTTTGTGATCGGCCGTCACTGGATGAGCCCATCCCGCGAATCACCGCGTAGATCCGATCGCCGTCGCGACGGGCGTCCTCCAGACGCTTGAGCACCACCATTCCCACGCCTTCCCCGATCACCGTTCCGTCGGCGTCTTTGGAGAACGGCCTGGCGTCGCCCGTCGGCGACAGCGCCTGCGTCTTGCTGAAGCACATGAACATGAAGATGTCGTTCAGCGCGTCGACACCGCCGGAGAGCGCCAGGTCGCTGCGCCCGCTGCTCAGCTCCAGCATGGACAGGTGAATGGCGCTCAGGGAGCTGGCACACGCGGCGTCCACCACGCAGTTGGTGCCCCGCAGATTAAGCCGGTTGGCAATCCGACCGGCCACCACGTTGCCCAGCAGTCCCGGAAAGGAGTTCTCCTGCCAGGACACGTAGGCCTCGGAGATCTCCCGGACGACCGATTCGGTGACATCCTCTGACACCCCGCAGGCCCGCAGAGCCCGCCGCCAGATGGGATGCCCCATCCGCGCCGCCAGCGGGAGCACCATCTCCTGCGTCCCGGTCACCCCGAGAATCACGCTGGTTCGGGAACGATCGAACTCGCGCTCGTGACCGTAACCCGCATCCTGCATGGCCGCCTTAGCCACCACCAGACTCAAAAGCTGCGACGTATCGATCGCTTCCAGCGTCGCCGGGGGAATGCCGAATTCCGTCGGATCAAAATCGATTGAGGAAAGAAACGCTCCGCGGCGGCAATAGGTCAGGTCCGCCCCGTTGCCCTCCGGAGCAAAATAGTCCGCGACCGACCAGTGGCTGCTCGGCACCTCCCTGATGCCGTCCTCGGATCGTCGAAGAAGCCGCCAGTACTCTTGCAGTCCCCGGGCGTTTGGAAACAGACACCCCATCCCGATGATGGCGATCGGTGTCTGTAGCGTCGATTCGCTGCCGTCAGATTTGGACAAGCCGCCTACTCCTCAGAATCACGAAAGCAGTTCTCTCAGCTCCGCCAGCTCACGCGGTGCGAAACGCTGGGCCTCGGCCGGCAGCGACGCGCCCTGGGAACGCAACCAGTTGGCACGCGTCTGCACCGCGGCTCCCAACAGCAGGTTCATCCCCACCGTCACCACATCGCGGTGCTCCGGCGCCTCCAGAAACGAGCCCCGGGCCCATTCGTTGAAGGCTCCCATCGCCGG
>JAZGDL010000491.1:0-9341 GCA_036477795.1 Phycisphaerae bacterium
CGAAGCACCGCCATTCGGACGGCCCGCGATCCCTCTCCGCGATAACACCGCCCCCGACCAATCCAACCGGAATGATCCTGAAAACTCGGACAACGGGTAACAAACCCATGAGACGGACCACCAATAACCCCTACCCAGCACACGTGATTCACCCAAGCTCACGGGTTGCAACCCGTGGGCCTTCAGCACTCACCCATAACCTCACATCCACTCTGATCATCTGGACTCTGCTGACCGGCTGTCAAACCCAGCCGCACGAAAAGAACCGCGCCCGAGCCGAACAGAACTGGTCGCGCCTGCGAAGCGAAATGAAATACCGCCTGGCCACCCAACAGATCGAAGCCGGTCGCATAGACGAAGCTGTAATGACTTTGCAGCAGGCGATTGAACTCCACCCCGACAACGCGGCTTTGCAGCGCCTGATGGCCCTCTGCAAAACGGAGCAGGGTGACATGCCCGCCGCCACCGCCGCCGCCGACCGGGCCGCGGCACTGGGCGACGAATCCGCCGACCTGGCCTACATCAAGGGCCTCATCGCCGAGCAGCAACGCCGTCACGAACAAGCCCTCCTGCACTACAACCAGGCCGCCGCCCGTGATCCCCAAAACGTCGATTACTTTCTAGCCGTCGTCGAGTCGCTCGTCACCCTCGATCGCCCCGCCCAGGCAAGACAATTCCTCGACGATCGCATCGACGACTTTGGACGCGATGCCCGGCTACTGCTCCTGCGCGCCGGCGTCTGTGCCTTGGTCGGTGATTTGCAGCAAGTGGCAGATGACTACGACGAGCTGATCGTGGTCATGCACGACTCCCCATGGGTCGCGCAGCAGTACGGCCTGGTGCTCCTGCAACTCAACCGCTACGAAGAAGCTTTAGCCGTCCTGCTCCCACTGCTCGGGACCGCTCCCTTCGCCCGCTGGGACGAGATTCCCATCTCGTTCCTACCCGCGCCGGTAGGGCGGGCTCCGCCCGCCGACTCGCCGTCGCCCGCCGTGGTCCGCGCCGTCGCCACCTGCTACCTCCGCATGGACCAGCCGCACCAGGTCCCGCCCCTGGTCAACAGCCATCTGAGACGAAACCCAAATGACGCCCGCGCCTGGTGGCTGCTGGCTGAAGCCTCCGCCCGCCTATCCGATTGGCCCGTGGTCCGCCGTTGCTTGCGCAGTGGCCGCCGCCTGAACCCGGATCGCCCCGAATGGAAACTGCTGCACGCCTACTTGAGCTTCAGGCAAGGCGACACCACCACCGCCGCCGAAATCCTCGAATCCGCTCTCAGTCAGCACCCCGACCATAAGCCCGCCCTATCCTTCCTCGGCGAAATCCGGGACGGACAAGGCATTCCAACTACCGACACTAACGACGAGACCGATAGAAACGGCTCGCAGTAGCTCGCTGTTTGGCGGACGAAGCCGGCGCCACCCACAAGGGGTGGCGCTACACCCGCTGGGACGAGATTCCTATCTCGTCCCTACCCACGCAGGAATCCCTTCCTGCGCTGGGTGGCCCACCTCGTTTCGAGGTGGGGGATAAGATGATCCGCGCGCCAACGTCGGCCCCTGTCGTATCATCCAGCCCCCACCTTCAGAGAAGGCGGGGCACCCCCTCCCGGCGCCGCCACGCAAGGTCTCCAACCGATTCCAATGTGCTGCGGAAGGAGAATTACCAGGGTGTTGTGCCTCCCGATTTGGAACTATAATAGGCTTGATCTCAACGATGCACGGTGGGGCCGCAATGAACGGAGGCTGACCCATTGAACGCGACGGACGTGCGTCCCGGCATGAAGATTCGAGTCACCCAGCGCATTGAACGTCGCCGGGGCCCCTGGGACACCCAGACTGTCGGCACCATCCTCTCGGCGGAGCCGAAAGCCACCGGCTCCTGGTTCGCACACGGCAAGAACGGCAAATACTGGCTCGTTCGGCTCGAGCTCCAAAAGGACGACGGCGAGATTACAACCCTGACGCTTGACCGAAACACGCGGATCATGGTCCTCGACGGATGAGGTGGCGCAGGTGTTCGACGACCTTGAGAGGGTTGTCCCTGCGAGGGCATGGCTTCGGCGACGTAAAGTAGTGTCAACTTGGCGAAAGAGGCACGAGGCCCTAGAATCCCTTGAAACGTGCGTGACCACGTCGCCGTTGATCCGGAAGATACCCCGGTACACTGCCATCAGAGGCTGCTATGGAATCCTCTTTGCTACTCCCGCTTCTCATGAGCCGTGCTCAGGGCCTTCGCTCCTACGTCGAGGCGAAGATCCCTTCCAGGATGAGACGCGTTGTGTCCGCAGACGATGTCCTGCAGGATATCTGGATCACGGTCATTTGCGGCGCCTCAGATATCACCTCAACCGGATCGGAGGAGTTCGATCCCTGGCTAACCCGGATTGCCCAGCGAAGGATTGCCGACGCCATCCGAAGAGCAGGAGCTATGAAACGAGGTGGAAGTGATGTGATAGTGCACGAACGATGGCAGAGTACCTCTTTCGTTGATCTTTTCGCACGCGTGTCCAGTCCTCAGGATACCCCGAGCAAAGAGGTGTCCACACGGGAGGCCGTGGACGCAGTACAGATCGCTCTGGCCGCACTACCGGAGAACTATCGAACGGCCATTACGCTGCGTTACGTCGAGGGTCGCTCGCACGACCAGATTGCCAAAGCGATGCGCAAGAGTCGGTCGGCGGTCAACAGCTTGCTATTTCGCGGAATGCGGAAGCTGAAAGAACTGCTGGGATCGGCCGGACGGTTCTTTAGTGACAACGGAACATGCGACGTGCCAGGTCGCGCGACGTAGGAATCCACCGACGAATAGAGCATCCTGGAAACACCCAGGGACGTGCGTATGAAGAAGGTTAAGGCAGATCAGATCAACGAACAACTCGCAGAAGAGTTGTTGGCGCAGGGCGTCGGAAGTGAAGCGCGCTCCGGTGGCGTCGCAGGGAGCAACTCCGGCTTGACGCCGAAGCCTGGGAATCGCCTGCAAGCGCCGGATGAGGTCGACGCCTCAGATCAGGAGGCAAAGCCGAGGGCAGCCTCGCTCACCCATAGGCCGCGTTCCAACAGCGCGTGTGAAGAAGATTGGGCGTTTTTTCGTGAGGCGCTACCCGAGTACGATGTGAAGGAGCGCATTCATTACGGTGGACAGGGTGTCGTGTACAGGGCCGTCCACCGCGCAGCGAAGCGCCCCGTTGCCATCAAGGTGCTTCTCGACGGCCCGCTCGCGTCGGAACGCCAACGTCAGCGCCTGGCGCGCGAGATGGAGCTGGTTGCGCGCCTTCAGCATCCCGACATCGTGACGCTGTACGAGGCCGGTGAAGTCCGCGGACGCCCGTTTCTGGTGATGGAGTTCGTCGACGGTCTGCCGATCGGCGACTATGTATTGCTGAATGACCTCTCCGTGCGCCAAATTGTGCAGCTCTTTGCACGAGTGTGTCGCGCCGTGAGTAGCGCACATGAATCCGGGGTCATTCACCGAGACATTAAGCCGGCCAATATCCTGGTTGATGCAGATGGAAAGCCGTCCGTGCTGGACTTCGGACTGGGCAGAGACGTTTCCGGGGACGACGACGCAAAGAACGTGCAGGCGATTTCACAGACGGGGCAGGTGGTGGGTACTCTCCCATATCTGAGCCCCGAGCAGGCTAGCGGTATGAGCAAGGCAATCGACCTCCGCTCCGACATCTACTCGCTGGGCGTCCTGCTCTTCGAGCTTATCACGGGCCGTTTCCCGTATCCGATGGACGGAAGTCCCGATGCGGTTCGCGACAACATCGTATCGCGGGAACCGATCCCCCTGAGAAAAGCGCTTGGGCGCAATACGTGTGATCGGCCGGGCGCTCTGAGCGACGTCAACGACGATCTTGAGAAGATCGTCTTGAAGGCGTTGGAGAAGCAAAAGGAACGTCGATACCATTCCGCAGCTTCGTTTGCCGACGATTTGGATCGCTACTTGGCCGGAGACGCGGTCGAGGCGAAGTCGGCGAGCAGCTTCTACGTCTTCCGGAAAAGCATCCGGAGACTCCGATTGCCGATAGCGGTTGGAATGGTCATAGCAGTGGTCGCGACTGCCGCGACGGTTTTCGTGGCCGCGGAACGCATCAGGACGAAAACGGTTGCCGAACTCGCCGAGAGCGGCCTCCAAATGGGCGGGCTCATCCGGCTCGGGAGCGCGCGCCAAGGTGAAGGGCAGTTGGACCAGGCGATCGCGCTATTCGAGTCAGCGATCGAGGTTGGCAAGACCGTCCCGCGCGATGACCCGGTTGTCTTGCGTTATCGTTATGGGGCCATTCATAGGTTGGCGGAGCTATACTTCGAAACTGGCGATCCAGAGAAAGCCGAACGCTATGTGAAAGCGGGAATTGACCTTGCTGCTGATGTTGTCAGCGAGGACCCCCGCAGTCTTGAGTGGCTGCGCTTGCTCGGATTCTCCTACCGGCTGGCAGGGCGCAGAGCATACGCTAGCGATAACTGGGAGGAAGCGCTGGTGGCGTATGACAAGGGAGCATCAATCCGGGCGGACTTGCTCGCGCTCTATCCCGACAATCGATCACTCAAGTCAGAGTTGGCATCAATGCTCGCTCTGCGAGGCCAGTCCCTTCGCAAACTCCGGCGATACGACGAGGCACTCAAGGACCTTGAGAGGGCTTACGACATCCACCGGGAGCTTGCTCAGCTCGAGCCGGAAGTCGTCGACCATCTCGTCGAACTGAGCCGAACCGAGCTACGTATCGGCATCCTCTACCTGTGTCGGAAAACCGAGGCAGATGACCAAGCGGCCGCAGGATGGTTGAAGCTCGCTGCCCATCGCCTGATCGCGTTGCAGGATTCGGGAGAATCAAAGACCCAAGAATGGCGCATTGGCGAGATTCTCGAGAGCATCGGCAAAAACCAAGAACTCGTCCGCGGGCGTGCTGAACGGCGATCGAAACGCTCGGATTAGTCTGGGGGTTCAACGCCATTAGGGGCGTCCACCGGCTCATCGTCGCCCTCCACTAGCAGGATCTCCTGTTGTGCAAGCGTGAACGAGTAGTCGAGCGCTGCGGTGTTCTCGTATGGCGGCTCGCCGGGTGGGGGTGGGAGACTGTACGCCACACCCTCAAGATCGTAGTCGAGGTCGTCATCCTGTGGGTCGTCCGCAGTTGCGGTGCTGAGCAGCCACGGGGGGAGGACGAATTCAGATGCTTCGGGGGCTTCAGGGTCGGCGTGCTTAACCCACCACAGTCCGTCCGTGGTGTCAACGTACGGATAGTCTTCCGTCCATGTTGTGTCGGGTGTGCCGGGCTGCCGAAACTGAGCCGTAGTGATCTCCCAGCCGACTTCGTAACCGGCCGAGTCCTCAGCCGTCAGTTCAAGTCTCACGACGAAGACAACCGCGCTCTTGGGATCGGTAGGTGTTTCATGGATGCGGTATTCAACGGTCTGGTCATCCGGCAGTACCGCGTTGGCAGCGGTATAGGTTGTTCCGACGACTGTGCCCGTGATGAGAACTGTGTACAGAATGTTGGAGCGCATGCGTAAACCTCCCTTGCTTTCGAGGCAACGCATGGCACCGGTCGCGCGCAGTACGTTCCGAGCGCTACAGGCCGGATCCGGGTCATGACATCACCTCTGCCAGTGCCTCGGTGACGGCACGAACCGCTGCGCGCAGACCAACTCTTCGCCCCCGGATCGATCACAGACTATTTGGGCCTGGAGAACGTAGTTGGATTGCCGCGGAACGTTGTTACCGAACAACGTGTCGCGCCATCACCTCAAATCACAAACTCTGTAGAGGTGAATAGCGCAAACCGTTCGCCGCGCGCTCACAGATTCCTTACGGAAATAGAACTGACCGGCGCTCGAAGGCGCGTCGGCATATGTCCGGGTGCCGTTGGGCCGACACCGCGGCGGTTTGTGTGTCGCGGTGTATGGCGTTTGTACGGCTTACATCTGGCGCGGCTCAAATAGCTGCCCTTGGATTCCGTAATTCTTGCGAGCGCGCCCGGTACGTTTTGCGCTAATCCATCATATCTGGAGCGTGTTGTGCGCCGGCTTCGACTGGCGGAGGTCTGAGCCCCTTGTGTGAGCATAGCCAATGAGTTCAGGACAGCCTGGCGAACACCACCTGTCGACAACGCAGCGGGTGGCGTACAGCTAGCAGTCTGTCGGACTTTGCGCGGGCATCCTTGTTTTCGGGCGAGTTTCGCCGGTCACCCGATGGAGGGATCAACACAAAACCGCGTTTCCGTCGTTCTAACGCGGGTGCGTTTTCCAAGTCCGACAGACTCCTAGGCGAAGGCTGTCTCGAAAAAGGTGCGGGCTGAATTGAGCTTGTCCAACCAGCCGGCGGACCGAAGTGGAGAGACAGTGGCGTGAATGATACGACGCGTCCGATCGGAGTATCAACTAGAAGGGGAATTGCCCCTTTCAGGCGTCCCGATGGCTGTGAATCTGCGCACTCGAACAAACCACACATCAAAGACCTGTGAATTGGAACTGGCAGCGCAGTGTCGCGCGATAGAGGGCAACTGGGATGACCTCCTCGTCAGCGATGTTGGCCGTTTGGTGGAAGCCACGTCGGGCACCTTCGTCATAGGCCAGTTCTGTTCTGACTGCCCCGCCGGACGGATTACCCGTATTCGTCGCGCGATCCGCTGCAACACGTGCTCAACCAGCTTGGGCCAATTCATACGATTCCTCGACGACGGACCCTCGCTCGAACTTACGATAGACTACCTACGAGACCAATACAGCAACGTCGAGAAGTACAGGCTTCGGGAGATCTACGCTGCCCCTAAGGTGCGAACCCACCGCGCCTATTGGGTTCCATGCCGTGTTGGGGGACGAACGATGACCAGACTGGCTCGGGAGGGTAAGCTATGTCCATCCTGCAAGAGATCGTACCTTATCTTCACCCCTGATCGTGAAGGATGTGAGTTCGGACTGGCCTGCAGGAACCCGTGGTGCGACTATGGTCTGCACATTCTCTATCGCGCGAGTGGACACGACGTGAAGAAAGCGCCGGAATGCAGAAAACGTCCCGTGCCCGATGCCCCTTCTCGCTGGCTCACGAGAATCCGGGCAATTCTGAAGAGCAAATCAGAGAGCCGACGTTGCTAGTCGGTCGCCCGTAGTCGGTCTCGCCCGAAGACTTCCTACTTCTGGTTGGACAACCGGCCTACGGTGATGATCTGGAGTTGGCTGCTCAATCCGCGCTTCGGCCTGGTCAACGCCGCCCTCAGGTTGTTCTATCGACTGCTGGACCCCGTGGTGGGCCTGTTTCACGAGACGGGAACGTCTTTGTGGGTGACGCCGGACTGGTTCTATTCGCCGTCCTCGTGCAAGCCTGCCCTGATAATCATGCACCTGTGGCTTGGGGGCGGGACCATGCTGGTGTTCCTGGCCGCCTTGCAACGGGTGCCGGCGCGCCTGATTGAAGCCGCAGCCATCGACGGGGCCGGCCGGTGGCAGCGTTTCAGGCACGTGACCCTGCCGCACATCTCGCCCGCCATACTGTTCAACCTAATCGTCGGCTTGGTCTTTTCCATGCAGAGCTTTGATCAATCCTATCTGCTCTTCAACCGCGCCCAGCGCGACGGGCTGCTGTTCTACATGCTGCACCTTTACCGAATCGCCTTTGAATCGCCCTATCGCGTGGGATACGCCTCCGCGTTAGCCTGGGTTCTCTTCGGCACAACAGCCCTGGTGGTGGCGGTTGTGCTACTTGTCAGCCGCCGCCGCGTGTACTACGCCGTGAACCGCTGACACTAGCGGTACTGGCTGATCCGAGACGCGACTGTAAAGGAGCGGGCACGGCGTAGAGGTACGTCACATTCTTCGGACGCCGCTCGTTAACCCTCGCAGTTCCGAACGACCGCCCGTCGGCACCCGCGGTACGGAACGGTTGAGCTTCAGAGTCCGCAGGCCGTTGAGCAGGTCTTCGACGAGATCGGTGGCATCCTCGACCCCCGGCGATATCCGAACGAGCGAGTCGGACAGTCCCAGCTTGGCACGAGCTTCGGCGGGGATGGAGGCATGCGTCATGGTGGCGGGGTGACAAATGAGCGACTTCACGCCGCCCAGGCTCTCGCCCAGCACGAAATAGCGTCGTGACGAGACAAACGCCCGTACCCGGTCGGCGGGCGCGTCCAATTCGACCGAAACTATACCGCCGAACCCGCTCATCTGCCGTTTGGCGATTTCGTGGCCGGGGTGCCCCGGCAGACCGGGGTAGTACACCCGGGCGACGGCTGGATGGTCCTGCAACGCAGCGGCTATGGCGGCGGCGTTGTCGGCATGCCGGCGCACTCGAAGCTCCAGCGTCTTGAGCCCGCGCAGCGTCAGCCAGCAATCGAACGGCGAAGGCACGCCGCCGCACGCGTTTTGCAGGAATTTGATCGGTTCAAAAACGTTCTCGTCCTGCACCAGCACCGCGCCCTGGATCACATCGGAGTGACCCGCCAGGTACTTGGTCACGCTGTGCACCACGATGTCCGCCCCCAGCTCGAACGGCTGCTGGAAGACCGGCGAGGCAAAGGTGTTGTCGACCACCACCAGCACTCCGTGGTCGTGGGCGATTCGGCAAATGGCTTGGATGTCGTAGATCAGCAGGCGCGGGTTGGTGGGCGACTCCATCCAGATGATCCGCGTCTTGGAGGAGATCGCCGATTCGATAGCGTCCGGGTCCGACAGATCCGTGGTCGTAACGTGATAGCCCTTGGGCGCATACACGAGATTGAGCAACCGGTGGGTGCCGCCGTACACGTCCGGCGGGACGATGGTTTCATCGCCGGGCCTGAGCAGGGCTTGCAGGACCGCGTTCTCCGCCGCCATTCCCGACGCGTACACCGCGGCATGCTCGACACCCTCAAGGATAGCCAGGACGTTCTCCAGGCGTTCCCGCGTGGGGTTGTTGGTTCGTGAATAGTCGAACCCGCGGTTGATGCCGGGCTCCTGCTGCTGGTACGTTGAAGTCTGAAAGATGGGAGCAACCAACGCCCCGGTGGCCGGCTCCGATGGTTGTGCGGCGTATACCGCTTTGGTGGCGAATTTCATTATTGCTTTCCTCTAAGTCAATTGTGGGACAGGCTTTCCAGCCTGTCATTTGACCGGCTGGAGAGCCGGTCCCACACCCTGTATCGTTTTGTAGTTCTCATGTCCGTTCCATGCAGCAGTGTTGAGTGCGTACAGGCGGGGTGCCCCATCTCTTTGGGGTTTGTCGATTTAGTCTGTAGCGCCACCCCTTGTGGGTGGCGCACCCGCGTTGGGCGCCACCCACAAGGGGTGGCGCTACATCAGGGAGCGCTCCACACGACTAAATCGACAAACCCTTTAGAGGTGGGTTACTCCAGTGCGAGTGCCTGATGA
>JAZGDL010000492.1:0-4182 GCA_036477795.1 Phycisphaerae bacterium
CTGTGATGGCTAACCGGATGGTTGCCCTTCTATCAAAATCTTTCAACCTCGCCGAACTATGGAATTTGCGGCCTGATGGCACCAACCCCTGCTTGCACATAGAGAAGTACCCGGAAAAGAAGCGAGAACGGTATCTGACACCTGACGAACTGAAACGTCTTGGCAAGGCGTTGGCGGAAGTGGAGCGTGAGCAATGGAGCGTGCCCAGCATCATACCGTTGGTCCGCTTGCTGGTCCTCACCGGCTGTAGGCTGCGCGAAATCATGTTGGCCCGTTGGGAGTGGGTCGATTTTGAGGCCGGCACACTCACGTTGCCCGACTCCAAGACCGGCGCAAAGATTATTCTGCTTACACCCCCCGCCCTCGCGGTTCTGAACGCTATCGAGCGTCGGGAGGACAACCCTTACATCATCGCCGGGCGCAAGCCCGGAAAACATCTGGTCACTCCAACCACAGCCTGGGGCCACATCAGAAAACGGGCCAGCTTGCCGGACCTGCGGATGCACGATTTGCGTCATACTTTTGGGGCCGCCGGGGCTGGCAGCGGCTTATCACTTCCAATAATCGGCGCGTTGTTGCACCATAAAGATTCCAGTTCAACAGCGCGATACTCACACGTCGATCAAGACCCGCTGCGCCGCGCTGCGGAAACGACCGCCGCCGCACTTGACGGTTGGTTAAATGGGAAGTCCGGCGCGGAGGTTGTGAAACTCAAGCGGACACAGTAAAACTAACTCCGGCGCGGCTAGGTTGATCACCGAAAGCCGGCCCCCTACGCCGGCCCGCCGCGCCGACCTTTCCTCGTAGGGCGCGCCGTAGGGGGTGCAAGAATGAAGTCCCAAAAGCCAAGCCAAACACCTTGGCGCGTAAGCTGGGATATCCCGAAGGATGTCAGAGCGTTTTATAGCGACTCCGACTTGGGGCGCATTGAACGTATAATCGCGAATGCGCTAGGGAAGGACCGTCTCAAGCCATACGAAAGAGAAGCGCTGTTCCACTCGGTATACAGCGACGCAACCTTCCTCTTTATTGAGCGATCAGCCACCTTTGGACGAACCCCGATAAGAGAGGTGAGAAAGCGCCTCCGCGCGATAAAGGTTGCTTCAGAAACACTGATTAACGGTATCAACGCGGCGGACGACCTGACCCTCTATTTCTTGCTTTTAAACTTTAGTGAAACGAATTACCTCCGCCCCAAGGGTAGAGGGCCAAGTGCTTTGGACGTCGACCAAGTCCTCTCTAAAGAGATCGACGCTTTGAGAACAAAATTGCAAGGTCTCCCAGATCTTCCACAGGCTGCGGACTTGGCGCTGCAGTCGATACCTCCTGTTAAACCTGGGACCAAGCCCGACTGGGCATTGCATCGGTACATTCGAGCGATGACCTCCACTTACGGGTCATGGATTCACATTAAAAAGAAGACCATCCCGTTCGACGCCTACTCAGAGCGTTATTACGGGCCCTTGTTCGATTTCATCGAAGCGTGCCTCTCTCCCATTGATCCGGACTCCACCAAGTCCAACCAAGCACTTGGTGAATTAATCAGACGCGCGTTGGGTTTAAGGTCGAAGCCTTCTAGTTAATCTCTCACCTATGGTGAGTTCTGCCTTATGGCGCAACGGAACTCGCCATTATCAACAATACAAACACTGCTCCATTCTTGCCCTCCAGAGCGCATTTGTGCGCTCCGGTTCAGAGAGGGTAATCCCAATGCATGAAATTGAGAGTCCGTTGCTGGACGAAACGGAGGCGGCTGAATACCTGCGCGTGGCGGTGGCAACATTACGCCGTTGGCGCTGGGCAGGAAAACCTCCTGGATTCAATCGAATCGGCGGTCGCGTTCGGTATGAGCGCAACGTGCTCGACGCGTTCATAGCCAGCTGTCGCCGCCGCTCAACGACCGATCAAGGCGCGGGAGCGGCACAACCGTGAAGTCGGGAACACAGCAACCCAGCCCCGTCCAACGAGTCCTCGACCGCCTCAAGAACGTAAAGCGCAGTGGCAAAGGCTGGACGGCGCTCTGCCCCTGCCACCGTGACCGCGAGACCAGCCTCAGCATCGGCGAGGGCGACGACGGGCGGGTTCTCCTCAGATGCTTCGCCGGCTGCGACAACGAGGCCATCCTGCGGGAGATGGGACTGGAGTGGGCAGACCTGTTCCCCGAGGAACCTGACCGCCGCCGGCAGGGGGGAGGGGGGAGGTATATCCCCCCGAACAACACCGCAACCGCGCAACACCCCGGGTGCACGCTGGCGCAGTACGCCGTCGCCAAGCGGATTCCGGTGGACTTTCTAAAGGCGCTCGGGCTTACAGAGTTCACGTACTGCGGTGCGCCCGCCGTCAGGATGCCGTACCTCGATCCCGCTGGCAACGAGGTAGCGGTCCGATTCCGCGTGGCAGTGACCAAGACCGAGGCCGGTCACAATCGGTTCCGGTGGAAGTCCGGCGACAAGCCCTGCCTTTACGGTCTCTGGCACCTGGAGGAGGTGAAGAAAGCGGGGGCTGTGGTGCTCGTCGAGGGTGAAAGCGACTGCCACACCCTCTGGTATCACGGGATCCCCGCCCTCGGGATCCCCGGAGCGGCGAACTGGCGGGAAGATCGGGACGCCGGGCACCTGGACGACATCGAAATCATCTTCATCGTGACCGAGCCCGACAAGGGCGGCGAAGCCGTCAGGAAGTGGTTGTCCTCCTCCCGCATCCGCGACCGGGCGCGGCTTGTCGATCTCGGCGAACACAAGGACCCAAGCGGCCTCTATCTCGATGACCCCGAACGGGTCAATGAGCGGTGGCAGGAGGCGCTCAACGCATCGGTGGCATGGGAGGACCTCGCCGCCGCAGAAACGGACGCCGAACACAAGGAAGCCTGGGAGCGGTGCCAGGAGCTTGCCCACGACCCGCGCATCCTGGACCGGTTCGCAATAGACATCCGCCGGTCTGGGCTGGTGGGCGAGGACCGAATCGCCAAAGTGCTTTACCTGGCGCTAACCAGCCGACTTCTAGATTTCCCGATCTCCGTCGTCGTCAAGGGGCCTTCCAGCGGTGGAAAGTCCTTCACGGTTGAGAATGTGCTGCGCTTCTTGCCCGAAGACGCCTACTACGCCCGCACTGGTCTATCGGAGCGGGCGCTGGCCTATGGCGAGGAGCCGTTGAAGCACCGGTTCCTGGTGGTCTTCGAGGCCGCTGGGCTCCAAGGCAAGTTCGGCACTTACCTGATGCGATCCCTGCTCTCGGAAGGCCGGTTGGTCTACGAGTTCGTGGAGAAAACCAAGGACGGCCTGCGGAACCGTCGGATCGAGCGGGAGGGGCCGACCGGCCTTCTCATAACGACAACTGCCATTCATCTGAATCCCGAGATTGAAACGCGGCTGCTGTCGGTTACGGTGCGAGATACACCGGCGCAGACAAAGGCGGTTCTCGCGGCCCTGGTCGATGAAGCGGACAGCGCCGTCGACACGACGCGATGGCACGCCCTGCAAACGTGGCTCAAGGGCAGCGAACACCGGGTCACTATCCCCTTCGCCAAGGCTCTCGCAGCCCTGGTGCCACCCGTCGGCGTGCGGCTGCGTCGAGACTTCAAGGCGGTCGTCCACCTTGTCAAGGCGCATGCGATCCTTCACCAGGTCAACCGCGATCGGGACGAGGATGGGAGAATTATCGCCAGGCTGGATGACTACGCTGTCGTGCGCGAACTTGTCGCCGATCTGGTTGCCGACGCTGTCGAGGCAACCGTGCCGCCTGCCATTCGCGAAACGGCAGAGAAGGTCGCTGAGCTGACTGCCGGCAACAAGGGGAAGGTATCCCAAGCCGATCTACGGAAGGACTTGAAATTGGATCGGGGTACTGTGTCGCGACGTGTTGCGGCAGCAATTGACCGTGGCTTCGTCAAGAACCTTGAGGATCGTAAGGGCCGACCCGCACGACTGATGCCCGGCGACCCGATGCCCGAGGAAATCAAGATCTTGCCCCTCATCGAGAAGATACGTGAGGTGTTGCACGGTTGCAGCGTTGACGGGGAGGAAGACAGACCCCCCTCCCCCCTTCCTGGCGACAACGGGGACGCCGGCGGAGACGATGAAGACCTGCTTGCGATCCCCCCGTCGCTGGATCGCCGCCACAAGCCTACGAACGGGGGCGAGGACGGGAAGACGGATTGGCGGGAGTGAATGTCATGTTGGCCGA